>CAZTBU010000038.1:0-2801 GCA_964612545.1 uncultured Clostridia bacterium | reverse complement strand
GCTCGGACGGCACGGTCGGCGCCAACAAGAACTCCATCAAGATCATCGGCGACCATACCGATATGTACGCGCAGGCTTATTTCTTCTATGATTCGAAGAAATCGGGCGGCATCACCGTCTCCCACCTGCGCTTCGGCAAGACGCCCATCCAAAGCGAATATCTCATCGACGCGGCCGACTTCATCGCCTGCCACAATCCTTCCTACGTCACCCGGTATGACATGGTAAGCGATCTCAAAAAGGGCGGCTCCTTCCTGCTGAATGCACCTTGGACGACTTTGCGGGAACTCGAACAGAATCTCCCCGCAAAAATGAAGAACTTACTCGCGAAGAAACATGCGAAACTGTACGTCATCGACGCAATCAAAATCGCAAGAAAGCTCGGCCTCGGCGGCAGGACGAACACGATCCTGCAATCGGCATTTTTCCTCATCAACGAGCAGATCATGCCGTATACCGATGCCGTCGGATACATGAAAAAGATGGCTTATAAATCCTTCGCAAGAAAGGGCGACGCCGTCGTCCAGATGAACTACAACGCGATCGACTCCGCAAAGGCCAACCTCAAGAAAATCCGCATTCCCGCTTCATGGGCAACTACGACGGAGGGCGCGGAGATGGCAAAGGTTGCGGACAATGATTATTTCATGTCCGTTATCGCTCCCGTTCTTGCACTTGAGGGCGACAAACTTCCCTGCTCGGCGTTCAATGCCGACGGCACCGTTCCCACGGGAACCACAAAGTTCGAAAAGCGCGGCGTCGCCGTCATGGTCCCCAAGTGGATCAAGGAAAACTGCATCCAGTGCAATCAGTGCTCCTTCGTCTGCCCGCACGCATGCATCCGTCCCGCCCTCGTTGCGGAGGGACAAGAGAAGCCCCTAACGTTCGATACGAAGCCCGCAACGGGCGTTCCCGGCTATGGGTTCAGGATGCAGGTCTCCGCGCTTGACTGTATGGGCTGCGGCGTCTGCGCGGACGTCTGCCCCGGCATGAAGGGCAACAAAGCCCTTGTCATGGCCCCGTTTGCCGAGCTCGAAGAAACCGAGGCCGCAAATTGGGAATATGCCGTCAACCTTCCCGGAGCAGACCTATCCGAAGTCAAAATGGCAGACGTCAAGAAATCGCAGTTCACCCCTTCCCTCTTCGAGTTCTCCGGCGCATGCGCGGGCTGCGGCGAAACGCCATATGTGAAGGTAGTCACCCAGCTCTTCGGCGACAGGATGATCGTCGCGAATGCAACGGGTTGCTCGTCCATCTACGGCGGTTCTTCCCCCACCTGCCCTTACACCACGAACAAAGAGGGCCACGGCCCCGCTTGGGCGAACTCCCTCTTCGAAGACAACGCGGAATTCGGCTACGGCATGAGCCTTGCCTACAAGGCAAGGCGTGCGGCACTTGCAGATAAAGTCAAAAAACTCGCAGATATGTGGGCGGATTATCCCGAATGCGTGAAACCCCTCACCGAATGGCTCGGGAACATGAACGACGCCGAAGGAAGCAAGACGGCGGCCGCGGCTCTCGTCAAAGAGCTTGAAAGTTGCAAGGCGGAATGCGAGGGCGAAGAACTTACCCTTCTCAACGAGATCCTCGGCGAAAAAGATTGCCTCGTCAAGCCTTCCTTCTGGATCATCGGGGGCGACGGATGGGCGTATGACATCGGCTACGGCGGGCTTGACCATGTCCTCGCTTCGGGCGAAGATGTGAACGTCCTCGTCCTCGATACGGAGGTCTATTCCAACACAGGCGGGCAGGCAAGTAAATCCACCCCCATCGGCGCGGTTGCGAAGTTCGCTTCGGGCGGCAAACGCGTAAAGAAGAAGGACCTCGGCATGATTGCGGCAAGCTACGGCTATGTGTACGTCGCACAGGTAGCGATGGGCGCGGATAAGGCGCAGCTCGTTAAGGCGCTGAAGGAAGCCGAGGCATATAAGGGTCCCTCTCTCATCATTGCCTATGCGCCCTGCATCAACCACGGCATCAATATGACGAAATCGCAATCGGAAGAAAAGAACGCGGTGGACTGCGGCTATTGGCAGCTCTACCGCTACAATCCCGATCTCGCGGCAAAGGGAGAAAATCCCTTCACGTTGGACAGCAAAGATCCCACGGGCGACTATCAGGCTTTCATCTTGGGCGAAACGCGGTACGCTTCCCTCAAGAAGACCCAGCCCGAAGTCGCGGAAGAACTCTTCAGGAAGACCGAAGAGAGCTCCATGGAGCGCCTCGCGGGATACAAGAAGATGGCGGGCAAGGAATAAATCCACAGCACGGAAAATGGCTCCCGCGGGAGCCATTTTCCGTTGAAAAAACGTTTTTCGCAACATAAGTTGCAGATTTTCCTTTCGAATTTTTTTGCCGATCCCGCACAAGAGCGCACGGGGCTCCCCAAAAAACGCTTGCGCAATTTTTTTACATGGTATTTTCTTTGTTTCAAAGAATTTTTACCGCAAATTTACTTCTTCGCGCAACAAAAAAGTTGCAAAAACCGAAAAAAATGGTATAATGGAGATATTGAAAAAACGGCGGAACAGCCGTTTTTACGGAGAGATGGCAGAGCGGCCGAATGCGGCGGTCTTGAAAACCGTTGACGGGCAACTGTCCGGGGGTTCGAATCCCTCTCTCTCCGCCAAGAGCGACAAAGTTTGAACACCGCCGCCGCACGGTATATTTTCGTCAAAGGCGTTGCGGGCATTGTCGCAAAAAAGCACCCTCAATAGCGGGGGTGCTTTTTTATCGTCAATTAAAATATTTTTTTCCGAGGCTTGTAGCCCACCCTTCAAACCATATTGAGTCGTAGGGTT
>CAZTBU010000037.1:0-3227 GCA_964612545.1 uncultured Clostridia bacterium | reverse complement strand
CTGCCGAAGGGTCACCGCATAATAAGGTGATGGTTCGGCTACGCTCACCATGACGGATGCTGCGGTGATGGTTCGGCAAGCTCACCATGACGTGATTTGAAACGGCGCGCATTCTATTTGTCACCCTGCCCCGCCCGCACGTTCTTTCGCAGACTAAGGGCGGCACGAGCCCGTAGGGCGAAGTAGCTTGCCGAAGGGTCACCGCACGCTTCGCGCGTCATCCTGAGCCTGTCGAAGGATCTCGCGCGCTAAGCCTATAAAAACAAGCACGCGTCGCCGAAAGAAAAAAATCTGTATTTCTCTTCCACGGCCACTTTATAAATTTCCAGAATCTCCTCGCGGGAACAGAAACAGCTGACGAGCATCAGGAGCGTGCTCCCGGGCAGATGGAAGTTGGTGATGAGCGCATCCGCGCATTTCATTTTATAGGGGGGATAGAGAAAGACGGACGTTTCACCCCGCCCCGCATTCACGGTGCCGTCGGCATTGGCCACGGTCTCGAGCGTGCGCACGGAAGTCGTGCCGACGCAAATGACCCGCCTCCCCTCGTGCTTGGCCGCGTTGATCTTTTCCGCCGCCTCCTCCGAAACTTCGTAATATTCGCTGTGCATGACATGGTCCTCGACGTTTTCCGCCTTCACGGGGCGGAATGTGCCGAGCCCGACATGGAGCAAAATTTCCGCAATTTCCACGCCCATATCCCCGATTTTTTGCAGCAGTTCTTTGGTGAAGTGGAGCCCCGCCGTGGGGGCCGCCGCCGAACCGTTCTCGCGGGAATAAACCGTCTGGTACCGCTCGGGGTCCTTGAGTTTTTCGTGGATATAGGGAGGAAGCGGCATTGTGCCCGCGCGGGAAAGAACGTCCTCAAACGAACCCTCGTAAAAGAATTTCACATGCCTCTCCCCCGTCTCCGTGGAAGACAGAATTTCGAGGGAGAGCTCGCCGTTGACCGCAAGTTTCGCCCCCGGCTTGCACTTTTTCCCGGGGCGGACAAGGCATTCCCATGTTTCGAGGCCGAGACGCTTCAAGAGGAGCACTTCAACCTTTCCGCCGCTCTCGGTATGGGCGAAAAGGCGGGCGGGAAGTACGCGCGTGCGGTTGACGACAAGGACATCCCCCTTCCCGAGGTAGTCGGTGACGTCGCGGAAAATGCGGTGCTCGATTTTTTTGGAGCCGCGGTGATAGACAAGAAGCCTTGCCGAATCCCTCGGCTCCGCCGGGGTCTGCGCGATGAGTTCCTCAGGCAAATTGTAATAAAAATCTGACGTTTTCATGAGAGATAATCCGATGCAATGTTTTTGGATTTTTCCGCGTCGGCACGGGGTGGCGGTTTTGGTCCCCCGTTACTCCCCGCCGTCGAAAACGGAGAGCTGGCTCTTCACCTCTTCCGGCATCTTCATGCCCATGTGCTCGTAGCCGCCCTTCAGGCAAATACGCCCCCGCGGCGTGCGGGCAATAAACCCAAGCTGGATGAGATAGGGCTCGTATACGTCCAAAATCGTATTCACGTCTTCGTTGATCGTCGCCGCAAGCGTATCGAGCCCCGCGGGTCCGCCGTTGAATTTCTCGATGAGTGCGCGGAGAAGATTCCTGTCCGTCTCGTCGAGCCCGAGCTCGTCGATCTCCATTTTGCCGAGGGCCCTGCGGGCATCCTCTTTTGTGATCGAAGCGCTTCCGCGCATGGCGGAAAAATCCCGCACGCGCTTGAGGAGGCGGTTTGCGATACGCGGCGTGCCGCGGCTCCGCTTTGCGATTTCGTAGCTCCCCTCCGCTTCGACGGAAATACCGAGCGTCTGCGCCGAGCGGCAGACGATTTTTTGAAGCTCTTCCGGCGTGTACATGTCGAGCCGGCAGATGATGCCGAACCGGTCGCGCAGGGGGTTTGAGAGCATTCCCGCGCGCGTCGTCGCGCCGATGAGGGTAAAGCGCTTCAGGGGAAGGCGGATATTCCGCGCCATGGGGCCCTTGCCGACGATGATGTCGAGCGCGTAATCCTCCATTGCGGAATAGAGCGTCTCCTCCACAGTGCGGTTGAGGCGGTGAATTTCGTCGATAAAGAGCACATCCCCTTCGTTGAGATTGGACAAAATGGCGGCGAGATCCCCCTGCCGCTCGATCGCGGGGCCCGAGGTCAGTTTGATCTGCGTCCCCATCGTATTTGCGATGATATGGGCGAGAGTCGTCTTGCCGAGGCCGGGCGGGCCATAGAGGAGGACGTGGTCGAGCGCCTCGCCGCGCTGTTTCGCCGCCGCCATGTAGACCTTCAGATTCTCTTTGACCTTGTCTTGCCCGACGTAATCTTCGAGCGTCTTAGGGCGGAGAACGTTCTCTTCCGCGTCATATCCGCCCTTTTCGCCCGAAAGGATCCTCTCGTCGCTGTAATCGTCCTCAAACATAGTGTAAAAACCTCCTCAATAAAAAATGACATTCGCGCCGTTCACGCATCCCGCCGCGTGCGTTTACACCCCCCTGAGCGCAAGGGAGAGAATCTCCTCTACGGACCTTGCGCCGTTTGCCTTGGCGCGATCGACGGCGCGCACGCTCTCCTGCCGCGTAAATCCCATGCCCATGAGGGCGGCAACGGCCTCCTCGTCCTGCAAAGCGGCGGGTGCGGAAACCCTTCCGCCCACGCTGTCCGCTCCGAGGATCTCATCGGCGGAGATCTTTCCGTGCAACTCGAGAATGATGCGCTCGGCCGTCTTTTTGCCGAGCCCCTTGACGGAGGAAAGCCGCTTGGCATCGGCGGAGGCGATGGCCTCGGAAACCTCGGAGGGGCGCATCGCCGAGAGCACGCCCATCGCAAGCCTTGCCCCCACGCCCTGCACGGATGTAAGTTTTAAAAAGAGAGCTTTTTCCTGCGGGTCGGCAAAGCCGAAGAGGGTAATATCATCCTCGGAGACCTTGAGATAGGTATAAACCTCCCCTTCTTCCCCTTTTCTGACGCCCGAAAGGCGGGAAAACGCCGCCCCCGAGCAGACGATTTCATACCCCACGCCGCCCACTTCCATGAGCACATACGCGGAATCCAAATATTTTACAGCGCCTCTTAAATATCCTATCATGCTTTATATCTCCATTCCTTCAAATCACGTCATGGTGAGCGTTCTAATTACGTCATGGTGAGCGCAGCCGAACCATCACCGCAGCATTCCGAATTCGTCATGGTGAGCGCAGCCGAACCATCACCTTATTATGCGGTGACCCTTCGGCAAGCTACTTCGCCCTAC
>CAZTBU010000036.1:0-4095 GCA_964612545.1 uncultured Clostridia bacterium | reverse complement strand
ATAAGGTGATGGTTCGGCAAGCTCACCATGACGTGATTGGAAAGGTCACCGCAAAAAATAAGGTGATGGTTCGGTTGCGCTCACCATGACATGATTGGAAAGGTCACCGCATAATAAGGTGATGGTTCGGCTACGCTCACCATGACGTGATTAGAACGGCGTCACTCTGCCGTCCCAATCCGTCACCCTGCCCCGCCCGCACGTTCTTTCGCCGACTAAGGGCGGCACGAGCCCGTAGGGCGAAGTAGCTTGCCGAAGGGTCACATTATTTCCGTCACCCTGCCCCGCCCGCACGTTCTTTCGCCGACTAAGGGCGGCACGAGCCCGCAGGGCGAAGTAGCCTGCCGAAGGGTCACCATAAAAAAATGTCGTCACCCTGAGCCTGCCGAAGGGTCACCGCATTATAACAATGTGATGGTTCGGCAAGCTCACCATGACGTGATTATACGGTGATGGTTCGGCAGGCTCACCATGACGATAAGGTGATGGTTCGGCTACGCTCACCATGACATGATTGGAAAGGTCACCGCAAAAAATAAGGTGATGGTTCGGCAAGCTCACCATGACGTGATTGGAAAGGTCACCGCAAAAAATAAGGTGATGGTTCGGCAGGCTCACCATGACGATAAGGTGATGGTTCGGCAGGCTCACCATGACATGATTGGAAAGGTCACCGCTGAATTTTTTTAAATTTCAAAAAAATGTGGCATATTGGCCCCCGATTGTCAGAATTGTGTGGTATGATGAATACGAACAAACGTTCGGAAACGTGAGGGCGGCAGTCGTAAGGGCTGTTGTGAAGGAGTGGAAAAAATTGAATTACGACTATATCAAGGCGATTTTGTATGCCTATCCCACGATGGATGAAATCGGCGAAGCCGTGGGCGCTTCGGCCGATAACAAGGCCTTGCTCTCTTACAAAGATCCGCGCGGCGCGGAGGATGTCGCTGTGGATATTCTGAAGGAGATTGCCGCAAGAAGGGCTTTGAAGGAGTTATCCTGCCTTGTGGAGGGCCTTCTGAAGGATTGTTCCGCGGAGGAGCTCTTTCTCCTCGAGTACAAGTATTTCCGCAGAAAACAATTCATGAAGGAGGCCGTTCCCGTTTCCTGTACAAGGCGGACCTATTTTCGGAAACAAGACCGCCTCCTGAAAAAGGCGGCGGACTACATATACAGGGGAGGTTGGACGCAGGAGCGCTTTTTGGAGGAGACAAACGGGTTGTTTTCCCGCGTGGTGGAAGCCATTGCCCATGGATCGGAGCGCTCCGTGCGCTCGGACGGGCAAACCCGTCATTCCTCGTCCTGATTGTCGGGCAGAGGCGTCCGTTTCCCCTTGACGATGAGCACCGCAACGGCAACCGCGGCGGCGCAGGCGATACAGATGACCGCGATGACGGCGGCGTTCATGCCCCCCGAAGGGGACGTCTGGGCCGTCCCTCCGCCCTGCGCGGAAGCATCCGCAAAGGCGGCGTATTCATCGTAATCGGTATTTAAATCGAATACGACTTCGCTTTCGGCGGAAATATAGTCGAAAGTGCCGTCGGAGAGAACGTAGTAATAGAGATTGGCGCCTTCATACCGCAGGCCGTAGTAGACAAAGGTCTTTTCTACGCTTGAAAAGGACCCGCCGAGGGAGCCTGTGCCCTCGGGGAGCGAGTAGGAGAGGGTAATCTGTTTTTTGAGATAGGGGCGGGCAGGCACATAGTCTACGGGGATGATGTCTTCTGTTTTGCAATAGCCGCTGACTTTTTTATAGGGGGCTTCATCCGTAAGGTATTCTACGCGGCAATAGTTTTCGCCCGAGCCCAAAAGTTTTACGTAGTAGGTCTTGGGAAGGAGAAAGACGCGGGAGCTCTCCGTTTCGCCCGCGTAAAACCAAACATCGCCGTCGGGGACATAGGCGTATTGCTCTTCCGCCGCCGAGGCCGTGAAGGAAGCGGAACGGACGGGGAGAACGGCAAAAATCATCGTAAGAATCAGGAGGGAGAATAAGTGTTTCATAGCCGTTATGATAGCGGAAGCGGGAACGTGTGAAAACATTTATTTTATCGAAAATGAACGAAATATTGCAAAAAATCCATGCCATCGAGCGGGAACAAAAGAGGCGGAGCGAGTGCGACGCCCTCGCCCGTTACAACACGGGGAAGAAAAAGCACCAAAAACAACTTGCCTTTCACAAGTGCAAAAAGCGGAACCGATGGGTGTTCGGCGGGAACCGCTCGGGAAAGACGGAGTGCGGTGCGGCGGAGGCCGTGTGGCTGGCGCGCGGCAACCATCCTTACAGAAAGAACAGGAAAAACGTGTTCGGCTGGGTTGTCTCTCCGACCTCGCAGGTGCAGAGGGATGTCGCCCAGCAAAAGATCCTGCACTATCTCCGTCCCGATTGGATCGAGGAAATCGTGATGACGAGCGGAAGGAGGGATTCGCCCGCTTCCGGAATTATCGACCAGATCCGCGTGAAGAATGTATTCGGCGGCATCTCCGTCATCGGCTTCAAGAGTTGCGATCAGGGACGGGAACGCTTTCAGGGCAGTTCGCTCGATTTCGTCTGGTTCGATGAGGAGCCACCCCGTGACATCTACGAGGAATGCGTCATGCGCGTCCTCGACAGAAAGGGAGACATTTTCGGCACGATGACCCCCCTGAAGGGATTAACCTTTGTCTATGAGGAGATCTACTTGAATCGGCACGAGAATCCCCAGATTTGGTACGAATTCATGGAGTGGGCGGACAATCCTTTTCTTTCGAAGAGTGAGATCGGGGCTCTCACGGAATGTCTCGACGAGACTACGCTGCAATCCCGCCGCTACGGCAAATTCTGTACGCGGGAGGGGCTTGTTTACCCCGAATTCGACGAGAGTGTTCACGTCATCGATCCCTTTCCCGTTCCCAAGGAATGGCAGGATACCATCTCCATCGACCCCGGCCTCAAAAATCCGCTCTCCGCCCATTGGTACTGCACCGATTCCGACGGCAACGTCTACGTCGTGGCGGAACACTATGCGGCGGGACGGGACGTCGACTTTCACGCGGCCGCCATCGGGAATATCTGCGACAAATTGGGGTGGAAAAGGGACGCGAAGGGAAGAATTGCCGCACTCATCGATCCCGCGGCGGGCCAGCGAACGCTCGCCTCCGCAAAGTCCGTCACCGAACTCTTCTATGAACGGGGCATCCTCGCCGATACGCGCGTGAATAAAGACGTGTTTGCGGGGATCGCACAAGTCAAGAGCTATCTCTCGCGCAAGAATAGCCTGCCAGATTTGTACATTTTTTCAAATTGCACCAACATGATACGCGAATTCAAGGGGTACTTTTGGGGAAACGATGAGGCGCCCGTCAAGAGGGACGACCATGCGATGGACGAACTCCGTTACTATCTCATGACGCGTCCGCGCCCCTCGGGAAAAGAGGATCCGAGAAGCGCAATTTCGCTCGATAAGGACAGGCGCATACGGAGATTGAGGAGGAACGGGCATGCAGGAAGATAAGATCCGCGATGCGATTTTAAAGGTTGCGCTCGGCTTTACGGTGGAGGAAGTCACGGAGGAATACGATGCGAAAGAGGGAGAACTCCATCTCATCAAGCGGAAGGAGACAAAGAAGGACGTCCCGCCCGATCTCAAAGCGGTGAAGTTGCTTCTCGACGGCGATGTGGATTATTCCGCCTTGTCCGACGAGCAGCTTGAAGAGGAAAAAATGCGGCTTATACGCCAATTAAAGGAGGAAAGCGGGTAGAAAGTTTATTTCGAACGTATTTCTTTTGCTGCGCAATTAGATTTCGAAGAATTTCTTTTGCTTTGCAAAATAAATTCTTCGAGGCGTCGGCTCGGCGCGATTCAAAGCCTTGTCACGCCACGGGCTTTGGTGCCTTGTAGGACATTAAGCCGCAGGTATGCGGCAAATGGGGTGCGCTTAGGCAGGGGGACCCTGCCACGCGCAGAGGGATTTAGATTTCGAAGAATTTCTTTTGCTTTGCAAAATAAATTCTTCGAGGCGTTAAGCGGGTAGTGGGTGCGGCATTCTATTTGTCACCCTGTCCCGCCCGCACGTTCTTTCGCTGACTAAGGGCGGCACGAGCCCGTAGGGCGAAGT
>CAZTBU010000035.1:0-4636 GCA_964612545.1 uncultured Clostridia bacterium | reverse complement strand
GCCCGCACGTTCTTTCGCAGACTAAGGGCGGCACGAGCCCGCAGGGCGAAGTAGCGTAGTCGAAGGGTCACCTTATTCTGCGGTGATGGTTCGGCGAGCTCACCATGACGTGATTAGAATGTGATGGTTCGGCAAGCTCACCATGACGTAATTAGAACGGCGGGCATTCTTTTTTTCGTCACCCTGAGCCTGTCGAAGGGTCACCTTATTCTGCGGTGATGGTTCGGCAAGCTCACCATGACGTGATTAGAACGCCGCGCGGGGCACCATGACGTGATTAGAATGGCGGGCACTCTTTTTTTCGTCACCCTGCCCCGCCCGCACGTTCTTTCGCAGCCTAAGGGCGGCACGAGCCCGTAGGGCGAAGTAGCGTAGTCGAAGGGTCACCGCTTTTTTAATAAGGTGATGGTTCGGCTACGCTCACCATGACGTGATTAGAACGGCGTCACCGCTTTAATAAGGTGATGGTTCGGCAAGCTCACCATGACGATTCAGAATGGCGGGGAGGGTCACCATGACATAAAAAATCGTCACCCTGAGCGTAGTCGAAGGGTCACCGCTTTTTTATAATGTGATGGTTCGGCAAGCTCACCATGACGATTTGGAATGACGGGGAGGGCCACCATGACATAAGGTGATGGTTCGGCAAGCTCACCATGACGATTTGGAATGGCGGGGAGGGCCACCATGACGTGATTATAAGGTGATGGTTCGGCTACGCTCACCATGACGAATTCAGAATGGGTCACCATGACGCGATTCGGAAAAAGTAAAGGGGCGGCCGATGGCCGCCCCTCTAGAAAGGAGTATTGCCCGCTCATTCCGGGCACCGAATTATGGAAAAATCAAATTTCCGCTTATGCCTCTGCAACGATGTTCATGTTCCATTCATTCCAATGGAAGAAACTACCATCGGCGGCCCCGACAAATTGCATCTCAAGCTGACCGCTGCTTGTATTAACCTTATCCCCATCGTTGACAACAGTCCCTTCCTTTGCAACGTCATCCGTGTTTCTGATAACGTCCGCACCACCGGCAGATGTGGGCCGCTCACTGTAAATCACGCCCCTTGTGCCTTTCTCATCAAAGGTGCAGGTCGCAAAATTGACGGTGACATCGCTCGGAGTCAAATAAGCAGGATCTTCAGGATTGTTATGGTTATACATAAAGCCGATACTTGCCCATTTACCTTCTGCGCCGCCCGAGATGGTTACGTTGCTAAGCGTAACGCCCGTTGCCTGTGCGAACGAAATGCCGCACTTGCCGTACTTCGTGATCGTCACGTTATCAACCTTAACCCCGTGTACGCCGTGAAGGTTGAGGGCATGGCCGGCGCTGCCTTCGATGGTGACGTTTTCGAGGACAAAGTCGCCCTCCATGTTCGACGCGCTGTTGAGGTCGGTGACTTTCAGGGCGGAAACATTTCCGTCCGTGCTCGATGAAATCAGTTTCACATTCTTCAGGGAGCAATGGTCGCCCGCAAACTCGAAGCCCGCCTGACCGCTGCAAGAAAACGTCTTTGCGTCGAGTATGGTTGTATCGCCTGCGCCTTCGATATGGATGCCGTCGTTTTCCACTCTGAACTGATTGTCTGCGGTTGCATCAAAGTTGCCCGCCGCTAGGGCAAGGGTGAACCCGCTCCCTTCGGCGCCCGACAAACAGTCTCTATATGTCTGAAGCGAGCCCAGAACCGCAAGGAACTCCGCGCCGTTCTTGACGTGAATCTTGCCGCCCAAAACAATCTTTGCTCCCTCTTCCTTGGTGGGATCACCGGTGAGGACGGGCTCATTGGCACCATAACCTACATAGTAGCTCATGAACTTCGACGCTTCATTCGGGTTGAACTCTGTACCGAAGTTAAGCGTGACAACTGCGTCTGCAAGCACTTTGGCACCCGTGATTGTGGGGCTGCCGACGAGCATACCCGTAAATGCGCCGATTCCGGGACATGTTTCTTGCGCGTTCCCTTCATACGTTACGGTAATTTCCCCGCCAAGATTGACGTTTTCGAGGTGGGTGTGTTCGTCGCAATGTCCTACGAAGATACCCGCCTGCGAGCCGCTCGCAGTGGCGTTTTTAATCGTGAGGTTGCGGATCGTGCCGTTGCCGAACCAACCGACAAAGCCGCTCCAGCCATTCCCATCGGTCTTCCCGAACTTGACATTGGTTATCGTGGAGCCGTGGCCGTCGAAGTTGAAATTCGCGCCCGACAGGGGAGCAAACTCGGCGCCATCGAAATCGAAAGTCGTGTTCTCCGCGAAGTTGATGGTCGTCGGGTAATTGGCAGGGACCCCGCCCTTGCTCACATCGCCGCGCCCGAATTTATTACCCTTCTGCAACTCACCGACGTTTACAAGATCTTCCGTGGTGTAAACGGTTGCGGAGGAAACATATGCCTTGCCACTGTAAATGCCGTAAGCAACGTCGTTGAGTATACCGTGATATCTGACGTTTTCCACAGTGTTGCCCGTGGCCTCAATATAATTCTTGGCATAGTCGAGCAACTCGGCCGAAATTGTGCCTGCCTTGAGCGTGCTGGAGTACCTGACGTAGCCCAAAATGGCGTTCGTAAGTTTTACGTCATTCTTCACAGTCGTCTCGTAGGTCCAATCATACTCTCCCACCTTGAGAGAGACATTGCTTACGCGGTTGTCCTTGATACTCTGCGGGGACGTCTTAGCACCTTCGCTGTAATACGCCTGCCCGACGATGCCGCCGATTGCGTTCTTACTGCTGACACTGGTTGGATTGCCTGCAGTATTGTTGCGTTCGACGGTGCCGTTCACAAACGCGCACCCCACGATTCCCTTGCCATAGAAGAGACTACCCGCTATGCCGCCGACATCGCGGGTGCCGCTGACGGTGAGCCCGGAAACATAGCAATATTTAATCGTTTCGACAACATCGGCGCCGCCTTCACCTATGAAGCCGGTAATGCCGCCCGCATTGTCGCCTCCCACATTGAAGGAAGAATAGGTGGCCTCAATGCGACTGTCTCCGGAGCCGATGACCCAGCAATCTTTAATTATACCGTAGTTACTGCCGGTGATGCCACCGACAAACTTTTTTCCTTTGATTGTGATTTTGCCCTTCACCGCAACACCGGAGACAGCGAAACCGGCGGAAGTTGAACCGTTCTTAATGGAACCCACAACGGCGCCGACATACTGTTGTCCGTTGAGGTCTACATTCTCGATAGTGAAACCCCTCACGGCAGCCTCGTCTGTATATCCAAACAAGCCAACATAATTCGAAGAGGAACTATCTATCTTGAGATTGGAAATCTTATGCCATCTGCCGTCGAAGGTGCCTTGGAAGGGATTCTTGCATACGCTTACATCTTTCCCGTCCCTCTGCTCTGTCTCCCACACGGTGCCGCCGATGGGCGTCCACTCTTCATTGGTAAGGTCGATATCGTTAACGAGTTTTACGGTGAGATTTGCGTAGTCTTTTGCGGTGAGTTTGAGGTTTTCCTCGTCGGCACCATTGACCGTCTTTGCAAAGTATTTGAGCCCGTTTGCGCTGGAAATTTCATAGGTCGGTGTCTCTTGGGTTCCGTCTCCTTTGATGACGATCTTCTCCACAAACCCTTCCGCGGGCTTGAAGTCGAGCTCGTTCTCGCCCTCGTATTTGGCCGTGCCCGAACCGATCAGCGGGTGGTTCTTTTGGCTTTGGTCCTCGAGTTCGGTATCCGCCTCCGCCAACTGCACGTTAATATCTTCAACGGTGACTTCTCCCGTGGCACTGCCCACGAGCGCGCCGACTTTGGCGTCTTTGGTGCTTTCGCCCGTTTTGATGACGCTGTTTTCCACTTTAATGCCCGAGAGCTTGAGATTGCCCTTTGCCTCGGCTACGAGAATGCCCGCGTTGCCGCCTTCCTCCGCGGTAACAGTCGCACCTGCAAGCGTCACGTTCTGAATCGTCGCATTTTCCGTCACGCCGAACAGGCCCGCGCTTGCGCCTTGCGCCTTCAGGTTGGAAATCGTGTGCCCTTCGCCGTCAAACGTGCCCTTGAAGGGTTTCTCGCTCGTCCCGATGGGAGTCCATGTATTTTCTATCGTTTCAAAAACAGACACCTTCGCAAGCTCTTTGGAAAGGTCGATATCCGCCTTGAGGTGGACTTGCTTCCCCGTATAATCGGTGCCGCTATTCACGCTTTTCGCGAATTTGAACAACTGCTCCAAGGTGCGGATATTGATTTGGTCCTCTTGCGCCTCCTCGCGCATGAGCTCTTCCCATGTGCCTTCGGCTGTATACCTGTACAGAACGGTGCCCGCGCCCGTGCCGTCAAGCCCGTCGGAAACGCTGAAGTAGAGGTCGCCCTCTCCTACATCCTCCTGCCACACTTCCTTATTGTCGTCGGGCGCGCCTGTGCCGTAGAAGACATGCACCCCGTTTTTGCCGTCTGTGCCCTTGATCGAGCCGAGACAAGTCCACTTCCCGTCCACGCCGAGCTGCCATACGGTGAATTCGGTTTCGACTGTGTTGAGGTAGAAGTCCCCCGCCATCGCGCCCTGCAGCGTTTCCGCGGGAGCGTCATTGGGGTCCCCTTTACCCGAGAACCATACCACGCCGTCACGGCCCTTCACCTTCAGGACGATGCTCCAGAGGCTTTCGCCCTTTTGGTAAAGCACGC
>CAZTBU010000034.1:0-6334 GCA_964612545.1 uncultured Clostridia bacterium | reverse complement strand
GGGCTCGTGCCGCCCTTAGTCTGCGAAAGAACGTGCGGGCGGGGCAGGGTGACGAGATTAGAACGGCAGGGTGACGATTTTTTATGTCATGGTGAGCTTGCCGAACCATCACCTTATAAAAAAGTGGTGACCCTTCGACTACGCTCAGGGTGACGAAAAAAGAGTGACCCGTTCGGGGCCCGAAAGGACACATTTTTTATTTTGACTTCACACATATGCCCGATTTCATCATACAATGCAATAGACCGAATACGGTTTACGGAGGAAACAAATGTCATTCTTTTCAAATTTTCAATCTGACCACTGCCCCGGGACCATAACGGGAAACCCGCTCAGCGGTCTCAACGAAAAGGTGTGTATTCAGGCCGAGAAAATTTTCGACGCGGGGATTATCCAGACCCGCCTCGAGAATTATAATCTTCCCCTCACGAATCCCACCCCTTCGAATCCTACATATCCTCTCACCTTCGTCAGCGCGCGTTCTACAACGAGCACGGGGACTGTATCCAATGTCTCCGTGGAGCGCCAGCCCGAGGGTTGCCTCGCGCGCGTGCAGGCGACCGTGACCATTCCCATCGAGGTCGTCTACGTCGATGCAAACGGCGTGGAGGGCACGGCGTCGAGCAGTCTTGTCCTCGGAGAGGATGTTCTGATGTATGTACCGCCGGCATCCGTCATGCCTTTTACGGTGACGAGCGTCGCATCCTGCGTCTCTCCCGACGGAACTTTCGACCCCGCGACAAACTCCTTCAATGTAAATGCATGCGTTACGGTCATTTTAAAGATCGCGATGCAGGTGGAGCTTCTCGTTCCCAGTTACGGCTATTGCGCCATTCCGCCCGCACAGGAATACTCGCAGGAAGTCTGCTCCGGCTTCTTCGAACTGCCTCTCTATCCGCAGGGCAGAGCGTGCAGTAAAAAGTAATTCAATCAACCCACGGAACAGGAAAAACCGCCACATATGTGACGGTTTTTATTATTTCCGTTTCCTTCTAATCGCGTCATGGTGACCCTTCTAATCACGTCATGGTGACCCTTCGGCAGGCTCAGGGTGCCGAACCATCACCTTATTAAAAAAGCGGCGACGCCATTCTGAATTCGTCATGGTGACCCTCCCCGCCATTCTGAATCCGTCATGGTGAGCTTGCCGAACCATCACCTTATTAAAAAAGCGGTGACCCTTCGACAAGCTCAGGGTGACGACATTTTTTTATGGTGACCCTTCGACTACGCTACTTCGCCCTACGGGCTCGTGCCGCCCTTAGTCGGCGAAAGAACGTGCGGGCGGGGCAGGGTGACGAATTAGAATGCCCGTCGTTTCAAATTACGTCATGGTGAGCGCAGCCGAACCATCACCGCATAATAATGTGACCCTTCGACAAGCTCAGGGTGACGACATTTTTTTATGTCATGGTGAGCGTAGCCGAACCATCACCGCAGAAAAATAATGTGACCCTTCGGCCATTCTGAATCGTCATGGTGAGCGTAGCCGAACCATCACCGCAGAATAATGTGACCCTTCGACTACGCTCAGGGTGACGATTTTTTATGGTGACCCTTCGACAAGCTACTTCGCCCTGCGGGCTCGTGCCGCTCTTAGTCAGCGAAAGAATGTGCGGGCGGGGCAGGGTGACGATTTTTTATGTCATGGTGAGCTTGCCGAACCATCACCTTATAAAAAAGTGGTGACCCTTCGACAAGCTCAGGGTGACGAGATTAGAACGGCAGGGTGACGAGATAATAAGGTGACCCTTCGGCAAGCTACTTCGCCCTGCGGGCTCGTGCCGCCCTTAGTCGGCGAAAGAACGTGCGGGCGGGGCAGGGTGACAAAAGAAAAGCCCTTTCTGCTTTGGGCAGATGCCGACAACAGAAAAAACTCGGTTATATATCTTTCAGCCCCAAAATATAGTCTGCGGAAAGATCAAGTTCCTTGCACAGACGCGCAAAGGTGTCAAGTTTCGGCAACTTTTTTGTTGTCATGTATTGCGTTACCATTTCGGGGGAAACGCCGATTTTTTTCGCGATCTTCACTGTTGTAAGCCCGCTTGCTTTGAGTTCTGCGCACAGTCTTTCTTTTATTATCTCAATCATGATTGCCTGCTTTCATAAAAAATATAACTAATGGTTAGAAAATGCTTGACTTCTAACCATAGGTTAGGTATAATAATGACATAAATACAAGAAATGAGGAAATTTAAGATGAAAAAGTTATGGTCTGCGGTTTTGTTGACGATTATTTCGATTTTCGGCTTAGCGATGGTAGCCGCATGCGGCAACAGTAAAGAGGGCGTTTATAAATTTTATTCCATGACATACGAAGCGAACGGCTTAAAGACGGAATATTTTGTGGGAGACGAGATATCGGCGGGCACGAAGCTTACCGAAGATTTTGTAAAGTTTGAATTGACCGAAGGCGGCACACTTGTTGTTACGCTTTATGGCGAGACTCGCACGGGCACATGGAATCAAAACGAAGAGGACGCCAAGAAGGTCGATTTTACAGTGAACGGGGATACAATATCCGCGTTTTGTGACGGAAAGACAATCGAGATCACGGACGAAGGATACACTCTCATTTTGAAAAAATAAGAGCGGGTTCCATTGGCTTACAGCCATGAACAAGGGAAAAGCGAGAGGAGCGGCGCTTTCAACCCCTTCCGCCGGAAAAAGAAATTCCCAAACAACCCCTAAAATCCTTTGACATATTTTCCGAAATATGGTATCCTACTTTTCGGACGTACGCGAGGAATTGCGCTCTCCACGCATCTCTTGGCGCATCGCGACTCATTCCATAGGAGGATAAACGCAAATGGAAAAGCAGGAAATCATCGCAAAGTATGCACGGCATGAGGGGGATACGGGTTCGCCCGAAGTCCAGATTGCGCTTTTGACCGAGCGCATCAATCACCTCAACGAACATCTCCAAATCCATAAGCAGGATAACCATTCCCGCCGCGGACTCTTGAAGATGGTCGGCAAGCGGCGCGGACTTCTCGACTATCTGAAGGCGAAAGATATTGAACGCTACAGAACCATTGTCGAACAGCTCGGGCTTCGTAAGTAAAACCGAAAGGGCGGTTTTTTGCCGCCCCTTTTTGTTTCGCGCTATTCCTTTCCTGCGGAAAAAATACGCGCGGGACGGCGGGACCGCGTGTTTTACGGCCCTCAATCAAGTAAATCGCTTCCGCAGTCATGGGACTGCGGGGCAAAGAAATAGGAGCAGATAGGAGAAAAACAACAATGACACCGAATTACAAAGAATTCAAGCTTCAGATCGGCGGCAGAGAAGTTACCGTCGAAACGGGCAAGTACGCGGAACAGACCAACGGACATTGCGTCGTCCGTTGCGGCGAGACGGCCGTTATGGTCAACGTCTGCATGTCGCCCACGCCCCGCGAAGGCATCGACTTCTTCCCCCTTCAGGTGGACTATGAAGAGAAGATGTACGCAGTGGGTAAGATCCCGGGCAGCTTCAAGAGGAGGGAGGGCAGGGCTTCCGATAAGGCCATTTTAACGGCCCGCCTCATAGACAGGCCTCTCCGTCCCCTTTTCCCGAAGGGCCTTTTCAACGACGTCGTCGTCACCGCGACCGCGCTCTCCGTTGAGCCCGACGTTGCGCCCGAGCCTCTCGCCATGATCGGATCATCCATTGCGCTCGCCATTTCCGATATTCCCTGGGCAGGCCCCACGGGCAGTGTTGTGGTCGGCCTTGTAGACGGGAAATACGTCATCAATCCCGATGCGGAACAGCGCGAAAAGAGTTCCATTCACCTCAATCTTGCAGGCACGAAGGACGCCATTCTCATGATCGAGGCGGGCGCGAACGAGGTCACGAACGACGAGATGGTAGGCGCGATCATGTTCGGACAAGCCGAGATCTCCGGAATTTGCGAACAAATCGAGAGCGTGATCGTTCCCGCCGCCGGAAAGCCCAAGAAAGAGATCGAGCTCTATCACATTCCCGAAGAAATCGACGCCGCCGTCCGCGCGTATGCGGGCGAAAAGCTCGATTGGGCGCTCGACACCTTCGACAGACAGGAACGCCAGAGCCGTCAGGATCAGGTCGGTGCGGAAATTACGGAGCATTTCAAAGAAATTTTCCCCGGTAAGGAGAGAGAAATCAACGACTCCGTCTATTATTTCACGAAGGAGAAGGTCCGCGCTAAGATTTTCGGGCAGGGCATCCGTCCCGACGGCCGCGGCCTTAAAGACATCCGTCCCATTTGGTGCGAGAGGAGTGTCCTCCCCCGCGCGCACGGCTCGGCCGTGTTCACGAGAGGCCAAACGCAGACCCTCACCACCTGCACGCTCGATATGCTCGGTGCGGCGCAGAAGTTGGAGGGCCTCGACGACGAGACCGAAAAGAGATATATGCACCAATATAACTTCCCCGGCTATTGCACGGGCGAAGCGAAGGCGCTCCGCAGTCCCGGCAGACGCGAGATCGGCCACGGAGCCCTTGCGGAACGCGCGCTCGAACCCGTCATTCCGCCCAAAGAAGAATTCCCGTACGCCATCCGCGTCGTCAACGACATTTTGTCGTCCAACGGTTCCAGCTCTATGGCCTCCGTGTGCGGTTCCACCATGGCGCTCATGGATGCGGGCGTTCCCATCAAGGCTCCCGTCGCGGGCGTTGCGATGGGGCTCATCAAGAATCAGGAGACGGGCGAATTCCGCGTCCTGACCGATATTCAGGGCCTCGAGGACTTCCTCGGCGATATGGATTTCAAGGTCGCGGGAACCACCAAGGGCATCACCGCCATTCAGATGGATATTAAGATTAAGGGCATTTCCGAGGAGATCATGCACGCCGCCATCGAGCAGGCGAACGAGGCCAGACAGTTTATTTTGAATAAGATGCTCGAATGTGTGCCCGAAGTCAGGCCCGAACTTTCGAAATATGCGCCCCGTATCATCTTCTTTTCGATCGATCCCGAGAAGATCGGCGATGTCGTCGGAAAGCAGGGCAAGGTCATCAACTCCATCATTGCCGAGACGGGCACGAAGATCGACATCGAAGAAGACGGCACCGTCTGCATTGCCTCTTATGGCGACAGCGAGGCCGCGCTCAAGGCGAAGGCGATCATCGAGAGTATCGTCCATGACCCCGAAGTCGGCGACATGTTCATCGGCCGCGTTGTAAGGATCCGCTCCGAAATCGGCGCATGGGTCGAATTTGCCCCCGGGAAAGACGGCATGATCCACATTTCCAAACTTTCCGATAAGCGCGTGGAAAAAGTGGACGACGTGCTCTCCGTCGGCGATACCGTGAAGGTAAAGATTATCAAAATCGGCGAAAAGGGCATAGACTTTAAATTGCTTGAGAAGCTGGATTGAAATCGGGACGGATAAAAGCGGGCCTTGCGGCCCGCTTTTTTTTGGGGGACGTCGCGGCTATCGCGGCGCACTTCCGCCCGCACATATGTGCGGGCGGAAATCTTTTTATCAATAACATGTAGTATATAACATATGTTATTTTATTTATATGTAATTTAACGGCAACGCCCGACGGCAAAGGCCGTCGGGCGTAAAATTACCGAAAAAACTGTGAGGGCTTTTTTTGTTGCCGTATACCGGAGCGGTAACGCGGCAGCCGGCTCCCACAAAGCTACCTCATGGCACACGCGCGGCACCGTTTAGTGCTGCTGTATCCCTACCCTGACACGGTTCGCGGACGCGCATTGCATAAGACCTTGTGATCATCACTGCTTACCGCATGCTGCCTCCCATAGACAGCACCGGGAAAAGCGTTCGGTTCTGCTATAGCGGATTGCAGATACAGGGCACCGCTGACTCCCCACCTATCACAGCTCTTACAGTATATCCCATTTTGAAAGGAATTGCAAGCGTTTTTCAAAAGAGTTTTATTCTTGCGAAAGAAACTTCCTTTTTGAGTATGAGTTGAGCATTTTTATGAGACGCACGGGAAGCACTTTGGGGGCTATGTCGATTTCCCCGCCGTTCTAATTACGTCATGGTGAGCGAAGCCGAACCATCACCGCAGAATAATGTGACCCTTCGACTACGCTCAGGGTGACAATTTTTTATGTCATGGTGAGCGTAGCCGAACCATCACATTATCGTCATGGTGAGCGAAGCCGAACCATCACATTGTTATAATGCGGTGACCCTTCGACTACGCTACTTCGCCCTGCGGGCTCGTGCCGCCCTTAGTCTGCGAAAGAATGTGCGGGCGGGGCAGGGTGACGAAAAAAAGAGTGCTCGCCGTTCTAATCACGTCATGGTGAGCGCAGCCGAACCATCACATTGTTATAATGCGGTGACCCTTCGACTACGCTACTTCGCCCTGCGGGCTCGTGCCGCCCTTAGTCTG
>CAZTBU010000033.1:0-7596 GCA_964612545.1 uncultured Clostridia bacterium | reverse complement strand
TCCACAGCTTTTTTTTCCGCGTCCGTCCTCTCCCGCGGGCGGAAAACAACAAAAATGCGGCGGCGCATCCGAAGATGCGCCGCCGCCGAACTGCCGTTTTATATTTCCTTATTATATTTATAAGTCGGAGAAGGGCTCGCCGTCCCAAGGGGACGCGGAGCCGCTCTGCTTCGGACCGCCCGCGTCCGAGAAGGGTTCGCCACCCGCGTCCGTCCCGCCGGAGCCTCCGTAAGGGGGGTCATAGGGCGGATTGCCGTAAGGGGGTTGGGAACCGCCGTACGGCCCGCGTTGCATCATGCGGATCCTGTCCTGCATCCATTGGTTATAGTCGACGGGCGTATTGTTCCGCACCGCAAAGAGCACATAGCCCCTGACGGGGAAGAAGGAGCAAATGAACGCCATCATAAGCGGCCCGCGCGCGTAATACTTGCGGAAGAAGGACGTATAAAGGAAGATAAACATAAACAGGAGCACGAAAGACCATATATCCGTAACGATCTGAAGGGCAAACTCCGCCGTCGGAAGCCAGCGGATTCCGAGGGGGATTTGTTCCGTAACATACTCCGTTCCCGTGATAATCTCCGAGCCGCCCACCGTCTGCACCGTCACGCGGTTCCACGCGGGATTTGCGAGAATCGAACCGATGGTCAGAACGGAAATATTCAACAAAATGTACAATAGCTCCGCAATCGCGGTATAGAGCCCCATGTGCTTTACCTTCACGCCGAAGATCGTGGTCTCGCCCGCGAGCCTTCCCGAAAGGTAAGTGTTGAGAACGGGCACAAAGGCCATCCATGCGCATTTATCCCCCGCGCGCTTGGCCATTTTATAGAGGCCGAATCCGCCGAAAAGATGCCCGATGAGATAGAGACCCGCCGCCACGATGAGAGAGATCATGAGAACTTTCTTCTCATACGCAATCACGGATTCGATGTCGCCGTCCTCGAGCGACAAAAAGAACTGGATAAATACCTGCGGGAATGACATCCAAGTGAAAAATTCCATTTATACCTCCTGCATGCCGAAAAGCGGCACATCATATTCTACATTTTCCAGCATAAGGCCCTTTGCGGGCATCGTCTTTGCGAGGAGCGCCCGCTCCCCCGACGAGAGCGCCTTTTTAAGATTCTCTGTTCCTTTGCCGAGCCCGATTGCGACGATTTCCCCCGCGAGAATACGGACCATGTTGTATAAAAAACCGTCTCCCGTGACGCGGATCCCGTACATGGTGCCGAGCTTTTCGCCCCTGACCGTAATTTCGGCACCGAAAACCGTCCTTTCCGTCGTTTTTGCGGAAGAACCCGCCGCGCAAAACGCCTTAAAATCGTGTTTTCCCACTACCATGTCCGCGGCGCGCCTCATCGGACCGATGCACGGCGTCCCCGGAATTCTTACCGCGTAACGGGCAATGACGGGAATTTCCGCCTCCGCCGTATAGAAGCGGTAGCAATACGTCTTGCGCTTGGCGCCCCGCGTGCAGTCGAATCCTTCGGGAGCGATACGGCTTTTATATACCCGTATATCGGGCGGTAAAACAAGATTCAGGCAAACAGCAAGCTTTTCCGCGGGAAGAACGGACTCCGCGTCAAGATGGCAGATTTGGCAGAGCGCATGCGCGCCCGCATCCGTCCTGCCCGACGCCGATACGCGCGTGGGCACGCCGAAGACCTTTTCCGCCGCCTTCTCGAGCTCGCCCTGCACGGTGCGTTCCCCCTTTTTCTGCCGTTGCCAGCCCGAAAAACAGGTGCCGTCATATCCCAACATCAGCGCGTATCTCATATCACGCCCCCGAAATAAACGCGGAACAGGACAACCCCTGCCACAAGCCCCGCGAGCAAAAGAAACACTATGAGATCCCGCCAAGTGAAATGAAGTTTTTTATACTTTGTACGCTTTTTGTTCCCCATATAACACCGCGCTTCCATCGCCTCGCCGAGCTCGTCGGCCCTGCGGAAGGCGGAGATGAATAGCGGAATCAGGACGGGAATCATCGCCTTCACGCGCTTTACGATATTGCCGCTCCCGAAATCGGAGCCGCGGGCCATCTGCGCGCTCTTGATCCGGTCGAGTTCGTCGGACAAAATGGGAATCATGCGCAGCGCCAAACTCATGATGAGGGCCAAGGCATGCACGGGGAAACGGATCCATTTGAGAGGCGTAAGCAAACTTTCGAGTCCGTCGCAGAGGGCAACGGGCGTCGTCGTATAGGTCAGCATGGAGGAGAACGTCACGAGAAGCACGAGGCGGCAGACGAGAAAGGCGGTAAAAACCAACCCCTCCCTGTAGACCGCGAAGATTTTCCAGCGGAAGTAGGGTTCGCTCTCGCCGCGGTAAAAAAAGATGTTGAGCACCGCCGTAAACAGGATAAGGACGAGCACTCCCCTGACCGCCCGCAGAACCTTCCGTATGGGCACCCGCGAAAACACAATGGCAAGGAGCAGGGTAAACGCGCACACCGCGAGGCCGTAAAAATTCGTTGCGAGGAAAATTGCCACGATATAGGCGATAAGAAAGATGATTTTGAGACGCGGGTCGACTCTGTGTACAAACGAGGAAACGGGATAATACTGCCCGAAGGAGACGTCTTTCATTTTTCTCCCCCTTTCTTTGCGAGTACAGCCTTAACAAAGCCGCCGACGGTAAAATCACAGCCGATTTCTATGCCGCGCTCCTTCATCGCAAGGCAAAGTTTTGCGGTGAGGGGAATGTCGAGCCCCAGAGCACCGAGCTCCTCCGCCTTCAAAAAAAGCTCCGCGGGCGGAAGCACGCAGACGAGCTTTCCTTCCGAAAAAACGGCGACACGTGTGCAATTTTCGGCAATTTCATCCATATCGTGCGAGACAATGACGACGGTCTTGCACCAATCCCCGTGCAGACGGTGCAAAAGCTCCATAATCTCCTTTTTCCCCAAAGGGTCGAGCCCCGCCGCAGGTTCGTCGAGGACGAGAATTTCGGGCTTTGTGACGATAACGCCCGCAATCGCGGCGCGCCGCTTCTGCCCGCCCGAAAGGTCGAAGGGAGAAACGTCCCCGACGGCGTCATAGTCCAGCCCGACGGCTTCGATCGCCGCCTTCACCGCCGCACGGATCTCCTCTTCCTTCATGTCTTTTTCAAAATTTTTCAGGCCGAAGGCGACGTCCTCGCGGACCGTCTCGGCAAAGAGCTGGGCCTCGGGATACTGAAAGACCATGCCGACTTGCCTGCGGAGGCCGTAAAAATCCGTCTTTTTGTCCGCAAGGTCGTACCCGCCCACCTTCAGGGAAGGTTCCGCCGGCGCGGGCATCCCCTTTTTTACCTTTGGTTTTTTGTAGTGTTTCAGGGAAGAAGGCAAGCGGATCAGGCCGTTCAAGTGCTTTACAAAAGTGGATTTCCCGCTCCCCGTATGGCCGATAATGCCGAAAAATTCCCCCTCTCCGATCGTAAGGGAGACGTCGTCGAGGGCCTTCGCTTCGAACGGCGAACCCGCATTGTAGACGTATGATAGATGTTCGGCAACGATGTTCATAATTTTAATGAATGATCCGGAATGAAAAATTCAGGCGGGACGCAGACGGGTGCCCCTTCCCCCGTCCGCCCGTAACGGATGGGCAAATGTTCAGAGGATTTTCCGCCATAGGTTATGAATTTTCTCCCCCCGAAGGAGAGCGGGAGCCGCCGCCGTCCGTTTTCAATTCCCTTGCGATCGCATCGGCGAGGACCTGAATATCGAGCGTGTCGGGCACGTTCATTCCGCCCGCCTGCAATTTTTTGCAGATTTCCCCGATGCGCGGCAGGGTCAGATTGTAAGTTAAAAGTTCCCCGTGGCGCCCGAAGATGTCCGCAGGCGTACCCTCCATGACGATTTCCCCCCTGTTCATGACGACGGCGCGGCCCGCAAGAAGCGCCTCTTCCATAAAATGGGTGATGAGCACGACGGTGATCTTTTCCTCGCGGTTGAGTCTGAGGACGACATCCGTAATTTCCCGTCTTCCGCGGGGGTCAAGCATGGCCGTGGATTCGTCGAGGACGAGAACTCTCGGCTTCAGCGCCAAAACGCCGGCAATGGCAACCCGCTGTTTCTGCCCGCCCGAAAGACGGGAGACGGTGGCCCCCCTGTATTTCTCCATGCCGACGGCTTTCAGGGCAAAGGAAATGCGCTCGCCGATCTCTTCGCGTTCCAGCCCGATGTTTTCGGCTCCGAAGGCAACGTCGTCCTCCACAATGGACGAGACCGTCTGATTGTCCGGATTTTGGAATACCACTCCAACCTGACGGCGGATCTCATAGAGATTTTTCTCGGTAATGGCCGTGCCGAAGACCTCCACGGTGCCCTTATCGGCAAAGAGGAGACCGTTCATGAGGCGGGCAAGGGTAGACTTGCCGCTGCCGTTATGGCCGAGCACGGCGAGGAACTCCCCTTCCTCCACGCCGAAATTGAAATTTTCCATGCGGAAGCCGCCCCCGCCGTAGGAAAAGGCGACGTCCTTCATCGAAATTGCCGTCATACTTTTCCCATTATAGCAAAAAACGAAACATTTTACAATGAATTTACGGTGAATATCGAAAAAATGTTTTGTGTCCGTTCCCGCGCCCCTTCCGCGGGAGAAGGAGGCGGAAGGGGCGCGGAAAAACAAGAATCCCCCGCGCGGGCCCTAAAAATTTATCTTTATATCTTGACTTTATTCGTGAAAACACTTATAATAGCAGACAGCGGCATATACTTTCACGCTTGCCGCACAAATCCAAAATTCATTTATTTATTTTATGGAGGTTTTCAGATGACGAAAATGACAATCGACGGCAACACCGCCGCCTCGCATGTCGCTTACGCCTTCAGTGAAGTGGCGGCGATCTACCCCATCACTCCTTCGTCCCCCATGGCGGAAGCCGCAGACGAGTGGGCTACGCAGGGAAGGGTGAATATGTGGGGGCAGAAACTCCGCATCACCGAAATGCAGTCGGAGGGCGGCGCGGCGGGCGCCGTACACGGATCGCTGACCGCAGGCGCGCTCACGACGACCTATACGGCCTCGCAGGGCCTTCTCCTCATGATCCCCAACATGTACAAGATCTCGGGCGAACTCCTTCCCATGGTCATGCATGTTTCCGCGCGCGCCCTTGCCGCCCACTCGCTGAACATCTTCGGCGACCATTCCGACGTCATGGCATGCCGCCAGACGGGCTTTGCGATGCTCGCAAGTTGTTCCGTGCAGGAAGTCATGGACCTCGCCACCGTGGCGCACATGTCCACGCTCCGCGCCCGCGTCCCCTTTATCTCCTTCTTCGACGGTTTCAGGACGTCACACGAGGTCAGCAAGATAGACACAATCGACTATGACGAACTCAGGAGCCTTTTCGACAAGAAGGGGCTCGCCGAAGACGTTGCCGCATTCAAGGCAAGGGCACTCAACTTCGAGCACCCCGTGCAGCGCGGCACCGCGCAGAACGGCGACACGTACTTCCAGAACAGGGAGGCCGCGAACAACTATTATGCGGCAACACCCGCCATCGTACAGGAGATGATGGACGCCGTCGGCGAACTTACGGGAAGAAAGTATCACCTCTTCGATTATGTCGGCGCGCCCGATGCGAAGTACGTCGTTGTCATCATGGGCTCCGGTGCGGAGACCGTGGAAGAATCCATCAACAAACTCAACGCGCAGGGCAAGAAATACGGCCTCATCAAGGTCCGCCTGTACCGCCCCTTCGCAACAGACGCTTTCATCTCCGCAATCCCCGCGACCTGCAAGAAGATTGCCGTTCTCGACAGGACGAAGGAACCCGGTTCGCTGGGCGAGCCCCTCTATCTCGACGTCTGCACGGCGCTCCTCGAAAAGGGGATTTCCGGCATCAAGGTCTACGGCGGCAGATACGGTCTCGGCTCCAAGGAATTCAATCCCTCCATGGTGCTCTCGGTTTACAGGAATCTCGAAAGCAAAGAACCCAAAAACCACTTCACCGTCGGCATTTACGACGATCTCGCCCATACGTCCCTCGACTTCGGCACGAAGTTCGACGCGGCTCCCGCAGGCTCGACTTCCGCGAAGTTCTACGGCCTCGGCTCGGACGGCACGGTCGGCGCCAACAAGAACTCCATCAAGATCATCGGCGACCACACGGACAAATACGTCCAGGCTTACTTCCAGTATGACTCCAAGAAATCGGGCGGCCTGACAAGGAGCCACATCCGCTTCGGCGACAACCCGATCAGGAGCGAATACTATGTAACGCAGGCCGACTTCCTCGGATGCCACAAGCAGAGCTACGTCAACACATACGACCTGATCAAGGAGATCAGGGAGGGCGGCACTTTCCTGCTCAACACCCACTGGGAGGGCCAGGAACTCACCGACAACCTCGATAACCGCACAAAGCGCCAGCTCGCGCAGAAGCACATCAATTTCTACACGATCAACGCTTCCGGCATAGCTGACGAGATCGGTCTCGGCAACAGGACCAGTACGGTACTGCAGGCAGCCTTCTTCAAACTCGCCAACATCATCCCCATCGATGACGCGGTGAAATACATGAAGGAAGCCGCGACAGAAAAGTTCAGCTCAAAGGGGCAGGATATAGTCAACATGAACCTCGCTTCCGTAGACAGGGGCATCGCGGATGTCAAGAAGGTCGAAGTAGACCCGGCATGGGCGGATCTCAAGGACGAGGAAAAAGAGATCGATATGTCGCTGCCTTCGTACACGAGAGAGATCCAGCTCCCGATGAACGCTCTGGAAGGCGACGATCTGCCGACGAGCGTATTCAAAGATTACGCGGACGGCGTCTTCCCGACAGATACGGCGAAGTACGACAAGCGCGGCGTGGCCGAGAAAGTGCCTGAATGGAACATCGACAAGTGTATCGGCTGCAACAGATGCTCGCTCGTCTGTCCGCACGCCGCCATCAGACCCTTCCTCTTCACTGAGGAAGAAGCGGCGAACGCGCCCGAAGGTCTCGAGACGAAAGACGGCAAGGGCAAGGGCTTCGAGGATTACACGTTCCGTATGCAGGTCGACGTGCTCGACTGCCAGGGCTGCGGCAGCTGCGCGAACGTCTGCCCGGTCAAGGACAAGGCGCTCGTCATGAAACCGCTCGAAGAGAACCTGAAAGAACAGAAATACTGGGATTACTGCCTGACCCTTTCGAAGAAGGAGAACCCGATGAACAAGTACTCCACGAAGGGCAGCCAGTTCGAAAAAGCTTACTACGAGTTCTCGGGAGCCTGCCCGGGCTGCGGCGAGACACCGTACTTCAAACTGCTGACACAGCTGTTCGGCAACAGGATGATATCGGCTCTGGCAACGGGATGCCCGCAGGCGTGCAGCCTGTTCGCGCCGACGTTCCCGTTCTCGGTCGACGAGAACGGACATGGTCCCGCCGTTTCGAACTCCCTGTTCGAGAACGACGCGGAATTCGCGCTCGGCATGTACCTGTCGACTTCACAGCTCAGAGACCAGCTCAAAATGCACGCTGAGAATATAATCAGAGACGGTTCGGATGAGAACCTCAAGGCAGCGCTCAACGCGTGGATCGAAGCGTTCAATGATGAAGAGAAGACCGTCGAAGTTTCCGACGCTGTCAAGGAAGCTGTCGCCGCCACGAACGAGACCGGCGAAGATG
>CAZTBU010000032.1:0-8601 GCA_964612545.1 uncultured Clostridia bacterium | reverse complement strand
ATTCTGAATCACGTCATGGTGAGCTTGCCGAACCATCACCGCAGCATTCTGAATCCGTCATGGTGAGCGAAGCCGAACCATCACATTGTTATAATGCGGTGACCCTTCGGCAAGCTCAGGGTGACGATTTTTTTATAGTGCCCCTTCGGCAGGCTACTTCGCCCTACGGGCTCGTGCCGCCCTTAGTCTGTGAAAGAACGTGCGGGCGGGGCAGGGTGACGGCGTTTTTATTCGTCATGGTGAGCGTAGCCGAACCATCACCGCAGAATAAGGTGCCCCTTCGGCAGGCTACTTCGCCCTACGGGCTCGTGCCGCCCTTAGTCTGTGAAAGAACGTGCGGGCGGGGCAGGGTGACGGGAAAAAATAAGGTGACCCTTCGGCAGGCTCAGGGTGACTCCGTTTTATCACCTTTCCAAAACAACGGCATGGGCGATGCAGGGAATGGACTCCCCCTGTCCCGAAGATACGGTGGAGAGAAGCGCTCCCGTCGCCACGAACAGGATTTTTTTGAGACTGCCCGTCATGAGTTTGTGATAGAGATAGGAATTGAGCACCACGGCCGAGCAACCCGCACCGCTGCCGCCCTGATATTCATCTTCGATAACGTTGTAGATAATCTCCCCGCAGTCCACATGATTCTTATTGATATTTAAGCCTTTTTCCCATGTCAAATCCTTTAATATACGGCTTCCGAGTGCGCCCAAATCTCCTGTGACGATGAGGTCGTAATCTTCAACTTCCTCTTTTGTCCCCCTGAAATGGGCAAGTATTGTGTCCGCCGCCGCAGGGGCCATGGCGGCGCCCATATTGTTGACGTCGGTAATGCCGAAGTCCACCACCTTTCCGAGTGTCGCGCCCGTGATCCTGACGCCATTGCCCTCATCGGAAATAAGCGCGCCGCCCGCTCCCGTCACCGTCCACTGCGATTGGGGCGGTCTTGTGCAACCGAGCTCCAACGGATAACGGTACTGCCGTTCGGCCGAAGCAAAGTGACTGCCCGTTGCCGCCACTACCTTCTTGCACAGTCCTCCGTTGACGAACGCCGCCGCCACGGCCAAACTTTCCGCCATTGTGGAACACGCGCCGTACACGCCCAAAAATGGTACCGAAAAGTCGCGCGCGGCAAAACTTGCCGAAATAATCTGGTTGAGAAGGTCACCCGAAACGATCATATCCACTTCATCGCGGCCGAGGCCCGCATTCGTGATGGCGCCGTCTATGACGGTAGAGAGCATCTTGCACTCCGCTTTTTCGTAAGTGCTTTCACCGAACATGTCATCGGCAAGGGCAGTCTCTACATATCTGCCGATGATCCCCTCGCACTCCTTGGGGCCTGCAATCGTGCTCGTCGCAATGATGCGCGGCTGATTTTTGAAGTAGATGGTTTGATTTCCCATAAAAAATACCCGACTGCAGTTTCTGCAATCGGGATAAAAGTTATGCGGTGATTTTTTATTTGCGGGGCGCCCCGCCCTTGTTCTCGCCGTGCGTCTCTTTCTTCACTGACGCCGAGCGCCCCCCCCCCCCTGCGGACGGAGACGAAATAGCACACTGCAGACGCGATTAAAAATGCAAGGACCGCTACGGCAACCGTTACAAGCAAAGTGTATGAACCGCCCGTCTGTTCGATACTGTCTATCGCCGTATAGGATTCCCTTGTCGTAATCTCTTCCGCCACGGATGCAAGCTCCTGCGAACGCAAAGTCAGGCTATCGTATATGTTTTGAAGCGATTCGTTAAAGTCACTCTCATGTTGCAAATATTCTGCAATCGAGGCTTCGTTTCCGATCAGATCCGTGAGCATTTTGATTTTCTTTTCAAGGACGGCATTTTCTTCCGTCAAGGCGGCGATACGGGAATGAAACTCACCGAATTGCGGCATGAGGGAAGACGAGGCCCCATCAAAATCCTTATATTGGGAAACAAGCGCGGCCAGCTCCGCCTTTAAATTTTCCAATTTCCTTTTGTTCAGATCAAGCAACTCATTATAAGTGTTGAGCCGTGACTGCAGGATGGAATTGTCCGCACCGCCGGGAATATATGCGTTTGCGTCCAGTTCCGCCGCAAGTTCATTATATTTCGTATCACCGAATGACAGCTGTACCGTTTCCCGCAGGCCCGTCAGGGACTGATTTGCGGAGCGGACTTGATACAAGCCGCCGTATTGCGCTATCCAAGCGTCATAGAAGCTTAGCAGATAATTACGCTGTGCAGACAGAATCGAGAGCTTCTCCTCATATGTCTCCGCATCGCTATAGGCCCTCAGTTGCGTCTGATAGCCGTTAAAGCCCGCTTCGTCCGTTGCCGAAAGCGCCTTGGCATCGCCGATTGACTTCTCTTTGACGGAATCGATGAGCGCTCTCACAAAATCCTTTGCGGTTTTTTCGTTTGCAAAAGGTTTTTCGCTTACGGAAATTACATAATATGTTTTACCAACTTCCCCTTCTTCGGCAACATATTCCTGCGTAAACGTGATAGGATATTCTCCGCCGGGAAGCAAACTCCCGACATCAACCCCCGCAAACCGTTCATCGGAGTTCTTCACGGAATTCAGCGTTTCCTCATCCAAAAAGTACTGCCCGCTGGTAAAGCGTTCAGAAGATGAAGCTGTGTTGACTATACGAAAATTGAATTTTGCCTCATAAACCGTCTTTCGGGGATTGATGTATAATTTAAAAATAAGCGCCGTTGCAATGGCGGCAACAAGCGTGGCTGCAAGGATTACAAGTAATCTATTCCACCGAAAAATCACATGGCAAATCTCGCCGAATGAGACGCCGCGCTCCTCTTTTTCTATATCTTCACGGTTTGTTTCTTCCAAAATGCCCCTCCGAGGTTGTGTCCTTTATAGTATATCTGATTCCTTAAGAATATATTTTACTTTCGGAAGAGAAAAAAGTCAAGCAAATAAAATAGCAATTTTCAACAAAAATCGACATAAGACGTAAAATGCTCCGAAAAAACGTAAATATCAGCGGAGCGGAATACTTGCCTTGGCATTCAGCGTAAGCGGCGAAAAATTTCCCGCCTCGTATTGGATCAGTCCCTCTGCCGCGATCATGGCGGCGTTGTCCGTGCAATGGTTCTTTGCGGGAAGAACGAGCCTTAATCCCGCCCTTTTGCATTCCTCCGCCAACTTCTCTCTCAGATACCCGTTGGCGGCGACGCCTCCGCCCGCCGTGACGGTATTCACGTGCTTCTCAAGCGCGCCCTCCACTGTCTTTTCGGCGAGAATGTCGAGCGCGGCGGACTGGAAAGACGCGGCAACGTCCGCCCGCGACCATTCCTCCCCCCTTTGCTGCTTCGTATGCACATAGTTGACGATGTGCGTCTTGAGGCCGCTGTAGGAAAAATCATACCCGCCGAGCCCCTTAAGCATCTTAGGCATCGGGACGGTATTCTTCCCTTCGCGCGCAAGTTTTTCCACTTGCGGACCGCCCGGATAGGGAAGGCCGAGAACGCGCGCGACTTTATCGAACGCCTCGCCCGCCGCATCGTCGAGCGTGCCGCCGAGGACCTCGAATTCCGACTTTGTCCCGGTATAGAGAATGGCCGTGTGCCCGCCGCTTGCAAGGAGCGTGACGAAGGGCGGCGCAAGGGTTTCATCCTCCAGATAGCTCGCCGCAAGGTGGCCGCGGATATGGTTGACGCCGATAAGCGGAATATTCAGCCCGTATGCAAGCCCCTTCGCAAAGGAAAGCCCCACGAGAAGCGCCCCCAAAAGTCCTGCCCCGTAAGTCACGGCAACGGCGTCGAGCTCCTCCTTTCGTACATTTGCGGCGCGCAGTGCGCGCATAACGACCTCATCCACTGCGTCGCTGTGCGCGCGGGAGGCAATTTCAGGCACAACTCCCCCGTATTCGGCCTGCACGGAAGCGGAGGAGATGATTTCGTCAGACAGCAACATGCGGCCGCGGATCACTGCCGCGGCCGTTTCGTCACAGGAAGATTCGATTCCGAGGATTAAAGGTAACATTTCTTATCCGGTTGATTATGATGAAAGAGGCACGGGAAGAATTACGTCTTTTTGAGGTAGTCAATGATGAAGCCCTGAATATTGCCGTCCATCACCGCCTGCACGTCCCCCATTTCGTAGCCCGTTCTGTGGTCCTTGACGAGGGTATACGGGCAGAAAACATAGGAACGGATCTGCGAGCCCCATTCGATCTTCTTCGTCTCTCCTTTGAGAGCCGCCTCATGCGCCATGCGCTCCTCTATCTGCTTTTCAAGGAGCCTTGAACGCAGGTATTTGAACGCCATTTCTTTATTCTGGAGCTGGGATCTCTCGTTTTGGCAGGTAACGACGATGCCCGTCGGAAAATGCGTGATACGGATGGCCGTCTCGGTCTTATTGACCTTCTGTCCGCCTGCCCCCGAACTTCTGTAGACGTCGATGCGGATGTCCTCGTCTTTGATCTCGATCTCGTTATCATCGTCCACTTCGGGCATGACTTCAACGGAGGCGAAGGAAGTCTGGCGGCGCTTATTTGCGTCGAACGGGGAAATGCGGACAAGCCGGTGCACGCCGATCTCCGCCTTCAGATAACCGTATGCGTTCTCTCCTTCGACCTTAAAATCCACCGACTTGATACCCGCGGCGTCTCCCGGAAGGCGGTCAATCTCGCTGACCTTATAGCCCTGCATCTCGGCATAACGGCTGTACATGCGGTAAAGCATTGAGACCCAGTCGCATGCCTCCGTGCCGCCCGCTCCCGCGTGGATCGATAAAAGCGCATTGGAATTATCGTACTTGCCGCGGAGAAGGGCGCGGACACGCATCTCCTCAATATCCGCTTCGGCGGCCGATATCATCCCGTCGAGTTCGGGGACGAGGTCCTCTTCTTCCGTCTCCTCGATGAGATTTATGATTTCGTTTGCATCGTCGAGCGCCTTTCTGCCCTTTTCGTAGGACGCGATTTTATTCTCGATGGAAGAAATTTCCCGCCCGATTCTGGCAGAACGCTCGAGGTCCTGCCAAACCTCCGGCTTTTCCTGCTCCGCCCGCAGGTTTCGGAGCTGCGTATAACGGTTGTCGATGTCCAGCGCGTATTTCGCTTCGCCCAACATCTCTTCGAGATCTTTGATTTTCAGTCTGTAATCGTCTGCTTTGAACATAAATACCTATCGTTTATTAAAATTATGACGGCCCGTAAAGGCATTAAAACGGTTTTCCATGGCACTTTTTGTACTTCAACCCGCTGCCGCAAGGGCAAGGATCGTTGGGGCCGGGCTTCTTTGCCTTCTTCATCGTCGCGGGATTGAATTTTTCGGATCCGCTCGTCCTCAGGGCGTTTACGTCGACTGCCGCGGGCACGGACGGCATCGACATTGCGGGCGCACGGACGGCGGAAGGCCCTTGACGGGTGTTGCTCTCCGCCGCCTGCCCTTCATTCCGTTCGGCGGAATCCGCCCGTTGTCCGGGATTCTGCACCGCGGGACGGGACACCGTCGGCATGATGCGTTGCACGGAAGGTTGCTGTACCTGCACTTCCGCCTTCAACAGAATGGCAATCGTGCGCTCCTGAATGCGTTCGATCATCTCATCGAACATCTCCAGCCCCTCTTTCTTGTAGGCAAGGATGGGGTCGGACTGCGCGTATGCCTGCAAGCGGATCCCCTTGCGGAGCTGGTCCATCGCGTCGATATGGTCGATCCAGTTATTATCGACGACTCTTAAAAGAATACGGCGCTCGACGTCGGCAAAGTCGATCTGCGTTTGTTCCCTGATGCGTACGATCTTCTCTTCATAGCATTCGGTGGCCTTTTTGGAAATTTTATCGATCGCCGTATCGTAATCCCATTTTTCGAGCTTTTCGCGGGTGATGAAATTCGTGTCCTTGGGCAGAATTTTCTTTTCGAGAGCGGCATTGAGGTCGTCTTCGTTCCACTTTTCGGGCATATCCTCGATGTTGACGGCCTGCCGCACGACGCTCTTCACATAATCGGGAATGTACATAAGCACCTGCTGGTGCACATCCTCGCCGCGGATAACCTTCATGCGCTCCGCATACATGATCGTGCGTTGCGTGTTCATGACGTCGTCGTATTGGAGAACGTTCTTCCGCGTGGCAAAGTTCTTGCCCTCGATCTGCTTCTGCGCGTATTCGATGAGACGGGTCAGAATTTTGCTCTCGAGGCATTCATCCTCCTGCATTTTGCTCATCTCGTAAATACGCTTCATTCTCTCGCCGCCGAAACGGACCATGAGGTCGTCTTCGAGGGAAAGGAAGAAAACGCTCGCGCCGATGTCGCCCTGACGGCCCGAACGGCCGCGGAGCTGGTTATCGATACGGCGGGATTCATGCCGCTCTGTGCCGATGATGCACAGGCCGCCCGCTTCGATGACCTTCTCCTTCTCGGCGTCCGTCTGTTCCTTGTATTTTTTATAGAGCTGGTTGTATCTTTCGCGGACTTTCCGGGCCTCCCCGTCCACTTCCGCATAGCTCGTGGCAAGTTCGATCGTCTCATGCTCCACCCCTTCTTCGCGGAGCCTCTTTTTGGCGAGATATTCGGGGTTGCCGCCGAGCAGAATATCCGTGCCGCGGCCCGCCATGTTGGTGGAAATCGTCACGGCGCCGTATCTGCCTGCCTGCGCCACGATCTCCGCCTCGCGTTCGTGGTTTTTCGCATTCAGGATGTTATGCTGAATGCCGTTGCGGAGCAAAAGCCTTGAAATTTCTTCCGATTTATCGACGGAAACCGTGCCGACGAGAATGGGCTGTCCTTTCGCGTGGCGCTCCGCAATCTCGCGGACGATGGCCTTCTTCTTGCCCTCCATGGTGGAATAAATGCGGTCGTGCAGGTCTTCCCTGCGCACGGGCTTGTTTGTCGGAATCTCGATGACGTCGAGGGAGTAAATCGTGCGGAATTCCCCCTCTTCCGTCTTGGCCGTGCCCGTCATGCCCGAAAGTTTTTTGTAGAGACGGAAATAGTTCTGGAATGTAATCGTCGCGTACGTCTTGTTTTCCTCGCGGATCTTTACGCCCTCTTTCGCCTCGATCGCCTGATGCAGGCCGTCCGAATAGCGCCGCCCGATCATGAGACGGCCCGTAAATTCGTCAACGATGATGATCTCGTCATCCTTGACGATATATTCCTCGTTGAGATGAAACAGCGTGTGCGCCTTCAGGGCCTGCTGGATGTGGTGGTTGAGGTCGGCATGTTCGATCTCGGCGATATTCTCTATGCCAAAGAACTTTTCCGCCTTCGCCGCGCCGAATTCGGTCAGCTGGACCTGCTTGTCTTTGCGCTCCACAACGTAATCCCATTCGTGCGCTTCCGCCTCGGCAAGTTTCCTCTCGCCCGCCTTCTTGTCTTTTTTCTTGCTCTGCGCGTCCTCGAGTTCATCGTCGAAGCCGCCGTGCAACGTCCTCACAAAGCGGTCAACCTGCGCATACAGATCGCTCGACTTGTCTCCCTTGCCCGAAATGATGAGAGGCGTTCTCGCCTCGTCGATGAGGATGGAGTCAACCTCGTCCACAATCGCAAAGTTCAGCTCGCGCTGTACCATAAGTTTCAAATCGGACTTGAGATTATCGCGCAGATAGTCAAAGCCGAACTCGTTGTTCGTGCCGTACGTGATATCGCAGTTATATGCCGCGCGCTTGTCGTCATCGCTCATGCCGGGGACGACAACGCCCACCGTAAGCCCCATGAAACGGTGCACCTTCCCCATCCATTCCGCGTCGCGGCGGGCAAGATAGTCGTTGACCGTAACAATGTGCACCCCTTTTCCCGCCAAAGCCTCGAGATAGGCAGGGAGCGTTGCGACGAGGGTTTTGCCTTCGCCCGTCTTCATCTCGGCAATACGGCCCTGAAAGAGGCAGATACCGCCGATGATCTGGACGTGGAAGTGGCGCATGCCGAGAACGCGCCCGCTCGCCTCGCGGAGCGCCGCGAAGGCGTCGGGAAGAATCTGCTCGAGCGTTTCTCCCTTTTGATAGCGGCCGCGGAAGAGCTGCGTCTGTGACTGCAACTCGCCGTCTGACATTGCCGCATACTTCGGCGCAAGTTTTTCTACTTCATCGGCGGTCTTTTCGAGCTTTTTAAGGCTGCGGCGGCCGTCCCTGTCCTTGATATAACGGATAAGACCCATTTGAAATGACCTCGTTCGGCTCTTTGGGAAGAGCACATATTTTACTTGTCTATTTTACTATATTTTGGCAAAAAATCAAAGCAATTTGCGGTAATTTTCAAGAATTTCTTGCAAACGATTTGGAACGGCATTTCCGATCCTGTCACCATGACATAAAAAATTGTCACCCTGCCGTTCTAATCTCGTCACCCTGCCGTCCCAATCCGTCACCCTGCCCCGCCCGCACGTTCTTTTGCAGACTAAGGGCGGCACGAGCCCGTAGGGCGAAGTAGCCTGCCGAAGGGTCGCATTATTCTGCGGTGATGGTTCGGCTACGCTCACCATGACGTGATTAGAACGGCGGGCATTCTAATTCGTCACCCTGAGCCTGTCGAAGGGTCGCATTATTCTGCGGTGATGGTTCGGCTGCGCTCACCATGACGGATTCGGAATGCCCCGTCACCCTGCCGTCCCAATCCGTCACCCTGCCCCGCCCGCACGTTCTTTTGCAGACTAAGGGCGGCACG
>CAZTBU010000031.1:0-13434 GCA_964612545.1 uncultured Clostridia bacterium | reverse complement strand
GCCTTCAGCGATTCGGTGTCGAGATAGTAATCTCCCGCGTTCCCGAGGTCTTCGGCAGGCGCCGTGGTGCCGTAGAGGTAGCTGCCGCCCGCGGCGGTTTCGCCGTCCGCATTTCCGCACGCGCTGAAAATCCCCAGCGAGAGTACGAGAGCGAACAGGCACACAAGCACCGCAAGCAACGTAATGCGTTTTTTGCTTTTCACTTTTCTTTTCTCCTTTCTGAGTTTTTCGGCTTGCGGCTCCCTTTTTCCACACAAGCGGTTTCGGGGGGGCGCAATCCCATCCTCTCTATTCTACCACGCCCCCCCCCCCCCTCGTCAAGCGTTTTTTACACCAAATTTTTATTTTTTCATAAAAATTTCTTATACTTCTTCCCTTTTTCGGCAAAAAAGTTATCCACAGCTTTTTTTTCCGCGTCCGTCCTCTCCCGCGGGCGGAAAACAACAAAAAATGCGGCGGCGCATCCGAAGATGCGCCGCCGCCGAACTGCCGTTTTACAAAAAAACTCTCTGCGAAGGATAAAGTGCGTGCGTTCCGTTGCGGCCGTAAAAGTTTTCGGCCGAGCCGCAAAGCAACGTCCTGCTCTCTCCCCCTTTCACCCTGTATTCGTTGCCGCAATTCCGCGGGATTTTCAATATCTGCCCCGCGCAGGGCTCGCGGGAAAGATTGTTTTCTCTTGCGAGGAGACACACCGGCACGCAAAAGGCGCGGGCGATGCAAGAGAGTGTCTGTCCGCTCTTCACGCGGTAAAACAGAGGCACGCCGAATTTCAGTTCCATGCAATATAATATGATTTTTTTCATATTTATGTGACAAAATTCATACAATACGGCATGAACTTGTACCGCACCGCGGCGATCGTGACGATTTTCTCCGCCCTCGAACACGGCCTCGGATTTTTATACCGCATTATTCTCTCCCGCACTCTCGGCAGTGAAGGCCTCGGCGTTTATCAGGTGGCGCTGACCGTCTTTTCGGTTTTTTTGACCATCTGCTCCTCGGGACTGCCCATTACCCTGTCCCGCGTTATCTCCAAACACAGGGCGCGCCGCAATAAAAAGGGCGAGTATGCGGCTACGTCCGCCGCAATCATCATTACCCTGTGCGTTTCCGTTCCGCTCACGGTTTTGCTTTTCCTTTTGCGGAAACCTTTTTCCGCCGTCTTTTCGGACCCGCGCTGTGCCGACGTATTCTACATTTTACTTTTCGGTCTCTCTTTCACCTCCGTTTATGCGATTATCAGAGGCAGTTTTTGGGGAAACAAGCGCTTTTTCGCCTATTCTCTCATCGAACTCATCGAGGAGATCGTCATGATCTTCGTAGGCATACTGCTGATTGTAGGATTCGGCTCGGGCGTTGCGGACGTCAACAAGGCGGGCATAGCGGTTCTCGTCAGTTATTTATGCTCTTTTACAATCGCCTCCGTCTACTTCTTTGCGCGCGGCGGAAGGCTGGCGTCTCCCAAGGGGGAGCTTCTCCCTCTTTTGCGGGCGTCTCTGCCCGTGACCGCTATGCGGACCTCGTCCTCCCTCATGAGCTCGCTTATCTCCGTGCTCTTTCCCATGCGGCTTATGGCGGCGGGATATTCTTCCGCAAGGGCAATGAGCGAATACGGCGTCATTTACGGCATGGTTATGCCCGTATTGATGATTCCTTCGTCGCTTATCGGCTCCATCGCCCTCGTGCTCGTGCCCGAACTTTCGGAACATTTCTATCGGGGAGACAAGGAAAAAGTGGCCGCGCTCATAGAAAAAGCTCTCAATACGACGCTCCTCATCGCTTGCCTGCTCGTGCCCTTCTTTATCGCCTGCGGGGAAGGCGTCGGGGTGCTTCTCTATTCAAACGCCGCGAGCGGCCAAATCATTGAAAAAAGCGCGCTGATGTTGATCCCGATGAGTATCACAATGATCTCGACGAGCCTTTTGAATTCCCTCGGCTGTGAAAAACAGACGCTCTTCATCTTCGCCCTCGGAAGTTTTGCGATGTTGCTCTGCGTATGGTTTCTGCCGCAATATCTGGGAAGCGGGGCGCTTGTTGCGGGAATGTGCTGTGACTACCTCCTCTGCGCCGTATGCTCTCTGCGCCTTCTGCGTAAAAAAACGGGGAAACTGCGTTCGGGCTCATATGCACTGAAACTTGCCCTCGCATTTATCCCCGTCTGTGCGGCCGGTGCGCTTACGCGCATGTTGCTGATGCGCTGTATGAGTTATCTGCCCGCGCTTGTTCTGACCGCTCTTGTCATTCTCGGCCTCGAAGCCGCCGTATTGAGTATTTTCAGGCTCTTTGACCTCCGCGCATTCCTGCTGAAGTTTCTGCCGAAGAAAAAGAAAGCCGCCGCGGAAACCGCATGATCCTGTGCGGGCAAAACTTCGGGAATGACCGCCGCATTGTCAGTCCAGAGTCTTCAGGACTTCGAATGCGCTCAGAATGACGTCGTCCATGTCGTAATATTTATATTGCCCGAGACGGCCGCCGAAGATGACGTTTGTCTCTTTATCCGCCAATGCGCGGTATTTGGCATATAAGGCGCAGTTTTTTTGGTCGTTGACAGGATAATACGGCTCGTCGCCCGGCTTCCACGCCGAGGAATACTCGCGGGATATGACCGTCTTCGGCTGTGTGCCGAATTCGAAGTGCTTGTGCTCGATGATGCGCGTGTAGGGCACCTCGGCCGCCGTATAGTTGACGACGGCATTGCCCTGATAGTTCGGCATATCCAGAACTTCCGTCTCGAACCGCACCGAGCGGTATTCGAGGGGACCGTAGCAATAACCGAAATATCTGTCGATCGCGCCCGTGTAAATTATTTTGCCCGCTTCCGCCGAATAAGCGGCTCGATCCGCAAAAAAGTCGCAGCCGAGCCGCACTTCGGCGCCATCCAGCATCTTCCCGATCATTTTCGTGTAGCCGCCGATCGGGATCCCCTGATAGCGGTCGTTGAAGTAATTATTATCGAAGGTGAAGCGGACGGGAAGGCGGCGGATAATGAAAGCAGGCAGTTCGGTGCATTTTTTCCCCCACTGTTTCTCCGTGTAGCCCTTGACGAGTTTCTCGTAAATCGTCCTGCCGACGAGACAAACCGCCTGTTCCTCGAGATTCGCGGGTTCCTTCACATATGCTTCGCCGCGCTCTTTGGCAATCCGCGCCTCGGCCTCGGCGGGCGTAAACACGTCGGGCCATAATTTCGTAAAGGTGTTCATGTTGAAGGGCAGATTGTAGCATTCTCCGTGATAGCGCGCAACGGGACAGTTGACATAATTGTTGAACTCCGCAAACCGGTTCACATAGTCCCATACGGCTCTGTCGGAAGTATGGAAAATATGTGCGCCATATTTGTGGACATTGATGCCCTCGATGTTCTCGGTGTAGACGTTTCCGCCGATATTTGCGCGTTTTTCAATGACGAGGCATTTTTTGCCCCGCTCTGTGAGCGCATGCGCGCACACCGCGCCGAAAAGCCCGCTCCCGACGATCAGATAATCATAACTTTTCATTTTCTATCATACGTTAAAATTTATTTTCTCTTTTTGTGCTCTTTATAGACGCTGTAATAGGGCGTCTTCCTGATGGCGAGGCGATGGAGCCCCTGCATTTTTCATAAGGACAAATTTCGCAGGCGAACCGCTGCTATCCCGAAAATAGTTGCGCTATACAGAACTTGATTTTTCTACCTTCACGGCTTATGAACTTAATTTCATTTGTGTGATAGGTCTTCTATGGAAAAGTGACGACAATATTGCAATTATCAATAAAAACAACAGGTCAACATAAATATTGTACATGCCTGCAGTACAAATGAAACAGCCGTTCACGGAATTCAAAACATAGGCACACAATAATTCTTTGCCGTTATTTTTCAGCTGTTTCAGGTAGAACAGATAGTAAAAAATCTTTTCGAGTTGCGCATAGAATACGCCCTGCAATATACCGGATATAATGATTCCAAACCACCCGAAGTTGAGGTATGCTTCCATGACAGCACCGCCACGCAAACCAAAATGATTCTCCCAACCGAATAAAGCATAGGTGGTCACTCTGCCATAAGACCATTCCACCCTGAAAGACGAAAACTGGGAAGGAATGAAAGAAATGAACCCCGCGAGATATGTCTTTCCGAACCAATAATTATTACCGAACTTCTTCTCAAAACCACGTAAAATAAAGGCGCCGTCTCGGATGTCCGAAAATGTATTTCCGTATAATATTTCTTGCAAAATCCCTTTCAGATTAACTCCCTGACCACTACGCAAAGAGCTGAGCATAAGCCCGAATAAGCCGACTGCTATAAACAAGAGAAAGAGTTGAGCAAGTTTTTTTATTTCTACGCCATTCGCCGATCCTGCTTTTCCGCTACCATAAATAAATAAGATTGCAATCGGAACCACCACAGCGATCAATATCGGTCCTCTGTTGCCCGTAAAAATCAATGTGAGAACAGCAATCAAAAATTTGAGAAAATCTTTTTTTCCGTAAATAAGCCGTGTTCCGAAATAGAGAGAATATATGAGCATGAGTTCGTTCAATGCAAGATAGACGGGCGAGATTGCTGTATTATAGTAAAACGTGCGTCCGTTGTTCAATAGAGGCAAATTTCCATTGTAGATAAAAACGACCAGATACCACAGTGCGGCAAAAAACCAAAAAGTATATTCAAAAGGGCAATCGTGGAATTTCTCCGACCATTTTTCGATTGCCACACAAACCCTTTTGCTACGGTTAAATTCAAAAACAAACATGGAACTAAAGGTCAGCATGAGACCGATACAGTTGATAATAAGGCACTTATCGAGATAGGGATAATAGGAGACATGATCTGTCACATCAAGCATTGCCCATGCTTCCTGTTTCGCATAATAAATCGGGGTAATAAACACCGAAAAGCAATAAATAAGAAACGAAATATTGAATATGGAAAAAATGTATTTCCGTTTCACCAACTTTATCCCGAAATAAATCAAAAAAAACAGGAATGTTAACAAGTAAAAAATAACCGCTTCAGCGCCCACGTTTCATCTCCTAATATCATTTTCTAAAAGAGAATAGAGCTTGTTGGCTGACTGTTCCCAAGAAAAAGCATTCAGGCACTCTTTCCCCACCGGACGGACAAGCGCATTGACATCATCGGCGGCCCTGAAGGGCGAGACGTAAACGGCATCTTCCCCAAAGACCTCGTGCATAACCTCCGTATCCGATACTATGACAGACGGCGCCCCCGCGGCGAGCGCCTCGAGAGGAGGAAGCCCGAATCCCTCGTAAAACGTAACGAATAAGAACGCCTTGCAGTCCGCCATCAAAGACTTCGCTTCCTCATCGGATACATAGCCGAGAAGTCTGACGTTACCGGGGAGTTCTTCCTTCACGCCCGAAAATACTTTTTTATTGATACCGCCCGCAACCGCAAACATCTCGGAAGGATTCCGCTTTGCGCTCTCTACGATCCATTTCAGATTTTTATTGGGCTCGAGACTGCTCATGGCAAAAAAATAGTTTCCCCGCTCCAGCCCGTATTTATGCAATGTTTCATCACACGAAACACCTTTTCCGAAGTGTTGCCATGCGTTCTTCACAATGTGAATTTTTCCCTTCGCGGCGGGATAATATTTTTCTATCTCCCTCTTCGAAAACTCAGAGACCGTGATGATCGCCTCGGCCTTTTTCGCAATGTTTTTTATGAGGATACGATACCAAAGGCGGAAGCCGAAACTAAAAAATTCGGGGTGGACGCAGACTTTTACGTCGTGGAGACATACGATCTTCCTGCCGCGGAGCGGGGCGGAGTTGCATAAATTCAAGGAAACCGCCCTGTTTTTTTTGACATATTTCGCGAACACCGTCTGTTCCCAAAGCGTTCCCGTCTTTTTCCCGCGGACGACAACTTTGATATTACGGAACGCGGGTACGGCCGCGGCCGCATCCGCGGGGACAAGTAATTCCGCTTCCCCGTTTTCAAACAAACCGTCGAGGCGGGACAGGATTTCCCCCGCATAACGCTGTACGCCCGTCTTTTTTTGTCCGTAAAATTTCCCGTTTATAACTACTTTCATAGCAGCCGACCAATCTTCAATAACTTACAATGACAACGCGGCAATTTCCCTTAATCGTATAGCGATGGCAAGTGAGGAGCCAACTCTCGCCCTGCGAGATGACGGTCTTGCCCTCGGCGCCCTCCATACTGCCCCTGCCGCCGAGAACGAGAGCAACGCCGAACGTGCCGAGCGGAGCAAAAAAGGTGAATTCTCCTGAAGCGTTGTACTCCGTAATTGCCAAATGCCCGATAACGCTGAGCATCTTGTTTGCTTTTCTGTTGGCGGAGAGGATACTCTTGCCCGTCGGAACGGGCGTGCGTTTCAGATTAATGACTTCCATCGCCTTCTTGATATGGAGCTGGCGGGGACAGCCGTTTTCATCGAGCCTGCCGTAGTCGTAGAGACGGTATGTGGCGTCGGATGTCTGCTGGATCTCGCAGATGAGGCAACCCTTGCCGATGGCATGGACCGTCCCCGCGGGAATATAAAAAACCTCCCCTTCCTTGACCGGAACCCTGTTTAACAGCGTCTCGATGGTACCTTCCCTGACCGCCCTGCGCACTTCCGTCTTCGTAACGTCACGGTTGAAGCCCATGTAGAGAAATGCCCCCTCGTCGGCGCCGAGAATATACCACATCTCGTTTTTCCCGCCGTCGTTTTCATGCTTCCGCGCATATCTCTCGCCGGGATGGACCTGAACGGACAAATTCTCGTGCGCGTCGATGTATTTCACCATGATGGGAAGGCGTTTATGCTTTTCGCCGTATTCGCCCGCATACTCCCAGCCAACTGTATCATAGAATTCGGAGAGTGTCTTTCCCGCATATTCTCCGCTTGCGATGATACTCTGTCCGCCCGGATGGGTGGAGACTTCCCAGCTTTCCGCAACTTTTTTGAGCTCCCCCGTATCTTTATGGAGCACGTCTCGGATCTTCGTCCCGCCCCAAAGCATAGTCCTGTAAATGGATTTCAAAAGAATCATATCAAACCCCGAATTTTGTCAATCGTAAAAGCGCGGCTCTTACGGCCGCAATGCGGGCCTGCGCGTCCGCGCGCCCGCCGTCCGCGCCGATATAAAATTTTATCTTCGGCTCCGTGCCCGAAGGACGGACACAGCACCAACCGTTTTCCAGAGTAAAGCGGAGGACGTTGCTCTTGGGAAGTCCCGTGCCTTCCGCCAGATAATCGGTCACGGCAACCACGCGGTTGCCGCCCAACGTTGCGGGAGGATTATCGCGCATGGCCTGCATAGCGTTGCGGATACGCTCCGCCCCCTCGGCGCCCGTTGCGGTAACCGTAAAGAGATCCTCCGCATAGTATCCGTATTTCCGGTACATTTGCTCCATGACGTCGGGAAGGGTCATGCCCTTTCCTGCGTAATATGCCGCCGCTTCCGAAAGGAGCATGACGGCCGCGACGGCGTCCTTATCCCTCGCATACGTCCCCGCAAGACAGCCGTAGCTCTCTTCGAAGCCGAATTCATATGTGTACGCGCCCGCATTGCCATCGGTTTTGCCGCCGTTTTTTTCGCGTGCAAGCTCGAACATATGAATTTGCTCGCCGATATATTTGAAACCCGTCAGCGTTTCGATGACCTTCAGGCCGTACTCCGCGGCGATGGGATGCGCCATGCCGGAGGAGACGATGGTGGTGACGAGCGCCCCATCCCCTTTTTTTGGCAAAAGACCCTTTTCGCGCCGCCTCGACAAGACATATTCGGCGATGAGAAGCCCGCTCATATTGCCCGAAAACCGCACATATGTGCCGTCTTTTCCCTTTGCATAGACGCCGAGACGGTCCGCATCCGGATCCGTGGCGAGGACGAGATCGGCGTCCTTCTCCTCCGCAAGCGCAAGTGCGAGCGTAAAGGCTTCGGGGTCCTCCGGATTGGGATAGGCAAGCGTCGTGAATGCGGGATCGGGAAGTTCCTGTTCGGGCACGACAAAGACGTTTTCGAAGCCGATCTCTTTCAGGATTCTCCGCACAGGCAAATTTCCCGTGCCGTGCAGGGGGGTATAGACGATTTTCAGTGTCTTCCCCTGCGCTTTTACGGCTTCGGGGGAGAGGGAAAGAGACTTCACCGCGGCGAGATAGGCCTCGTCCGCCTCTTTGCCGATATAGACAAGAAGCCCGCGCTTTTCGGCTTCCTCCGCGCTTATGCGGCGGATATCCGCGTAATCCGTCTTCCGTACGCACGCGATGATGTTTTTATCGTGCGGGGGAACGATCTGCCCTCCGTCAGACCAATAGACCTTATAGCCGTTGTAGGCGGGCGGATTATGGCTCGCCGTGATGACGACGCCCGCCGCCGCCCCGTAAAAGCGCACCGCAAAGGAAAGTTCGGGTGTGGGGCGGAGCGATTCGAAGAGATATGCCCTGATTCCGTTCGCGGCAAGAATGCACGCCGTATCGAGCGCAAATTCCGCAGACATATTCCGTGAATCATAGGCGATGACGGCGCTGCCCTCCTTTGCCGCGCCGTTGATATAATCGGCAAGGCCCTGCGTAGCTCTCCCCACCGTGTAAAAGTTCATGCGGTTGGGGCCCGCGCCGACGATTCCGCGCAGTCCGCCCGTGCCGAAGGTAAGTTCCGTATAAAATCTGTCTTCGAGCTCCTTCTCGTCGGTAATCGCTTTCAGCTCCCGTTTTGTATTCTCATCGAAGACGCCGCTTTCGGTCCAGCGGCGGTATTCCCCAAGATAATCCATGGATTATAAAAGCTCCTCCCTCCCCGATTTTTTCAGTTCTTCCACGAGCATTTTGACATCCTGCGCCTTATCCTTCGGGCAGACAAGGACAACGTCGGGCGTCTCCACCACGACCATGTCTTTCACGCCCGCAAGAGCCACCGTCCTGCTCTGTGCATAGACGTTGCAGTGATCCGTCCCGATGAGCACACCGTCGCCGATGACGATGTTGCCGTTTTCATCCTCTTCCCTTAAGGCCGAGAGCATATCCCAGCTCCCCACGTCGCTCCAGCCGAATTCGCCGGGAACGACGAGAATATCACTGCTTTTCTCCATGATACCGCAGTCCACGGAGACGGAGGCGATCTTTTCGTAAGCCTCTCTCAGGGCTTCCTCTTCCCCGTCCGTCCCGATTGCCTCCCCGAACTCGCCCAAGCGCGCGAAGAGTTCCGGCAAAAATCTCCGGTAATGGTTCAGGATCGTGGAAATTTTCCACACGAAGATGCCGCTGTTCCACACGTAATCCCCGCTTTTCAGATACTCCTCCGCCTGCTCGAGCGGGGGCTTTTCCACAAAACGGATGACCTCTTTTACGGGCCCCGCCGCCTTTTTGAAGCGGATATAACCGTAACCCGTGGCGGGGAATGTGGGCGTAATGCCGACCGTGACGAGTTTCCCCGTCTCTTCGGCGGCCCCGATTGCCGTCTTCAGCGTTTTCGCAAATGTTTCCGCGTCCTTGATGTATGCGTCCGAGGGCGTGATGACCATGATGCCGTCTCCCCTCGTCTTAAGAAGTTCGACGGCGGCATAGCCGATACATGCGGCGGTATTGCGCGCGGCGGGCTCGGCGAGAATGTTCTCCGCGGGGATCCTGCCGTTTACGGCTTTCTCCATGGAGACCCGTTGCGCCTCGTTCGTGGCGATGTAGATGTTTTCCGGCGGCGTTACGGGGCAAAGGCGCGCGATGGCCTCGTTTACCATTACGTCTTTCCCGCTGAGATTCAAGAGTTGCTTTGGTGTTTTTGTACGGGAAAGCGGCCAAAATCTGGTTCCGCCGCCGCCCGCCATAATAATTCCGTAAATATTCATAATATGTTTTTAAGATTCCGCAAGTTCTCCGAAAACCGTGCGGATGTTTTCCCGGTAGGTCTTTTCGGAGAAGAGCCTCTCCGCCCTCTCCTTTGCGGCCCTTGCATAGCGGGAGGCAAGCGCTTTATCGGAAGCGATTTTTTCGATGGCCTGCGCAAACGCCTCGGCGTTGCCGTTTTCGGCCTCTTCGCCCGTCTCTCCCCCGACAGATACATAGTTGACGCCCGATCCCCCGATCGTGAAGGTGACGCAGGGCTTCCCCATCATCATTGCCTCGGCGAGCGCGATCCCGAACGCCTCGTTCCGCGTAACCGATGGAAAACAGAAAATGTCGCAGGCAAGGAGATAAGCCTTGCGCTCGTCCTCTTCCATCTTTCCCAGAAAGACGACCTTGGGATCTTTTTCGGCAAGCGCCTTCAGGGAATCCGTCAGCGGGCCTTCCCCGCCGATACAGACGGCATAGCCGTCGGAAAGATATTGGCTCGCCCTGACAAGATATTCCATGCCCTTATAGGGGACATGCCTGCCGAGAGCAAAGAGAAGCGTCCTGCCATGAAAAATCTCTTTGAGCTCCGCCGCGCGCTCCGTCACCTCTTTCCCGCATTCCACCCTGTCTTTTGCCACACAGTTCGGAATAACAACGCACTTCTCCCTGTTCGCCGAGAGATACTGCGAACCGCCGATATAGTTTGGGCTTGTGGCAATGATTTTTTCCGCCCGCTTCAGAAGGCGCCTGTTTTGTCCCTCGAAAAACCGCTTCAGAATTTTTTGTTTGGTAATATCGAGATGCCAATACAGTACGAGCTTGCAGGCGGGACATTTTTTGAGACATTTCAGGAGGGCATGGGCGGCGAAGGGATTGGGATAGTGGAAAACAACGACGTCGGGCCCGAACTCCGCGAATTGTTTTTTGAGAAGTTTTTTATAGGAAAAAGAAAGCGATTGCGATGAGATCTTGGCAAAACAGCCCGCCCTGACGACGGGCACGCCGTCCACCTCATCCGTCTTGTTCCCCTTTTCATGGTTGAAACAGAACACGCGCTGGGATATATTTTCGCCTGCGCACGCGTTCACGCAATCCCTTGCGGTCTGCTCGATCCCTCCGATATGAGGATAATAATAATTAGACAAGTGTAAAATTCTCATATTACTTTGCGCCGTCGCGCTTGATGACTCCGAAGACTGTCTTAAACATAATCTTAATGTCAAGCCCGATAGAGCAGTGATCCACATAATAGAGTTCCAAATTCTGCCGTTCGCCGCTCTCATAGGTACAGTTGCTTCTCCCGTTGGCTGCCCACATACCAATCATTCCGGGACGGATAGAAACAAGTTTTCCGGCATCTTCGCCGTATTTTTCCTCAAGTTCTTCCCGCATGAGGGGACGGGGGCCAACGATGGATATTTCCCCCTTAAAGATAGCCCACACGTTGGGAAGCTCGTCCAAACTGGTCTTGCGGAGAAATTTTCCCACCTTGGTGACGCGAGGATCGTTATCGATCTTATATTCCTTTTTGTATTGCTCGAGTTGCTCGGGCGTAAGCATCTCTTCGAGTTTGTCCGCGTTTTTCTTCATGCTACGGAACTTCGGAATGTAGATCGTCTTTCCGTCCTTACCGACTCTCTTGTGGCGGTAGAAAACGGGTCCGAAATCGCTGAATTTCACAACAAGAGCAAGAATCAGGTACAGCCATGAAAAAATAATCAAAAAAAGCCCGGAAGACACAATGTCGAATGTGCGCTTCGTGAAACGGTAGCAAAACCAACAAAATCCGCTCTTTTTGCGCGGAGGCTTAATTTTCGGTTTCTCATCCGCGTTTTTCCTCATTTGCTCTCACCGCCGACATAAAAAGTCTGAGTTTTTAGAATTATACAGCACATCCCATGAAAAGTCAAACGATTTTTTGTAATCATATGCCATGACAAAAAACGCCGCCCTCTCTTCATTTCTTATTTTTTGACCGAAACCGCAAGAAAAATTCGCTATTTCCTTGCGGGAAAAAAAAGAATGTGCTACAATGATGCACATACAGGAGGCAAGTCATGAAACTTTCGGAAGACATGCGCAAGGCTTGGCGCATTCGGGTGGATTACACCAACATGACCGATAAATACCTCGGCGGAAACGGCATTTCCCCCGAAACCATCGAACAAAACAAAAAACTCGCAAAGGCGGCACACGCCTATGTAAGCGGAAACAGGGGCAAAAACGAGCTCTTTATGGGTTGGACGGAGCTCCCCTATAACCAGACGGAAACCGTCGAAGACATTCTCGGAACCGCCAAAGTCATCAGAAAGAAGTTCGAATATTTTGTTGTGCTCGGCATCGGCGGCTCTGCGCTCGGCCCCATCATGGCCTTCAACGCACTCTGCCATCTTCACTACAACGATTTACCCAAATCCAAGCGCAAGGGTCCCAAATTCTATGTGGAAGACAACGTCGACCCCGTCCGCATGAAAGAGCTTTTGGATGTCATCGACATCAAAAAGACCTGTTTCAACGTCATCTCGAAGTCGGGCGCAACGAGCGAGACGATGGCGCAATACCTCATCATCGCCGATCTGCTCGAAAAGGCGGGCGAGAACATTAAGGACCACGTCGTCTTCACGACGGACGCGGAGAGAGGCAATCTCGTCAAGATATCAAAAGAACTCGGCGGCGTGAAGTCCTTCGTGCTCGGCGGCGGCGTGGGCGGAAGATTTTCCGAACTCTCCCCCGTCGGCCTTTTCCCCGCGGCGGTCCTCGGCATCGACATCAAACTTTTGCTCAAAGGCGCGGCATACATGGATAAGCTCTGTTCTGCGCCCGATTTAAAGAAAAATCCCGCACTGATTACGGCATTACTGCAATATATCTCCATGCGGAACGGTAAGAATATCGGGGTGCTTATGCCCTATTCGGACAATCTCCGCTACGTCTCGGACTGGTATGCACAGCTGTGGGCGGAATCCCTCGGCAAGAACGTGACCCTTACGGGAGAAAAATGCAACGTCGGGCAAACTCCCGTGAAGGCGCTCGGCGTCACCGATCAGCACTCGCAGGTCCAACTCTACACCGAAGGGCCGTACGACAAGGTCGTCACCTTCCTCTCCGTCGGATCCTATAAAGAAAAATCCCCCATTCCCCGCGGCTGTGAGAACATCCCCGACGTGAGCTTTTTGGGCGGGCACACGATGGAAGAGCTGATTCGGGCGGAAAACAGGGCCACGGCGTTCGCGCTGACCAAAGCGGGGCGGCCCAATTATACAATCACCCTGCCCGTCATCAATGAATTTACGCTCGGAGAACTTCTCTTCTTCTTCGAACTGCAAACGGCTTACGCGGGCGCCATGCTGAATATCAACACATTCAACCAGCCCGGCGTGGAGGCGGGGAAGAAAGCGACGTTCGCCCTGCTCGGCAAACCCGGCTACGAGAGTCAGAAGGCCGAACTTGCGGGCTACGCTCCCGACGAACACTATATTGTTTAAGTTTTTTCTCTTTCGTCCCGCCGTCACCCTGACATAAAAAAATGCCGTCACCCTGCCGTTCTAACCCGTCACCCTGCCCCGCCCGCACGTTCTTTCGCAGCCTAAGGGCGGCACGAGCCCGTAGGGCGAAGTAGCGTAGTCGAAGGGTCACCATAAAAAAA
>CAZTBU010000030.1:0-14747 GCA_964612545.1 uncultured Clostridia bacterium | reverse complement strand
ACCTGTTAAGTCCCTTGCTTTGTAAGAGAAGCAAGCCGTATTTACAACCGAATCATGAAACGCGCCGCTGTGGTGGAATTGGCAGACGCAAGGGACTTAAAATCCCTCGAACGCGAGTTCGTGTCGGTTCGAGCCCGACCAGCGGCACCAGAAAAAAGAGGGGAAAACGGTCGTTTTCCCCTCTTTTTTTGCCATTTGGAACCGATTTGGAACCAAAAATCCACCTTTTTGGGAATGCCGATGGCCGCGGTATCGCCGTTTCTCAAAAGCAACGGACCGCTTTGCGGGAAGAGGCGGAGCTTCGCTATATCGGCTTCGGGGAGGACTTCGGCGCCGTTAAATTCCCCGCAAAATCGGTTGCATAATCTATTGCGAAAGCCCTCGGATCATTTTACCGTACCGCTGTTTTGCGCAGGGCATATCCCGCAATATAAAAACCGAGGAAGGCAATAAGGTCGACGGCGACGACGGTCGAGCCGACGGGCGTCGAAAGCCAGATGGAGAACAAAATACCTGCAAGCGTACAGACAACGGAGATGACCGCAGATGCGATCACCACCCGCTTGAAACTCTTGAAAACGCGCATGGCACAGAGCGCCGGGAAGATGACGAGGGCTGAGATGAGCAACGATCCCACAAGATTCATTGCAAGCACGATGACAAGGGCAATCACGATCGCAATCAGTAAATTATATGCCTCCGTTCTGACGCCCGTTGCCCGCGCAAATGTATCGTCGAAGGTAACGCCGAAAATCTTATTGTAAAAGATAAGATAAAGCGCGATGACAAGAACGGATAGTCCGGTACAGAGCCATACGTCGACCTTCGTCAGACTCAGAATTTTGGTTGAGCCGAAAAGCGTGGCGCAGACATCGCCCGTCAGATTGCTCGACCCCGAAAAATTATAGATGAGATAGCCGATCGCCAGCGCAGACACCGAAATGAGCGCAAGGGAAGCGTCGCCGTTCAGCCGGGATTTTCTTCCGCCCGTTCTCAAAAGCAAAACTGCCGCAACTACCGTGACGGGAAGCACGATGTACATCTCATTTGTCAGCCCCGTAACGGCGGCAACCGCCATCGCTCCGAACGCAACATGGGAGAGCCCGTCGCCGATGAAGGAAAATCGTTTCAAAACAAGCGTTACCCCGAGAAGTGCGGAACAGAGCGCTATCAAAACGCCTACAACGATCGCAAACCACACAAAATCGAACCCGAAGAAGGACGCAAACTCCTCGAAGCTCATGACTGCAAGCATTGTTCTCCCCCCCAAAAAGTCTTTCCGGTTGCGCCGGCGCAATATTCCTCCGCCGTTGCAAAAAGTGCGCCGCCGTGCTGAATGTGCAGAATATGCGTTGCAAAGGACAGAACAGCCCGGATATCATGCGAAACCATGAGAATGGTGATCTTTTCCTCACGGTTGAGGCGGGAGATCGACCCGTACATTTCACCCGTCACTTTGGGGTCAAGCCCCGCAACGGGTTCGTCCAGCAGCAGCATATTCCCCGTCGACAGGAGCGCCCGCGTGAGAAGTACGCGTTGCTGCTGTCCGCCTGACAGCTCCCGGTAACACCGCTTCCGCAGGGAATACACCCCGAGCAGTTCCATTTTTTCGGCGGCAAGCCTTTTCTCCGCCCTTGTATAAAACGGCCTTAGTCCGCTCTTTGCAAGTAGGCCCGATAAAACTATCTCTTCCACCGTGGCGGGAAAATCCCTTTGCACGGGCGTCTGCTGCGGCAAATATCCGATCGTGCCCCCCGCTTTTTTCAGCGCTTCACTCTTTTCAATCGTTCCCGAAAGCGGCGCTTGCAGTCCCAAAAGCGTTTTGACAAGCGTGGATTTCCCGCTGCCGTTCTCCCCGACTATGCACAGATAATCTCCCTCGTTCACCGTAAACGTTATGTTTTCGGCGACTGTCTTGCCCTCGTACCCGAGGGCAAGACGGTTACATCTTAACAGCTCCATACTTTCTCCTTAATTGAGGGCGGTTTTAAGCGTTTCGAGATTTTTCTCCATGAGGGTAAGATAATTTATACCCTCTTCTATGTCCGCCTCCGTGACCGACTGGATGGAATTCATCTCGAGAATGGTTTGATCTTTGCTCGCCGTCGCATTTTTGATTTGTTCGGCGAGCTTTGGATCCGAATTTTCCAGAACGAGAATATAGGGGAGCCCGTATTCGTCTACCTTTTCCGCCAATCCCTTGATAGTTCCGGGGGACACTTCGGTTTCTGCCGAACATCCCGAAAATGCCGCAAAACACTGAAGATCATAGTCCTCTGCGAGATAACGGAAGGGGAATCTGTCGCCGAAAAGCAAAATCCTGCGCTTCGGATTTTCCGCCGCCTCCGCAAACTTTTTTTCGAGCGCGTCAAGCTCCGCAAGGTATTCGTTCAGATTGTTTCCGTAAAGCGTTGCATTTTTCGAATCGACCGATTGCAATGCTTCCGCTATGGCCCTGCAAAGAAGTTGCGCATTTTTCAGCGAGAGCCAGATATGTTCGTCTTTTTCTTCCTCTTCCTCTTCGCCCCCGTCATGTCCCTCACTGCCGGGAACGTCTTCTTCATCCAGCGCATTCACATTATCGAGAAGTTTTAAGACCTTCATGCCGGGATTTTTCTGGGGGTCCGCAAGCATATCTTCCACCCATTCGTCCGATTCGCCTCCCACATACACAAACAGATCGCAGTTCAGAATTTTTATTTTATCCGCGGGGGACGGCTGATAGTTGTGGAGGTCCGCCCCCGAATCCTGCAAAAGCGTGAGATTGATTTCTTCGTTTCCGTCCGCGATCTTTCTCACCCAATCATATTGGGGAAAAATCGTGCAGACCACGTCGAACGAGTCTTTCTGTGCGGAAAACCCGCACCCGGCAAGTCCGCAGAGCGAGGCGGAAAACGCAAGTACACAAGAAATTATTCCGATAATCTTTTTCATTTTATATGACTCCTTAAAAAACAGTAAGAATATCATGCAAGCTTTTCCATTTTCTTTAATTTTGCGAACCGGATGACCGCATAAATGTTTCCCGCAAGCATGACAAGAGAGAGAAGCACGCCCCAGATCATGTCCGATTGGATGGAGCAGGCGGGATTCCCGTTACAGTAGACAGGCAGAATTTTGCTGCCCGACATCGAAATGCAGATTGCGTAGAGCGCAACCGAAAAAATGGCCGTAATCGCCGAAGCTCCGAGCGTAAGCAGGGAAAAGCGGTAATCTTTTTTACGGATTGCCGCAAAGAGCGCAAAGCCCGAAAACGCAACGGCCAGAATCTGCGCCGCCAGCGTGACAAGGGTAAAGACGGCCGCGGGCAGACACAGGTTTTTTGCATAATAATAGAACGGGACGGCAATGTCGTCATAGCCCGCCGCGGAGGAGGAGTAGTTGTTTGTAAAAAGCGCTTTCAGAAACGCTGCGCCGCTTACGGAGACTTCCCGTCCGCCGTTTTCCGTCATTCCGCTGTTGTGAATAAATACCGTATCCGTTGCAAGCATGATGATGAGGGAAACCAGTGCAAAAAGCAGTGTGCCCCCGAAGATTGCGATGAATATCTTACATGCGCTTGCGTTTGCCTTTTCGTATTTGCGCCTGTTCTCTTCCTGCAACATGCGCTGTCTTCTGATTTCCGCCTTACTTTGATTCATTGCCGTTTTTTCTCCTTTATTTCGTAACATAATATTGAAGGCCGCTGCCGTCGATTTGAGTCAGAGAACTGACGGCGAAGCGATAAAAATAAATTTTTTCCGTTTGGTCCGTAGGCTTTCCGTCTTTGTACGAATAGACGTTCACGTAGGTCTTTTCCGAGTTTACAAGCTGCCCCGTGATATTGACCCACGTTTTATCGGAAGTGTCCTCGCTTTGGTTGCGGGCGGGGGGAATTTCTCCGCCATATTCGAGAATGAAACCGATGATCGTGTCATTTCCGCAGGTGCAGCCGTACCCCGAAGAACATTTTCTCACGCCGCAGGAGTAACTTTCGCCCGTTTTTACGTCCGTTATTTCATAGATAAAGCAGTCGAGGGAAATATCCTTGCCCAAATATTGTTCGGGATAATAGAGCATATTGCTCATCACGCGGAAAAAGGTTGTTTCCGTCAAGCGGTAGGAGTCCGTGCCGCCGCAGGCACTCAGACAGCAGACAAAGACGCACAAAAAACAGATCGCCGCAGCGATTTTCTTCACTGAACTTTTCATTTTATTACCTCAAATCAAATAAATAAAAATCGGACCACGAAAAAAATGCATGAAAAAACAAGAGGCCGGACTACCCCGAAAAAGCCCTTTCCGCGCCCGTGAAAAGGCGCAAAAAAGGCAACAGGACAGAATGAGCCTCTTGCCGGAAAATCAGTTTATAAGTTTTACTTTCAGCGAAACAGGCGTTGCACGGCGCACATGGCGGCCGCGCGCTTTTCTCACGCGCCCGGATATGTACCGCACGGCGGGCGCCGTCTCTTCTTTGGAAGAGATAACGGCGGCCGAGAGGCGGCGGGAAAGCTCGTTGCACTCCCTGACCGTGGCGCAGATTGTGCACGTCTCTTCGTTCTCATGAACGTGGCCTGCCTGCGCGGAGGGGAAAATCACGGAAAAAAGAAGGGAGAAAATGACGGGAAAGACTACGGCAATTGCGGCAATGCGTTTTCTTTTCATACCGGCTTCCTCCCTTATTTTTTTTCCCAAAAAATCAAGGGCTACAAGAGCAGCCCTTTTTAGTTTCCACTACGGCAGGAACTCTCCGCTTGTTTCAGCGTTTACATTATAACACGGGTTATGGCCGCTGCGGAAAAAAAGATTGACAAAATACCGCGGAGCATAGTACAATAAAGTGCAAAAACGGGCCGGGGTGAGATCCCCGCGCCCGCCGCGGCGGGGAATTCCCCGCCGGATTTTTTACGGTGAAAATATCCGCGGAGGTGAAAAATGATCGAAAGAATCGAAGTGACCGTTCCCGCACCGGGCGGGGACAGGAAAAGAACTGCGTTTGTCTATTTGCCTGCAAATTACGACGGCTCCAAACGCTTTCCCGTTTTATATATGTTCGACGGGCAGACGGCGTTCTTCGACGAAACCGCACCCTACGGTGAAAGTTGGCGCATGGGGGAGAATTGCGACGCGCTCGGCGCCGGAGTCATCGTGGCGGCGCCGGAGTGCGACAAAAAAGACAGGCTCACGGAATATTCCCCGTTTCCCTTCACGTCGGAATACGGCTCCTCGGAGGGGAAGGGCGAAGTGTACATGAATTGGCTTGTAAACCGGTTCAAGCCGGAGATCGACGCCGCCTATGCAACGTTGCCCGCGCGCGGACACACCTTTATCGCGGGCAGTTCGATGGGCGGGCTCATGACGCTTTTCGCGCTTTGCCGCTATCCGGACGTTTTCGGCGGCGGGGCGGCTCTTTCGCCGAGCGTCTGGGTGGACCCGAAGGGCTGTGCGGACATGATTGCCGCCGCGGATTGGGAGGGCGCGCCGCCCGCGATCTATCTCGGCTACGGGGTGGAGGAGCTGAAAAACCGCGGCGGGCGCGCGCGGCAGGGGTTAAAGGCCTGTTTCGGCGCGCTCACGGATAAAAACGCGGCGTTTACGTTCCGCCTGATCGAGGGGGGAACGCACAGCGAAGTATCGTGGCGGCGGCAAATTCCCGTATTTCTAAAAGTTCTCGGGTTGATATGATTGCGGAATCTGCCCCGTAACGGCCTTAAATTTTTGTTAAACCGTTGACAAAAATGTTGCCGTACGGATATAATGATGGCGTCGGGCACGGAAGATATTTGTGCATACGGGGGAGGAAGAAAAATGATCAATGTTGCCATCATCGAAGACGAAGCGGTTGCGACGCAGAAGCTGACGTGGTTTTTGGAGCAATTTTCCCGCAACACGGGCGAGAAGTTTCATGTGCTTACTTTCGAAAATCCTCTCCTGTTCCTCAATAACTATAAACCGAATTACGATTTGGTGCTTATGGACATCGGCCTGCCCGGCATCGACGGCATGAAGGCTTCGCGCAAACTGCGCGAATTGGACAAGCAGGTTGCGCTCATCTTTGTAACGAATATGTCCCAGTATGCCGTCGAGGGCTATCAGGTGGATGCGGACGACTATATCGTAAAACCCATCCAGTACTATGATTTTGCGCACAAACTGACGCGCACGCTCAAGCGTATCGAGAGCCGCCGCGGCTCCTTCATCTCGATCACCGTAGACGGCGCCGTCAAGGTCATTCCGACGCAGGACCTGTACTACGTCGAAGTTGCCAATCACAGCCTCATCTATCACACAGCGGAGGGGAATTACCGTTCGACGGGTTCGCTCAAGGTGATCGAAAAGAAATTGCCCGCCGATTTCGTCAAGTGCAATCACTGCTATCTTGTCAATTTGCGCCATGTAACGGGGTTCAAGGGCTACACCGCGACCGTGGGCGGCGACGAGCTGCAGATTTCGCATCCGAAGCGGAAGGATTTTATCCGCGCGCTCAATAACTATCTCGGAGAGTCTTTCTGATGACGCAGTTCGATTTTTACAAATCCGTGCAGTTCGTGCTCGAGCTGCTTGTGGCGGAAGGCTTGTTCCTTTGGCGCCTTAAACGCAGGAGCCTGTTTCCCGTGCGTCTTTTGGCAACGCTTGCCGCGGTCTTCCTTTTCGCGTATTTTTTCCCCGCGCCCGTACAGAACGCGTTTTACACTTCCTTCATCTTTTTCTCCATCTTCGCCTTTACGGTGCTCGGTGCAAAATTTCTCTTTTCCGAATCATGGCTCAAACTTATCTTCTGCTGCCTCGCGGGATATACGGTACAGCATCTTTCCTATGAAATTTACAATTTCGCTCTGCTCGTCATGAATGTAAGCGTGGGGACGTCGGGGCTCTACAGCACGCACGAAGTTCAGCCTTTCCCCAACACGTTCATCATGATCGTGTACTTCTTCATCTATACCGTAATCTATTTCTTCGCGGAATTTTTATTCGGGAAGAGAATCGAGGGCGGGGAGCCCCTGCGTATCAAGAACAACGTGCTCATCGTGTTCTGCGCTCTCCTGCTCGTCATAGACGTCGTTCTGAATGCCGTCGTCATGTACAATCTCGCGGCCGTGACGAAAAATACCTATCTCGCCATCGTCGGCGTATATAACATAATTTGCTGTACCATCGCGCTGTTTTTGCAGTTCGAGGTTGCGCTCAGGAGCCGCCTCGAAGACACGCTCCGCACCGTGGAGCATTTGCGCCATCAGGAAAAGGAACAGTACGAGGCGTCCAAGGAAAACATTGCCCTCATCGAAATGAAGTGCCACGATCTCAAACATCAGATCCACATGATCGGCAACCGCAGTACGATCAACGAAGACGAACTCCGCGAAATGGAACAGCTCATCAATATCTACGATTCCGCCGCCCGCACGGGCAACGAGGCGCTCGACGTCATTCTGACCGAAAAGAGCCTTCTCTGCGCAAAAAACGGTATCCGTTTCAGCCTCATCGTGGACGGGAAACAGCTCGATTTCATGCGGGAAACGGATATCTATTCCCTGTTCGGGAACCTTGTGGACAACGCCATCGAGGCGGTGATGCCGCTCGAGGAGGGGAAGCGCATCATCGGGCTCCGCGTCAAAACGGTCGGCGACATGCTTTCCGTCAACATGCACAACTATTACGACAACGTTCTGCACTTCGAAAACGGGATACCGTCCACGACGAAGCCCGAAAAGGAATTCCATGGTTACGGGCTCAAGAGCGTGCGGTATATCTGCGAGCGCTACCGCGGCGATCTCTCCATCAATACGGAAGACAACGTGTTTGTCATCAATATCCTGTTCCCCCTCAAAGCGCAGGAGGGGGAATAGCGCCCCCCGAAAAAAAGAGGCCGTGCGCCCCCCGTGAAGAAGACGGAATGCCGTATCACGGCATTTTTTTTTACGGTTTGAAAAATACTATCGGAAGGTTACGCCCCGAAAAGTTAATTTTACGCATTTATTGTTGCATTGTTACAATAAAAAATGTACAATTCACGTAACCGGAAAACGGAATCATGCGGAAAAACCGCAAAAGGAGAAAAGTATGCACAAATTTTCCAAGCAGTTGCTCTCGATCGTCTTATCGATCGTAATGCTCGTTCCCTTCTGTTGCACGGCGCTCGCGGCTTGCGGCGGTGATGATACCCCCCCCCCCGAGGCAACCCTTCAGTCGATCGAACTGGATGTGTCGGGCGCGAAGACGGCGTTTGAGTTCGGAGAAGAATTTTCTTACGAAGGCCTCAAAGTTTACGCGGTAATGAGCGACGGCACAAAGACGGAGATCCCTCTCACCGAATGCAGGATCTCCACTCCCGTCATGACGCAGCCGGGGGCCCGCCGCGTCAACGTGACCTATCAGGGCAAGAGCGCGAGCTACAACATTACCGTGGCGGAGCGCAAGATGCCCGAAATTTCGAAGACGCCCGTGTTTGAAATCAAGGAAGGCGGAGAGGGCACATACTCCGTCGAGGCGGAGGCAATCGATCTCGCCGTTTCGGGCGTGAAGGCCGCACCGGATACGCAGCTCACGGGCGAAGCATCCGATCCGCTGGACGATTCCGGAGAGACAAAAGTGAAATACCTCGGCAACTACGGCGTTGCGGGCAACTACTTCGGGTTTACCTTCACGGCGGACAAGGAATATCAGAACGTCATGATCGGCTTCCATGTTGCCAACCCCTCCACCACGGAGAATTTCGGTTTGGGCGAGCGCATGAAAGTTTATCTCAACTACAAGGGCGTATCCGAGCCGGGCGAACTCAACGTAGGCGGCCTTACCACACTTCCCGCCCGTACCGTCTCCTATGCCGAAGACGATGCCGAGCACCAGACTCCCATTCCCGACGAAATGACATGGTGGTACCGCGTGATGCGCGGCGTGACCGTTCCCGCCGGCACCAATACCCTGACCTTTGACGTTACGGCCGACGGGGAAGCGCTCTGCATCGACCGTATCGATTTCTGCGTGGACGGCAAGTACGAACACGTTTCGTCCATCACGCTGGACGACAGCAAGGGCAGCGCCCCCTTCATTCAGGATTTCGAGGACTGGGATCTCGAAAACGTCGTCGTCCGTGAGGATGTTGCAAACGCGCACCATCTCAAGAAAGGTCAGGTCTTCCTTGAAGGCTGCAACCCCACCGACGCAAGCGGCAGAGGTACGAGCCTCGGAGCCGTCGTGGCACCCAGCGAATTTGCGACCCGTATCATCCTCGCCGAGGATGCAACCATCGAACCCGTATTCATCGCTGCGGCCTACAACGCGGGCGTTCGTATCAAGAACGCCATCGACTTCTTCATCGACGGCGTAAAGATCGAGACCGTGGAAGATAAGGACATTTCGGACCAAACGCCCCTTCCCGACGGAAGTAAGGGCTTCTGGAACTGGAAAGATACGAGCCTCGGCGTCATCAACCTGACTGCGGGTTCGCACGAGTTCAGTTTCAAGATCAATAGCGACGCCGGTAACATCGACGCCATGAAGTATTATGTCCGCTCGTGGGGCGAGTTCGAGGCGGAATACACGGAACTTACCGTAAAGACGCAACCCACGACGCTCACCTATACGGTTGGCGACGTCTTCGATCCCACAGGACTCGTGCTGGAAGCGCACTTTGCCGACGAAAGCGTGCAGGAAGTGACGGAGGGTTACACGTGGTCACCCGAGGGCAAACTCACCCTCGAAGATAAAGTGGTCACCGTCACCTACCGCAATAAGTCCGTGGAAATAGAGATCACCGTAAACGAACCCCTCGAACCGCCCTATGACGTCAAAATCGAGGGCAACAGCGACGGCGACCACGAGTTTATCGTTGAAGCCGAATCTCTCAACATGGAGGGAAACCAACTTCAGGAAGGCATGCCCGCAGACAAAGGTTTCGTCGAAAAGACCGACCCCGGCCTAGCGAGCGGGGACGCCTGCCTTGCCGCTTTCAGCCATGCGGGCAACAAGGTGAAGGTGACTTTCCGCCTCGAAGCGGGGGCAACCGTTGCCATTCAAATCCTGATGGCAAAATACGAAGACACCTTCGATTTCACGGAAAAAGTCAACTTTATTCTTGACGATGGGACGGATAACCAAAAGACGCTTCCCAACCCCGGCACGGTGGCATTCGGACACACCGAAGAAAACCAATACTACAACTGGAAGCCCGTTGAATTTGCCGCCAAGCGCCTCGAGGCGGGCTACCATACCCTGACCCTCGACATTTTAAGCGACTGCCCCAACATCGACCTCTTCAAGTTTACCGTCAGCGGTTACGGCGAACCCTGCGATGCCATTCTCGATGATAACGGCGAGTTTATCGCCGAGGGCGAAAATCTGGACATGACGGAGTGGAAGCTGCGCGACGATCAGACCTCCTTTACCGAAGAATGCACGGGAAGCAACGGCAATTGCGCCAAGGGTTTTGACGAGGGCAGCGTTATCACCGTGCGCGTCTATCTGGAAGCCAAGGCGACCGTTTCCGTTACGGCGGTTCTTGCCTCGTGGGAAGGCGTAACTTTTACGGCGGAGGATTGGACGGTCACCTTTTCGGGCCAATCCGTCGACATGGCGGGCAAGACGATATCCGAGGGCCAATCCACGGGCAACTTCCATCTTTGGAACGATGTGGATATGGGCTCCTTCGAACTCGAAGCGGGCATGCATGAACTCAAAATCATCATGAACGGTGCCAACAGCGTAAACATCGACTGCTTCAAATTCAGCGTGACAAATTACAACGCAGGCGTATAAGGAGGCACCATGTCTAAGAAGAAAATCATCACGCGGACCGTATGCCTTACCTTGATCGCCGTGCTGCTTGCGGCGCTCATTGCAGGAAACGTCGTCTGCTATAACTTCAAAAACATTATCACCCAATATCTCTGCGGCTTCGGCCTCGACGAAGATTCCACCGAAACGATGGAGGCGCGGGCCTCGGGGAATGCGCTTGCCGCCAAGGTCACGGAAGAGGGCGCCGTGCTCCTCAAGAACAACGGCGTTCTCCCCCTCGCAAAAGACGCCAAAGTCAACGTGTTCGGCTGGGCGGGCTCGGACGACGGGTTCATTCCGCAGGGAACGGGCTCGGGCACGGGGTCCAGAAACGACCTTGTGACCTTCCTCGGCGGTCTCAAAGAGGCAGGCATCGAATACAATCCCGAGCTTGCCGCCGACTATGACGCGCTCAATTACACCCATGTGGCGGGCGGGAACTACGTCATCGAGGCGTACACCGACGAGCTCTATAAGGATTATTACGGCGTCATCGAGGCAGACTATTCCTTCTATACCGACGAGCGCATCCAGCAGGCCAAAGATTATTCGGATACCGCCATCGTGGTGCTCGGGCGTCTCCTCGGGGAGGGCAACGATTACTCCAAAATCCAATATATCAAGAACGACGAAAACGACACTTCCCGCAAATTGCAGTCCATTTCCGCAAGGGAAGAGTATATGCTGAATCTCGTGTGCGATAATTTCGACAAGGTGATCGTCGTGTTCAACACCTCCAATCCCATGGAGGCGGGTTTCCTCGAAACCGAAGGCGTGGACGCGGCCGTCTTTATGGGGCTCCCCGGGACGCGCGGCACCATCGGCCTTGCAAATCTCCTCGTCGGCAACGTAAATCCTTCGGGACATCTGACCGATACGTGGGCGTATGACATCTCCACCGCGGCCGCCTATGCGACCTCGGGCAGAGAGGGCGTGGGCTCCTATCTCGATATCAGCACGGACACTTCGCTGGGAACCCGTGCCAACAAGTATTCGGACTATCTCGAAGACATTTATATCGGCTATAAATGGTACGAGACGGCGGACGCGGAAGGATTCTGGGATTCCGACTTTGCCAAGACGCGTTGGAACATTTCGCACGGCTACGAAGACGTTGTGCAGTTCCCCTTCGGATACGGGCTCTCGTATACCGAATTCAAGTGGCGGCTCGTGAACTGCAATTATCCTGACGGCGGGATCCTGCCCAAGGACGGCACCATCGAAATTCTCATGACGGTTGAGAACGTGGGGGACGTTGCGGGGAAAGACGTCGTCGAGGTGTACTACACCCCTCCCTATAAGAAGGGCGGAATCGAGAAGAGCGACGTGAATCTTGTTGCGTTCGCCAAGACGGGACTGTTGAAGCCGGGCGACGTCCAGCAGATCACCATCGAGATTCCCGTCGAGGACATGAAGTCATACGACTGTTACGACCGCAACAACAACGCCTTCATGGGGTACGAACTCGAGGGCGGCGACTATGTGCTTTCCTTCCGCACCGACGCGCACACCCTTGCCGAGACTGCCGACGGGAAAAATTCCTATACCTTTACCGTTCCCGCCGAAGGCTACCGCTATGAGACCGACAGTGTGACGGGAAACCCCGTCCAGAACCGGTTCACGACGTATACCAACGAGACGTCGGGCGCTTCGAGCACGATTTACGAACCCGCCGTCAATAAGGCGCACTCCATCGACGGGAGCGAAGAGCCGACGAAAATAACGTATATGACCCGTGCCGATTTTGTGGATACCTTCCCCGCCGAGAAGCCCGAAAACCGCAACATGGGCAATACGCTGAAGGAAGACATGCATTTCGTGACGCAGACGCCCACTACCATGGCCGAGGCGACCAAGCCTGTGTTCGATTCCAAGCTTACGTCGTGGACGCTCGACGACCTTGCGGGCCTTCCCTACGACGACCCCATGTGGGACGAACTCGTAAGCCAGCTCAGCAAAAACCAGATGGGCCAGCTCATCGTTCAGGGCGGCTTCGGCACCATCGAGATCTCTTCCATCAACAAACCCAGAACGAGCGACACCGACGGCCCCACGGGCTTTAACAACAGCGTGACCGGACAGGGCAACCTCAAGGCCGTCAATTATCCCAGCCCCACCATTCTTGCCTCTACATGGGACTACTACACGGCCTATCAGGTCGGAGGGGCAATCGGCATCGAGGGCGCGGCGCTCGGCCTCAACGGTTGGTACGGCCCCGGCGCCAACCTGCACCGCAGCGTGATGGGCGGCCGCAACTTCGAGTATTACAGCGAAGACGCGCGTCTTTCGGGCATCATGTGCGCCTACGAAGTCTATGGCGCGAAGGAGAAGGGCCTCACGGCTTATGTCAAACATGTTGCCGTCAACGACAGCGAATCGGGCAGAAACGGCGCCTATAAATGGCTCACCGAACAGAACCTCAGAGAGAATTATCTTCTTCCCTTCGAGCTCCTCGTCAAGATCGGCCACGGCAACGCCATGATGAGTTCCGTCGACCGTATCGGGAGCGTGCGCGCCTCTTCGAGCTACGCCATGCTTACTTCCGTCATCCGCAACGAATGGGGCTTCCGCGGCACCGTCATTACCGACTATTACCAGTGTGCGGGCACAAGCACTCCGACCCAAACCATTCACGACGTCGACGAGTGTGTGCGCGCGGGCAACAGCCAGATTCTCTATACGGACGGCAATATCGGTTGGTTCGACGACAGCACTTCGACTACGGCGGAGTGGGGCATCTTCAAGTCCGCCAAAGATATTCTCTACTCCTATCTCGACACCAAGAGCTTTGCCGAGACGGCGCAGGGCCTCGAAAAGGGTTCGCTCATCGGCAAAAACGTTGAAGTATTCGCGTGGTGGGTGCCCGTTCTCATCGTCATCGACGTGCTCGCCGTTGCCCTGTGCGGATTCTGGATCTTCCTGCTCTTCCGCAAAAAGAAGAATAAAAACTGACCGTTTTCTCGCTCCGCAGTGAGTGACTTATTCCTCTTTGGAAAAGGCCCCGCGGCTTGTCCGCGGGGCCTTTTCGTGTATATGAAAAAATCCGCGCGGTATTTGCGGGCCGCAATTTCCCGCCTTTATCCCCGCCCGCGATGAGATTGAAAATGTATGTTTTCCGCCAAAACGGAGATAATTCCGGAAAGCGGTTGACAAAAGCGCTCTCATCGTATAAAATACTACCGAATCGTTTCGGTTCACAAAAATAATGATTCCGGAGGCCAAAATTATGAAAGAAACACGGACGGGAAGCGGCTACAAGAAGTGAAAATTTTCTATAAAAGATTGTAAAAAATTATAAAAAATAATCAGTATTTTCTAAAATTCTATAAAATTTTATGAAATTGATATGTAATTTTCATGACAATTAAAATATTTTATGCTATACTGAGTCAAAGAGGGTATAGAGATGGAAGAATCAAATAAACCAATGAAAAAATTGAATGAGGCTTCGGAGATTATTCTGAAAACAATGGACTATATTACGGAGTGTCTGCAGGAACTCAACGGAATCGAGGAAGGGGGAAAGCTGACGCCCGTTTTATATAGCCGTAAGTGCGCTATGGTGGAAATTCTCGAAAATCTGATGACATGGTCCGAAGCGAAAGATTACGGTTACTCCTGGGATGTGGAGACGGAATTTCCCGTCTGAAACAAAGAAAGTTTTCGGAAAGCGGCTTATACGGACTGAGGATGAAAAAGTGTCAGCTCAACTGCACCGCCGGCTATTGCGGCAGTGAAGAAAAAACACGGGGAATGTTTTTTCGACACATAAGTACATGCTAAAAATTCTATAAAATTTTATGAAATTGATATGTAATTTTCATGACAATTAAAATATTTTATGCTATACTGAGTCAAAGGGGATATAGAGATGGAAGAATCGAATAAACCAATGAAAAAATTGAATGAGGCTTCGGAGATTATTCTGAAAACAATGGACTATATTACGGAATGTCTGCAGGAACTCAACGGAATCGAGGAAGGGGGAAAGCTGA
>CAZTBU010000029.1:0-19270 GCA_964612545.1 uncultured Clostridia bacterium | reverse complement strand
CGAAGGATCCCGCGCGCTTCGCGCGTCATCCTGAGCCTGTCGAAGGATCCCGCGCGCTTCGCGCGTCATCCTGAGCCTGTCGAAGGATCACCGCATAATAAGGTGATGGTTCGACTACGCTCACCATGACGTAAAAAATTGTCACCCTGCCCCGCCCGCACGTTCTTTCGCTGACTAAGGGCGGCACGAGCCCGTAGGGCGAAGTAGCCTGCCGAAGGGTCACCGCAAAATAAGGTGATGGTTCGACTACGCTCACCATGACGTGATTAGAACGCTCACCATGACGTGATTTAAAACGCTCACCATGACGTGATCTGAAACGGCGCGCGCCCCTCCTCAGTCTCGCTTCGTAAAGAAAGTGTCCGGGGCGGCGGCTCGGCAAATTTCCCCACTCATCACGCCACGGGCTTTGGTGCCTTGAAAGACAGAATAAAAGGCGTCACTTCCTCATCCGTTTTCTCAGGTCATTGATGGTCTCGCGGATCTCGATCGCCCGCTCGAAGTCAAGGGCGTTGGAGGCAACGCGCATCAGCGCCTTCAGCTTCTCGATCTCCCCGGGAATATCCTTGAGTTCGATGTCCGCCCCCTTCTTGGCCTTGCCCGTGATGGAGAGCGTGGACTGTACGTCCTTGACGATCGTCTTTGGGACGATCCCGTGTTTTTCGTTATATGCCTGTTGAATTTTGCGGCGGCGCTCCGTCTCGGAGATGGCCCGTTCCATGCTTCCCGTCATCTCGTCCGCGTACATGATGACCCGCCCTTCGGCATTTCTCGCGGCGCGGCCGATTGTCTGCACGAGAGAGGTCTCGCTCCGCAAAAAACCCTCCTTGTCTGCGTCGAGAATGGCAACGAGCCTGACCTCGGGAAGGTCCAGCCCCTCGCGCAGGAGATTAATGCCGCAAAGCACGTCGAACTCGCCGCTGCGGAGACCGTTGACGATGTCGACGCGCTCCAGCGTATCGATGTCGGAGTGCATGTAACGGACCTTCACGCCGGACTCCTTCATGTAATCGGTAAGATTTTCCGCCATGCGCTTGGTAAGCGTCGTGACGAGCACCCTGCCGCCGCCCGCAACAACGGTACGGACTTCGGAGAGAAGATCATCGATCTGCCCCTTGGTGGGCCTGACCTCGACGGAGGGGTCCAAAAGCCCCGTCGGGCGGATGAGCTGTTCCACAACATTGCCCGCTTCATTGAGTTCATAGGGTGCGGGCGTCGCCGAAACACAGATAAGCTGCGGTATGCGCTCGCCGAATTCCTCAAAAGTCAGGGGCCTGTTATCGAAGGCGGACTTCATGCGGAAACCGTAATCGACGAGATTGGTTTTCCTCGCCCTGTCACCGTTGTACATCGCGCGGATCTGCGGGATCGTCATGTGGCTCTCGTCGATAAAGACGAGGAAATCGGGCGGGAAATAGTCGAGCAAAGTGAAGGACGGCTCCCCGGGAGCCCTGCCGTCGAAGTAGCGGGAATAATTTTCGATGCCCGAACAATAGCCGATCTCGCGCATCATCTCAAGGTCGTGTTCGGTACGCTGGCGGAGGCGCTGTGCTTCGAGAAGTTTGCCCCGATCCTCAAAAGCTTTGACCTCTCCCTCGAGGTCCTGTTCGATCATCGAAAGGGCGGAGACGAGCTTTTCGCTTCCCACCGCATAGTGGCTCGCGGGGAAAATGACGGCATGTTTGAGTTCGGAGACGATTTTTCCCGTCGTGACGTCCTCTTCCGAAATGCGGTCGATCGTGTCGCCGAAAAACTCCACGCGGATGGCAACTTCGGAATTGGAAGCGGGAAAAATTTCCACAATGTCCCCTCTGACGCGGAAAGAGGAGCGCTTGAAATCGATGTCATTGCGCGCGTAATGTATATCCACGAGGCGGCTCAGCAGTTCCCCGCGGGACATCTCCTGCCCGGGGCGCATGGAGATGCCGAGGCGGAAGAATTCTTCGGGCGCGCCGAGGCCGTAGATGCAGGAGACGGAACTCACCACGATGACGTCGTCCCGCTCGCCGAGCGAACAGGTGGCGGCATTGCGGAGTTTATCGATCTCGTCGTTCATCGAAAGATCTTTTTCGATATAGGTATCCGTCGACGGGATATAACTCTCGGGCTGGTAATAATCGTAATAGGAAACGAAAAATTCAACCCTGTTTTCGGGAAAAAACGCGCGGAATTCATTGCAGAGCTGTGCCGCGAGCGTCTTATTGTGGGCGATGACGAGCGTCGGGCGGCCGACGTTTTTGATGACGTTTGCCATGGTAAACGTCTTTCCGCTGCCCGTAACGCCGACGAGCACCTGTGTGCGGATGCCGTCAAAAACGCCTTCGGTGAGACTGCGGATCGCTTCGGGCTGGTCGCCCGTAGGCTGAAAAGGCGATTTAAGAATGAATTCGTGATGTTCCATCGTAGTTCGAGGCCCCTGTTCCGTACAGTGCGGAATTTCTATCCGAATATCAGTTTCAGGATCATACCCATCAGTGCGGTGATGACGGCGCCGATCGCGGCAACGCCCCACCTGAACCAAACACTGCGGCGGAGCTGGCTGTCCTGACGGCGGTAATTCATGCCGCGGGAGGTCAGCTGCAATACGTACACCCTTTCCCCCTTCCTGTCCGACTCGATCAGCTCGAAGTAGCCGTCAAGCCCCAAATCCCTCATAACGCGGTCGAGTTTTTCCTCATCGATCTTCAGTTTCGGGGGAAGGAGCGATAATATATCATACGGGGCGGCAATCAATCTTTCCCGCCCCGCCGACAGCGTGAAAACGGCATTCATCACCGCATCCTCGCGCTTATTCAATGTGTCGCTGATCATATGCCCCCCGCAAGGAGCGATATGGCAAGCCCCGCGCCCGCGAACGCACCGGCAAAGGCGCCGAGAAGCGTAAAAACAAACAGATACAGTCTTCTTTTACGGCTCTCGGTTTTTTCGCGCTTCATCCTCTCGTCGTATATCCTGCCTTCGGGCAGAGGCGAGAGGCAGTATACTCCCTCCTCCGCATATCTGACGTCGATATAGCCGTGCTCGCGGAGAAAGCGGAGCATGTGGACGAGCCCTTCCTTGTCCGTTTTCAGTTTCGGCGGAAAGCAGGCGAGAAGGTCCTCTTCTTCGACGATCTTATAGCTCCCGTCAAAGCAGAGTTCGGCAATGCGGGATAGCAGAAGATGGGTACGTTTATCAAGCATATTCTGCTATTCATTATATCCCGATTGCAACAAGTTATCCTTTTTATGCAATAAACGGGTTGCCGCGGAAGATTCCTGCGGAGATCGGCGAGGACTGCGCAAGGGCCGAAAGTTTCTCTCCGAATTCGGCAATCGTACCGTCTATTTCACCGACGTTGAACATTTCGTTAACGTAGTCTATGTTTCCGACGATCGAAGAGAGACAATGTCCGTCCGCCATGAAGCCGAACAGCGCCTGAATGCCGAGGAGCGCCAAAATAAATACGGCGATGTATACGGCGCCGAGGAGAAGCGCGTCGGGGATCGCAACGGCCATGTTCGAATTTGCCTTCCGGATGAGCCCGTCGAAGAACTTCGACAGAATCATGGCGCCCGCGAAGGCAAGCAAGGTGAAGAAAAGCGTCAGGATCATGCAACCGAGAAGGGCCGCCGCACTTCCCCCGATACCGAACCATCCGCCCACAGACGTTGAGAAGGCAATTCCTCCGCTTACCTGTGAGAAGAGCAGGAAAAAGCCGAAAAATGCGCCGAACGTGATCGCGAGCGTGAGGAGAAAATTCAGCCCCTTGAGAAGCCCGAGCCTGCACCCCGCGCGCAACGTCACGAGGCAGACCGCGATCAGGAAGAAGTCGAGCGCATGTCCCGTGATGATCTCCGGCAGGCCGAAATCGTTGCCGCCGAAGAGGCCCGCGGCAGGCAATGCGATCCCGCCGACGGCCACCAAGAACATCAGCGCCCCGACGACTGCTGTCACGGCGCCGAAGAGGTGGTTAAAGACCTTTTCTCCCGTACGCTGCCCGAGGACGCGGCCCGTAAAGAGTGCGCGGCGCAACACGTATTCCCCCGCAAGCGGCAGTACGGTAAAAACGACGAGAAGCAGGATGGATACGGCAATGCCCGTCTGCGGCGGGATCAGCAGATCGAGGCCGTAGGCGATAAGAAGTTCCCAACCGATCCACGTAAGGCGGTAAAATCCCCTGACCGCCCCATAGACGGCAAAGAGGAGCGCCACGGCACCGGCGCCGATAATGATGTACATAGAAATATCCATGATCCCTCCTTTTTCTGCCATGAAACAGAAAAAGCTGCATATTATTTATTGAAATTATCTTTCAGGGAGACGATCTCGGAGAGAATGATCTTCCCGTTTTCCGTTGCCTTCTTGTAATATCCCGTGCGCATGAGCTGAAACGCGGCGCCGTCTTCCGCTTCCGCAAGATACGGCTCGGCCTTGGCGGCAAAGATGTGTTCGGAATCAAGGTTGATGCGCTCGGAGAAGTCCTGCCCGCCGTAATCGGCATCGCGGAGGAGATGGTCGTACTGCCTCAGTTCCGCATCCACGCAGGTCTCTGCGTTAACCCAGTGCAAAACGCCTTTGGCCTTGATGCCGCTCGTGTCGTTTCCCGATCTGCTTTCGGGGAAATAGGTACACTTTACTTCTGTGACGTTGCCGTTTTCATCCCGTACGGCCTCGTCCGCGCGGATGATATACGCGCTCTTCAGCCTTGCGTAACCGCCGGGCTTCAGGCGGTGGTATCCGGGCGGCGGGTCGAGAGAAAAATCCCCCCGCTCGATATAGAGCTCTCTGCCGAAACGGACCGTCCGCGCATTTTCATCGGACTGATTGACCCCGAACAGCACGTCCTCGCTCCCCTCATAGTTGGTGACGGTGAGCCTGATGGGATCGGAAACGGCCATTGCGCGGGGGGCATGGGCGTTGAGATAGTCACGGACCACGGCCTCGAAGTAGCCGATCTCGCACTCCGACTGCGCCTTGGTGACGCCCGCGCGGGCGCAGAAATCCCTGATCGCCTCCGCGGGAATGCCGCGGTTCCTGAGGCCCGCGAGCGTAGGCATTCTCGGGTCGTCCCAGCCGTGAACGGAGCCTTCCTCGACGAGCTTTTTCAGATACCGCTTGCTCATGACGAGGTTGGTAAGATTCAGCCGCGCAAACTCGATCTGGCGGGGCTTGGGCGAAAAGCCGAGACTGACGCCGACCCAGTCGTAGAGCGGGCGGTGATCCTCGAATTCCAGCGTGCAGAGCGAATGGGTCACGCCCTGCAGGTAGTCGCAGATGGGATGCGCATAGTCGTACATCGGGTAAATGCACCATTTGTTGCCCGTTCTGTGATGGGCGGCATGCAGTATCCTGTAAATGACGGGGTCCCGCATGTTCACGTTGGGCGAGGCCATGTCGATTCTGGCGCGGAGACACTTTTCCCCGTCCCGATATTTTCCGTCCCTCATTTCGCGGAAAAGTTTCAGGTTCTCTTCAACCGTGCGGTTTCTGTACGGGCTCTCCGTACCCGGTTCGGTCAGCGTCCCCCGCGTTGCCCTGATCTCATCGGGAGAGAGGTCGCACACGAAGGCCTTGCCATCACAAATGAGTTTTTCGGCATAGGCGTAGATGGTATCGAAAAAATCGGAGGCATAGACCTCTTTTTCCCAATGATAACCGAGCCATTCGATGTCTCTGCGGATGGCGTCGACATACTCCGTCTTTTCCTTGGAGGGGTTCGTGTCGTCGAAAAAGAGATTGCACGTGCCGTTGTATTTTTCGGCAATGCCGAAGTTGACGAACATACTCTTTGCGTGCCCGATATGAAGATAACCGTTGGGTTCGGGAGGAAATCTCGTCCGTATTGCCGAAATTTTCCCCGCAGCGAGATCTTCTTCAATAAATTGTTCAATAAAATTGTCCGCCATGGTGTCACCGAATATGTTTACAGTATTCCGCTTATCATTATATCATATTTTCCGCAAATTGCATAGTCTTTGAGCAGGGTTTTTTTGACATTTTTCGTTTGAGACGGTTTACTTTCCCTTCCTGCCCGCGGATTTTTTATTTTTGAACGGGAATTTTCTTGACCGTTTGCAAAAATGCTTGTATAATGTACCATAAACGAATATTCAGAGGTAACGTATGGACAACAGCGCCGTCACAATGGATAAACTTGTCGCACTCTGCAAGGGGAGGGGGATCATCTTTCCCGGCAGCGAAATATACGGCGGCATGGGCAACACGTGGGACTACGGGCCCGTCGGCGTGGAAATCAAAAATAACATCAAGCGGGCGTGGTGGAAACGCTTCGTGCAGGAAAGCGACAATTCCTACGGCATCGACGCCGCCATTTTGATGAACTCCCGCGTTTGGGAGGCGAGCGGGCATACGACGTCTTTCTCCGACCCGAAAATGGATTGCAGGAATTGCAAGACCCGCCACCGTGCCGACAATCTCATCGAAGCGCACGGTAAGGGCGCGGTCAATCCCGATCTCATGACGGACGAAGAGATGGAAGAGTACATCAAAGAGCATCGGGTCCGTTGCCCCGTATGCGGCGCATTCGACTGGACGCCCATCCGTACCTTTAACCTCATGTTCGAAACGAGCCGCGGCGTGACGGACGAGGGCCAGAATAAAATTTATCTCCGCCCCGAAACGGCGCAGGGGGAATTCGTGAATTTCCTCAACGTCCAGCGCACAACGCGCGCGAAGATTCCTTTCGGCATTGCGCAGATCGGCAAGGCCTTCCGCAACGAGATCACCCCGGGCAACTTTATCTTCCGCACGATAGAATTCGAGCAGATGGAACACCAATGGTTCTGCAAAGAGGGCACGGACGGGCAGTATTATCGGGAGTTTAAGCAGAAGGCGCTGCAATTTTTGCTTGATTTGGGATTCAAAAGGGAACATCTCCGCTTTCATGACCACGACAAACTCGCCCACTACGCAAAGGAAGCGTGCGACATCCAATATCTCTATCCCATGGGCTGGCAGGAACTGAACGGCATACACAACCGCACGGATTACGACCTCTCGCGCCATCAGGAATACTCGGGCAAGAGCCTGCAATATGTGGATCCCGCAGACGGCTCGAGATTCATCCCCTACGTCATCGAATACAGTATCGGCGCGGACCGTCTCATGCTCGCCGTCCTCTGCGAGGCATACGAAGAACAAAAGCTCGGCGACGGCGAAACGCGCAACGTCCTGCACTTCCACCCCGCGGTTTCGGCATATAAGGCTGCGGTTTTGCCTCTGCAGAAGAACCTTGCGCCCAAGGCGCGGGAGATATGGAACAATTTGAAACACCATTTCTCCGTCATCTATGATGAGGCGGGCTCGATCGGCAAGAGATACAGAAGGCAGGACGAGATCGGCACGCCCTATTGCATTACGATCGATTTCGAAACGATGGAAAACGGCACGGTCACCGTCCGCGACCGCGATACGATGGCACAGGTGCGGCTCGGCGGGGAGGGCCTCGTCTCCTTTCTGTCCGAAAAGTGCGTTTTTTAACAAATTTCCGTTGAAAAAGGGCGGTTTTGTCTGCCCTTTTTTATTTTCCGAAGGCATAGCCGGCGGGTTTTCGGCAGACGGAAGAGCGCGGCAAATTGCCGCGCTCCCGATTTTCGGAAACCCCGCCGCGGAGGCGTCCTTCCGCATTGGAATTTCCTTCAACAAAACAATTTTTTAATGACTTTTTGCTGCTTCACTCAATCCGCATTTTCGTCGGGCTTTGGCGTTTCTTCCTGATTATTGTCCGCGCCGCCGCCCGAGGGCTCGGAACCCTCCTTGCAGTAGACGACATCCCCCGCGATTGTGAAGATGGTGAGAACGCCGTCTTTTACGGTGCCTTTTGAAGACTCCACACGTTCGCCGAACATATCGGTATAAAGCGTGATCTTCTCTCCGTCGATCTCGTAATCGCCCGATGCCCCGTCGTCGTCTGTCCAAGTGCCGCCTTTAAGTACGAAATAGGTCTCCGTATCATACTTGTCGTTTTCTACGAGATAATATGTCCCTCCTGTGCTGCTGCAACCCGCAAAAGACAAGCACAGGCAGAATGCGAGCAGTGCCGTTACCAATGCGCAAAAAGCGTGTTTCATGTTGCTTTTTTCCTTCATGTTACCTTTCTCCTTATAATGTATTTGCGGGCAAAAAAATAAGGACGCCCCAATCCGGAGCGCCCGCTTCGAGTATCCCCGAATTGTTGCGACACAATACCCTGTTCATGAAAATGGGAATTAAGGATACACCGATGCCGTTGTATCTTTCATGAACAGTATTTGATTGTGTCGCAATTTCATTCTACCACAGAAAAAAAGATTTTGCAATTCTTTTTCCGGAAATTCCAGCGTTTTTTGAAAATACCGGCAAAAACAGGGACGGGGTTTTACGGACGGGCCCGCGATGGCAGAGCGCGGAACAAATTTGTCATACTTTTTTCTGACAAATTTTCATGAATGTATTGACGGAATCAAAAATTTTGTCTATAATGGGGTTATTCCAAAGATACGGAGCCGCTATGTCTCTCCCTGTCATTATCACATTATCCATATATGCTGCCCTTTCGGTGCTGGCGATCCTGCTGTATATTCCAAAACTTTTGCAGTTCCGCTACGCCTTCCGGAAACCGCCGTATAAGAAGGCCAAAGAAAAGAGGAGAATCTCCGTCGTCATTCCCGCCCGCGGCGAGAGCGAAGTCATCGGGGATCTCTTCGCCTCCATCCGCAAACAGGATTACGACAGGAATTTTTTCGATATTAACGTCATCGTGAAGGACCCCGACGATCCCACGATTGCGCTCGCAAGGGAACTCGGCGCCGAAGTATTCATCGTCCCCGGACAGACCTGCAAAGGGGACGCGCTCGACGGATACTTCACGGCAATCAAAAATAAAATCGCATCTTATGATGCGTTTGTCATCGTCGATGCCGACGCCGTGCTCGATAAATCGTATATTACCGAACTCAATAACGCGCTCGAACATGATTTCGACATCTTTCTTACCCGCAAATACATTAAAAACTACCTTGGCGGAAAGAATACGCGCACGGTGTTCACAAACTGCGCGGCGCTTACATGGCCCACCCTGGACGATCTCGGCAACAAGTACCGCATGCAGAAGGACATGCCCCTCAATTTGTGCGGGCAGGGCATGATGGTGCGGCGCTCCGTCATCGAGCGCATCGGCGGCTGGCCGTACAGGACGCTGACCGAGGACTACGAACTCAAGCTCGATTCCCTCCTGAAGGGATTCCGCTCGATGTTCTATCCCTATGCCATCATATATACGGAAGAGGCTCTGCACCATAAGGATAACTTCCGGCGCCGTGTCCGTTGGGTGACGGGCTACTCGCAGTGCGACAGAAAGTACAAACGGCAAATTGTACAGCAGATCAAAAAACGGGGTTCCGTCACTTCGGGAGAGTTCGAATACTTCTTCGGCATCGCTCCCCTCATCCTCTTCCTCGTGTTCTCTGTGGCAACCGTCCTTACGGGCGTGGGCATCTCCGTTTGGTATGCCCTCACGGGCGGGCCGTGGTTTGAGGCCGTTATGTTCCTCATTGTGTTGCCGCTCGTGGTGATGTATGTGTTGCTCCTCGGATACAGCGTGCTCGCGATGTCCGCCTGTCCCGAAATGTTTGCGCCTCTCGGTTTTTGGGAAAAGGCGGGGACGGTACTCTTCAACCCCTTCTATCTGCTCGAATATGTTCCGATCTACATCATCAGCCGCCTCTATGCGCGAAAAAACATCGATGCGGGCTGGGAACAGACCGCCCGCGTGGAGTACGACAAGCCTCCCGAAAATAATTAACCGCCCGCTATGCGGGCGGAATTTTTTATCCGGAAATTTGTGCCGTGCCACGGTATCAGCAGTATTCGAGAGGGATCCCGTACGCGTTTTCGTAGCAGTCCTTCCATTCGTTTTCGGCGCGTTGTTTCATATCCTGCAGGCGCTCCGTCTTCGGAAGTGCATCGTCGGCATAGATTGCGGGGAGAATATGTATACGCACGCGCTTCAGGTGCCCCCGCTTACTCCGCTTGAAAGTGCAGAAAACCGGTATGACGGGCACCCGGAATTTCACCGCATAGTGAAAGGCTCCGTCCTTCATCGGGCGGGGTTTCTGATAGTTTGTCCACATAACCTGTTCGGCATAGAAATTGACGATCTTTCCCCGCCCGAGCTGCCGCTCCATTTCGGCGAGAAGGTTGCGCGCCGCTTCCCTGTCCTTGGAAAACGGCCACATGCCGCCGTGGCGGATGATGTGCCCGCCCAAGCCCGTCTTGTTGTTCCACGGGCCCATCGTATGGAACGTGCGGTAGTGCCCGAGCGCCGTGCGGACAAGAAGCGTATCGAGATAATTGAAGTGATTGCAGACGGAGATCGCACCGGACTTCCCGATGGCCTTTAAGTTTTTCTTCCCCTCCACCCTGACGCCGCCGTAGGCAATCCAAAATAGCGGACGGGTGAAGATCATCAAAAAAGTTCTCCAAAATCCCGTGATTGCCGAATCGAGCCCCTTCTGACGGTAGGCGTAGTTCTTATCGGGCATGACATAATGTCCCACGATCGGAACGTATCGAAAGTCAAAACGGCGATGCTTCTCGAGCACCGCCTGAATTTCACGGATTTTTTCGTTTTTTGTCCTCTTTTTTGCCACAACGTCCCCCGTTTCGGCTTTTTCTTTATTTTATCCGAAACGGGAGGAAATGTCAAGCGTTATATATCTGTTCCGCGGGGCTGTACAGGTCGAATTCACCGTCCAAATCAAAATTGTCGCCTTCGTCGTAGGCGGCGAGTTTGGAGACGGAGACTTCATAGGCCGTCATCGTTACGGTCTCCTCTTCGGAAAGGCGTTTTTGATATTCCCTGCTCTGAATGCGCCCCGAAAGCGCGATCCTGTCCCCCACCTTCAGCGTCTGCACAAATCTTGCGTTTCTCCCCCATGCAATGCAGGGAATGTAATCCGATTTATTGTAGGCGCGGTTCACGGCAACGAGCAGGTCGGCGATTTCACGGTTGAAGGGCGTCGTGCGGTAAACGGGCGGCTTGCAGATGTAACCCGAAAGGACGATGCTGTTGGGATTCTGCGAAGACGGCTCGACGATTTCCCGCACAAAGACGGTGAGCATGAGGCGGGATCTGCCGCCCTCCAGCTTATTATAGCTGCGGAATTGTCCGACGGCGGAGAGGCGGCTGCCGATTTTGAGATCGTTTCCCTTGATGAGACGCTCCGAGACGGTGACGGGCAGAATGTCCGCCTGCCCAGAAAGGCGTAAGACTCTGACGTAGAATTCATAGAATCCTTCTCCGTAGACCTCGTGGGAAAAGGTCGCTTCGGTGACGATCTCCCCGCAAAAGTAGACTCTGTTGTTTTTTTCCGTGCTGTGATCCATAATTTATTTGTACCTCCAAGTGTTTCTTTTATGGTTTTTTGGCTTTCGGCGGACAGCAAGAGGGCGGGACGGGAATAACTCCCCCGAAGATTCTCCGCCGTCCGCAAAGAACGCGCAAACGGCTTTTCAGGAAACGTTCTTCGGGATCTGCTTGCCCGTCGCGTCTATCGTATAATTTTCGCGATAGATGAGCTCGCCGACGGGAACGAAAGTGAAGCCTTTGGCGCGGAGAGTGTCGATGATGATGGGAAGCGCCTCCGCCGTATGCAGGCCGTTATTGTGGCAGAGAATGATGGAGCCGCTCTTCACGCGCGAAATAACCCTCTCCGCGATGTCGGAACTGCTGAGATCTTTCCAGTCCAGAGAGTCCACGTCCCATTGAATGGGATACAGGCCCATCGCGTTCGACGTGTCGATGAGAAGGTCGTCATAGTCGCCGTAGGGCGGGCGGAAAAGCTCCACGCTCTTCCCCGTCACGGCGGTGATGGCGCTTACGGAAGATTTCAGCTCGCCGCGGATCTCGCTTTCCGACAGGCGGGACATGTAGGAATGGGTAGAGCTGTGCGTGCCGATCTCGTGGCCCGCATCGGAAACCTTTTTTAAATAGTCGGGATGATCCTTTGCCCAGAATTCGACGGTGAAGAAGGTCGCTTTTACGCCGCCTTCTTCGAGATTTTCGAGAATCGCGTCGGTGTGCTCCACGCCCCATGCGCAGTCAAAGGAAATTGCGATCTTATTGTCGTCTCTCTCCACGCAGTAGATGGGAAGGGAGCGGCCCGTGCTCGAATAGACCTCTACGGCGCCCGTGAAATTTGCGGCAACCAGCGCAACGGTAAGAGCAAGCAGGATCACCCCGCCGAGAAAAATCGTTTTCAGTTTCACGGTGAAGAATTTCATTCGGTTTACCTGTATCCTATCATAGTGTGCGAAGAAAATTTTGCCGAAATTACGGCCGTTTTGTCGATTTACTCCGAATATTCTTTTCCCCGCCGATCGATATTAAGATATGACCCCGAAAGGAAAAAAATGTACGGATATTGCGGAAATATCCTGCATTCTACCCGGAGTAGAGTACTTTTTTTCCGCAGTGGAGCAAAAAATCGGAAGAGTAGCCCGAAACAGAGGGCTAATAGGTTGTAATTTCGGCGCATCTGAGATATGTTAAATGCTGTCGGAAGTATTCGGGAGGCATACTATGTCATTTGAAATTTTTACGGACTCGTCGGCAAACATTCCGGAAAATCTTTTAAGGGAAAGCGGGATCCGCGTTATCTCTTACCGCCTTCTCGGGGACGGCGAAGAAAGGGACTGTTTCGGCGGAAACAACTTTCGCAATGAGGCAAAGGAACACTATAGACAAATGCGGGAAGGAAAGGAAATGCGCACATCGCTTATCTCCGGGGACCGCATAGAAGAAGCCCTTTCCCCCGTGCTGGAAGCGGGGCGGGACGTTTTTTTTGCGACGATTGCCTCCGGCATCAGCGGCACATACGCGCAGGCCGTTTCGGCGGCAAAGGAACTCGGCAGGAAATTTCCCGAAAGAAAGATCGTCGTTGCGGACAGCTCCAACGCCTCGATGGGCGAAGGGTTACTCGTTCTCCGCGTTGCGGACCTGCGCGACATGGGCGAAAGCCTTGAAACATGCGCGGAATGGTTCGAAGCAAACCGCTATAAAATGAACAGTTATGTGACGGTCGGCGATCTCAAATATCTGCGGAAGGGCGGACGGATCTCCGCCGCCGCGGCCTTTGCGGGCACGCTTCTCAATATCAAGCCCATTCTCAGGGCAGACGGGGATGCACAGGCGAAACTCGTCTTATGCGGCAAGGAGCGGGGCAGAAAGAAGGCAATCTCGAGCCTCCTTGCGGCATTCGATGCAAATTGCATCCACCCCGAGACGCAGACCGTTGCCATCACCCATGCCGACTGCGAAGAAGAGGCCCTTGCCCTCGCCGGAGCCCTGAAAGAACGGGGCGTAAAGGATGTTATCGTGGAATTTTACGACATCTGTACGGGCACGCACGTCGGGCCGGACACAATCGCGCTTTTCTTCCTCGGCAAAGACCGCCGCGGCCCGTCGGAAGCGAAGGAAAAGGCGCCCAACGTTCATAAGGCGCCCGCAAAAATGAAAATATAATTTGCAAATCACACCGGAGTTTCTCCCAAAGAGAAACTCTTTATTTCTCATTATCGTTGATTCCGAACGGGTGCTTATCGTAAACGCTCGTCAGGGTCAACGCGTTTACCTCCTTCGCGCCAGCGCGCTTCAGGACCGTGGCAAGTTCACTCACCGTCGAGCCCGTGGTCAGCGTGTCGTCTATGATAAGGAGGTTTTTATTTTTGACTCCTTTACGGTCGGCCACATGGAAGCAGCCTTCCAGATTTTTCTCCCGTTCCGTGCGGCCGAGAGCTTTTTGCGCGCCCGTCTCACGGAGCTTTGTCACGGCGTCGAGAACGGGAATGCCACTCCGCCGCGAAAGCTCCCCGGCGATAAGGCGGGACTGGTTATAGCCCCGCTTTTTCTCCGCCTTCTCCGTCATCGGAACAAAGACGAAGGCGTCGGGCCCGAATTCATCGAGGAGCGGAAACATGAGTTCCGCGGCGGTACGGTAAAAATACTTCTGTTTCTTCTCCCGCACGACGATGCGCGCCGCTTCCCCCTCGTGCAGAAGCGGGGAGCGTGCCTTGTCTACCATAAGCCTCTTTCGTTTACATTCGAGGCAGATGCCGGGCTCCCCCACTTTCCTTCCGCAGAGAGGACATATATTTTTATCGTTCCACGGCAATATTTTTCGGCACTTATCGCATACCCTTTCGCCGCCGAATACTTCCCGCCCGCAGAGATCGCAGGTAAAATTGTGCGTATCGTCGTACCTGCGTACCGCCTCGCCGATGCGTTGAAAAATGTTCATAATACAGATATTTTGTGCCGCCGCCCTGCCCCGCGCGGGCCGCCGTTCCAAAAAAAACGGAGCTTACCGCTCCGTCCGTAATTTACTCAGAAGTCGTCGTCATCGAGCTTGTCGTCGTAGTCTTCGTCATCATCGTCATCGCCCGGGATGGAATATATCTCGTCGCTCGTAACGTAGTCGAGATCTTCCTCGTCTTCGTTATTCCCGTACACTTCGTCTTCCTCCTCTTCGTCCGCATCCTCTTCGTCGGCGTCGAGATCTCCGCTCATGGCCTCGTCGAGCTTGCCCATTTCTTCATCGAGATCATCCGTATCGTCGTCGAGATACTCCCGCCACTCATCGTCATCCTCTTCGGGATCGGGCTCTTCCAACTCATAGTCCGCCTTTTTCTTGCATTCGTCACACATCTTTTCGCCGACGCGCATCATATTTTCGCCGCAGACAGGGCAAACCTCCATCGGAATCTCGTCTTCCTCCGCCTCATCGGCATCGACGGAAATCCCCTTCATTTCCCTTAAACATACGTCGCAGTACTCCTGTTGGTCGGCGTCGATATAGTTGAGTTCGCACCGCGGGCATTTGATGTAACGTGCCATACGCTTACCTCCTTTCTGCGGATTTATCCGCCCCTATCGGGCTAATAAATTATATTAGGATTTATTTTTTTTGTAAACTGTTTTGCGTGGCATTTTTAAAAATTTTTTGGGGAAATGATAACATTTTTTACAATCATTTCATTTTTCCAAGCCCCTCCGCCTTCCGCGGGACGGTTGCGCTGTTTTCGTATACCAAAAAACCTCCGCACAGGCGGAGGTTTGCGTTTGGTTTATTCCAGAGGCGTACCGCCGTCCGGTGCGTCCGTCTCCGCGGACGTCTCTTCCGCGGTCTCTTCCGCGGTTTCATCCGCCGCTTCGTCCTCAACGGTTTCTTCCCGTTGCGGCTCCCCGCCGTCTTCCCCTGCAGATTCCTCCGCGGGCTCCGTCAGGGGCGCATAGACGTCGACGTCTGTATCATCCGTCGTATCGACGGCCATTTTCTCTTCCTTGGGCCGCTCATTGCCGCTTTTCTTCTTCTTGCGGATAAGGATGACGGGGACCGCCACGCAGGCGGCGGCGACAACGGCGATCGCAATGCCGATCCCTACCCATGCTCCCACGCTGAGACCCGTCTCCGTTTCCCCGCTCTCGGTTACGCTGAAGTTGGCGAGCGCCGTCTTCCAATAATTCTCCGCTTTCTCGGTATCGGCCTCGGTCATCTCGCCTATCCTTGCCACGAAATAGTCATAGGTACGGTAGTAATTTCCGTCGCCGTCGACAAAGTCCGTCTCCTTGAAAAGCCCGCCTTGGCCGGGGTCCCCCTTATTCGCCGTGAATGCCTCGAAGGCATTCTGCTCGTCTTCGCTATAGAGATAAGTATCGCTCTTGTCGTTTTCGACGGCGAATTCGATATTCTCCGTGAATTGCTCCGTCTCTCCCGTCAGGAAGTAATACCTGAGCGCGGTGGAGAGTTTGGAATTGCTGTTCGCCGAAAGCTTTGCGAGAAGCCCGACTTTTGCATCCGTACTCATGATGGAATTGTACTTCTCCGTGAAGGCCTTAAGCTCCTTGTTGTTCATGAGTTTGCCCTCTTGGTTCGCAAGGGAAACGACGGAAATGTAGTTAAAGGATGTGGACGCAACGTCGTTGTCGGCATCGGCAAAGAAAAGGTTCGTCCCGATGATCTCAAACTGATACCAGCTGTCCGCAACCTCCAGATTGAGCACTTTCACGGGGTAATAGAGCTCGTTGTCCGAATCCGCAAACTGAAGGTTCTGATAGTAAACGGGGTCGCCGTTAATGACCGCGCGCTCCACCGAATGGCCCGAACCGTTGGAACGGGAGAAGTACAGGTATTGGTAGGCGGGATCGGCGGTAAGGTCAACGCCGATGAGCGTCGCGCCGCTGACGTTATCCGCAATCTGCTGATCTGCGCCCTTGTGGCTTCCGTTCGTCTCTTCCACGTCGGCGCGGAAAATCGCGTTGCCTTCGGTATAGAGATAGTGATGATGTCCTTCCCCGTCCAAATAGAAGAGCGCACCCGACGTTGCCGTGTCCGAAAGGTTCGCGGCGTCGGCAACGACGTCGATCGCCGTGCCGAGTTCATCGTTCGCCTTCACGGAATCCCAGCCGCTTCCGAGCTTTTCCGCATCGATATAGCAGAGTTTCCCGTTGTCGTCCGAGCCGGGGGAACTGCTCGCCTTCTTGGCGGGCGTCACGGTGTAGTAGAGGCCGCCGTTTTCATAGGAGCGGAGCGTATAGGTGTAGCCATGCCACTTGCCGGGGGGCGTTTCGGAATGGGTAAACTTTGAACCCGGATCGAAACTTTGCGAGTCGACACCGTCGAGAACGATCGTGCCGAGATTGGTGTAGGGCACGTTGCCGTCAAGTTTCTCCTCGACGTAGTCCATGTCCCATGTATATTCGTAGGGAGCCTCGGTGACGTCCGCCCTGACGGAATAAATCTGGTTATAGGCGAAAGTGCGGGCGTCGAGATCAGAGTCCTGATTCTCGCTGACGGACATCGTGAAATACACGGTGGGATCGGTCGGATCCTGCTTATTGAACACGACGGATGTGGTATTGTCTGCAAGGAGAGTCTTTTCCTCCGAAGCCGTGTTGTAGGAATAGAGGTCGTTGCTGTCGACATAGAGCACATACACGGTGCCGCCGGCTTCCACAAAGCGGTACTCGACGGTATTGGTGCTTACGGTAAAATAATCCTTCATATCGGTACCGTCGAGCTTGGCGCTCCCGAACCGCATCACGCTCGAATCAAGCGTGCCGGAGACGGGGTCCGGTACGACGTTGGGGGTGGTGAAATACACTCTGTCTCCATAGATATAAATCCCGCCGTTGTACGAGCCCGATGTGATGATAGAGGGAATCACGCGCTCCGCTTTCGCCCCGTCCTTTGCCGAAACGTCCGCTTTTTTAATGCGGTACAGCCCTCCCTTGACCGGTGTGCCGTAGGTATTGTCGGAAGTGTACGACTCGATTCCGTTGATAAAATAATAATAATCGCCCTTGCCGACGACGAAACCGCCGTTGGATTCCACCGCATCCTGCGCGGACGGCCCCCCCTCAGGGGTCTTGAAATCGGTGCCGCAAGCGGCGAGAGACAGCGCGCCCGCAGTCATGAGTGAGGCCGCCGCAACTGCAATAAAATTCTTAAAAGCCTTGCGCATAGTTTTCCCTTCTTGTTTTGCGTCGTTATGGTTCTAACGATCCGTTTTTAATTATATACTATAGAAAGAGTTTTGGCAATCAAAAACTCCCTTCACATAAACTTTTCTTGTAAAAAATTTTGATTTAACGGTGAAAAAATGGAGAAATTCGGAATTTTCGAACTGCTTGATACCCTTTCCGCGCTCGCCGGCGAAACAACGGAGCCTCCCGCAAACGGCGGGGAGAAGAGCGTCCCCTCCGTGACGGACAGCGCGTTCCTCCCTCCCGACTATGCAAACGGCGGCGCCGACGGCAACCATGCTTACGCGTCTTTTCTGGACCGCCACGAAAAGACGGTGAAACGGATCGGAAAGCAGGGGAACGGCGGGACGGAATAAAAAATTACGCCCCTTCCCGCGGAGACGCCGTGGCCCCGCGGATCCTTCGCCGCAAAAATGACACGGAAAAAGCCGCTCCCGATACGGGAACGGCTTGAATATTATCTCTTCGAGAACTGCGGCGCCCTTCTTGCCTTCTTGAGGCCGTACTTCTTTCTTTCCTTGACGCGGGGATCGCGGGTGAGGAAGCCCGCCTTCTTGAGCACGGGACGGCTGTCGGGTTCGGCCTCGAGGAGAGCCCTCGCGATGCCGAGGCGGATCGCCCCCGCCTGCCCCGTATAGCCGCCGCCGATAACGTTGACGAAAATATCGTACTTGCCTTCGACTTTAAGCTCCGCAAGGGGCTGCTTCACGACGTACTGCGTCGTACCCTGAGGGAAGTAATCCTCGAGCGGACGGTCGTTGATGACGATAGCGCCGCCGCCGGAAGGAATAAGGCGGACACGGGCGATTGCTTTCTTTCTTCTGCCTGTGCCCCAAAACTGTAATTTCTTCTTTAAAACGACTTTAGCCATTTCCCTCTTCTCCTTAATCTAATTTCAGCTCTTCGGGCTTCTGTGCCGCGTGGTTGTGCTCCGCACCCTTGTAGAGACGGAGTTTTTTGATCATCTGGCGCCCGAGAGAGTTCTTGGGCAGCATTCCGCGGACTGCTTCATAGACGGCGAGATCGCTCTTTGTTGCCATGAGAGTGCCGTAAGGCGTCTCTTTGAGGCCGCCGATATAGCCTGTGTGATAGCGGTAAAACTTTTTCTCGAGTTTTTTACCTGTAAGAACAACCTTGTCTGTATTGATGACTATGACGAAATCGCCCGTATCGACATTGGGAGTAAACGTGGGTTTATTCTTGCCGCGGAGCACGGCCGCCACCCGTGAAGCCAATCTACCGAGCGGGATGCCCGTCGCATCGACGACATACCATTTTCTTTCAACCGTTTCGGCATGTGCCATATAGGTTTTCATAAACGTCTCCTTGAATCATTGGAAATGTTGTAATTTTGACAGTCGGCGGGCGAAAAACGGGGAAAATACCGCTTCGAACCCGATTGCCTCTTTATTATAGGGCGTTAAAAAAGTTCCGTCAAGCTGTTTTGAGTTAAGAATACAAGTTTTTTTCGGAATTTTTTCGGAAAATCAAAATCCCTTCTTTCCGCCGTCCGTTCCCGATTTGCCGCATACCTGCGGCAATCACGTCATGGTGAGCGTTCAAATCACGTCATGGTGAGCGTAGCCGAACCATCACCATTATGCGGTTTATTATGCGGTGACCCTTCGGCAGGCTACTTCGTCCTACGGGCTCGTGCCGCCCTTAGTCAACGAAAGAACGTGCGGGCGGGGCAGGGTGACAAATAGAATGCCCGCCGTTCTAATTACGTCATGGTGAGCGCAGCCG
>CAZTBU010000028.1:19914-20385 GCA_964612545.1 uncultured Clostridia bacterium | reverse complement strand
CGTGGACTACCAGGGTATCTAATCCTGTTTGCTCCCCACGCTTTCGTGCCTCAGTGTCAGTTACAGTCCAGTAAACCGCCTTCGCCACTGGTGTTCTTCCTAATATCTACGCATTCCACCGCTACACTAGGAATTCCGTTTACCCCTCCTGCACTCAAGCCCAACAGTTTTAGTAGTAGTTCCGAAGTTAAGCCCCGGAATTACGCTACTAACTTGCTAAGCCACCTACGCACCCTTTACGCCCAGTCATTCCGGATAACGCTTGCCTCCTACGTATTACCGCGGCTGCTGGCACGTAGTTAGCCGAGGCTTATTCTGTGGGTACAGTCACTTTCTTCGTCCCCACTTAAAGAGCTTTACAATCCGAAGACCTTCATCGCTCACGCGGCGTTGCTGGGTCAGAGTTGCCTCCATTGCCCAATATTCCCCACTGCTGCCTCCCGTAGGAGTTTGGACCGTGTCTCAGTTCCA
>CAZTBU010000028.1:0-19904 GCA_964612545.1 uncultured Clostridia bacterium | reverse complement strand
TCCAATGTGGCCGATCACCCTCTCAGGCCGGCTACCGATCGTCGGTTTGGTGGGCCGTTACCTCACCAACTGCCTAATGGGACGCGAGCTCATCCATGTCCGATAAAATCTTTGACCCCTGAGAGATGCCTCTCTGTGGTCTCATGCGGTATTAGCAGTCATTTCTAACTGTTATCCCCCTGACATGGGCAGATTGCTCACGTGTTACTCACCCGTCCGCCACTAACAAGAGGAGCAAGCCCCTCTTGTCCGTTCGACTTGCATGTGTTAAGCACGCCGCCAGCGTTCATCCTGAGCCAGAATCAAACTCTTAAGTTTAATTGTTTAAAGCCGGCACGGGCTAAACCGTGCCGACGGCTCTAACTCGAATAAATTCTCGTTATCTTGCTGACTTTGTTTTTGAGTACTGTTTGTTGCTCAAAAGAATTGACAGAAACTGTTTTTGTGTTACAAAAAATCGTTTCTTTCTTATTCCATTTTTAATCTGCGAAAAATCGGACAACAGCCCGACGCCATCCCGTTCTCAAGGGTAGCTCTGCAATTATAGCACGTATTTTATGCCACTGTCAAGCAATTTTCAAGGGTTTTTCGGAAATTTTTTCGGAAAAATTTTCCCGCTTCTCCCTGTGCCTCAGTTCCGAACAGCTTGACCATTTTAACACAGACAAAATCCAATGTCAACTGATTTTCGCGGAAAAAAGCAAATTTTTTTAGAAATATCTGCTTTTTTTTGACGAATTTTTAGTGCCACAAGATGTTGTGTTTTTTGCGGAACTATGATACAATCAATGTTATGAGAACACTTCGGATCATATTTTGTATCCTGGCTTGCGCGAGCGTTGCGGCGGTCGTGCCCGTTGCGGTCTTCTTTGAATATTACTGCCTCATTCCTATCGGCACGGCGTTTTTGTTTGGCTTTGCCATGTTTGCGGCAAAGCGGGCCGCAGCTCCCAAACGGCCGCAGCCGAGTTTTATGAATTCCGACGAGGAGAACGCACGCATCAACGAAATGGGCGGCAAGGATAAGGACGAGTGACACTATACATTATATATATATATAGTAAATGAGTTTCGCGGAGAACCCCTGCGTACCTGAAAATACCACTCTCCCCGCGGGCTTACGGAAAAACTTCTTCGGACAAAAAGAAAACTTTCCGGAGGGGATTTTACTCCATTCTGTTCAGTATATCGAGTATTTCCGAAAGTCTGTCGAGATCGTCTCTCGAATAGTAGTCAATGTAGATTCTGCCCTTCTTTTCGGTTCCGATGAGGGAAACTTTGGTTTTAAAAGTACTGCGCATCCGCTCAACGAGGTTTTTAAGCTCCACATTCGCCAGCGCCATTTTTCTCTCGTTGTCCTTTGCGAGGATTTCGGGCGGATTGAGATGCTGTTTTACCGCGCGCTCCATTTCACGGACGGACCAGCCAGACTTTACGCACTCCTGCGCCAAAGCCGGCTGTTCATCTTTCGGGACGGGAACAAGCGTACGGGCATGCCCGGACGAAAGTTTTCCCTCCCGCACAAGGGCAATCACCTCATCGGAAAGCGTCAGAAGGCGGAGCGTATTGGCAATCGCGGGGCGGGATTTTCCAAGGCGCTCGGCAAGGACCTCCTGCGTCAGACCGTATTCCTCCATGAGGCGCTTCATGCCGCAGGCGGCCTCGATGGGATTCAGATCTTCGCGCTGTAAGTTCTCTATGAGGGAGATCTCCTGCACTTCCTTTTCGGTATAATTTTTGACGATGACGGGCACGCGGTCAAGACCGGATATTTTGGCCGCGCGGTAGCGGCGCTCGCCCGCGATAATCATGTATTTCCCGTTCTCACCGCGGTTAACGACGAGCGGGCTGATGACGCCGTGCTCGCGGATAGAGTTTGCAAGATCGTTCATTGCATTTTCATCGAACGACTTGCGGGGCTGGTTCGGATTGGGATATAAATCTTCAATCAATACTTCGGTAATGCCTGCGTCTCCCTTCGCATGCTCGTAAGCTTCTTCGGTGTCATTGAACAGCGCGGAAAGTCCGCGTCCTAAACCTTTCGCCATATTTTTTTATTCTCCTTTTTCTTCCGTTTTCTTTAAAAATTCTTCCGTCAAAGCGGCGTATGCCTTTGCTCCCATACACTTGGGGTCATGCAATACAATCGGTTTTCCATGGCTGGGCGCTTCGGAAAGACGAATATTGCGGGGAATTACAACTTCATATAAAACTTTGCTGAAAAACTTTTTGATTTCGGCCGAAATATCTTTGGACGCCTTCGATCTCCCGTCATACATCGTCAGAACAATGCCGTAAACCTTTATCTCACGGTTAAGATGCGAGCGCACAAGAGAGATGGAGTTCATAAGCTGCGAAAGGCCCTCCAGCGCATAATACTCGCTTTGTATCGGAATTATGACGCCGTCTGCGCCCGCCAAGGCATTGATCGTAAGAAGTCCGAGGGAAGGGGGACAATCAATCAAAATATAGTCATACGAATTTTTAACCTTATCAAGCACATTCTTCAAAACCTTTTCACGGCCCTTTTTATAGACAAGCTCTACTTCTGCGCCCGCAAGATCGATATTTGCGGGAAGGATCTTAAGATTATCGATTTCCGTATCGAGTACATTATCCGAAACGCTTTCCCCTTCGATAAGAACATTGTAGACGGATTTTTTAAGTTTCGACTTCTGAAAACCAAGCCCGGTGGTCGCATTGCCCTGCGGGTCGAGATCGGCCAACAATACCTTTCTGTCTTTCAGGGCAAGGTAAGCCGCCATGTTGACACACGTCGTCGTCTTTCCGACACCGCCTTTTTGATTGGAAAAAGATACGATCCTGCCCATCGTCATTCCTCCTCATCCGTCCCGGCGGGTCGGGAAGTTTCGGATGAGTTTTCTGATTTTGTCTCGTCCTCGGGCGCAACGGTAATGCCTTGATCCGCTTCCCGGCCGTCAACCGGATCGGAAGGCCGCGCAGAAGAATTGTCGCCGGATTGACCGTTTCCGAAGGGATTATCGGGAACATCTTTATCGTGGCTTTCCATGTACTTCAATACCTCTTCGTAAGTTGCTCCTTTCATCAACATGTCAACTTCGGCAGTATAAATTGTTTCACGTTCAACAAGTACACGCGCCATATTGTCAAGAATCGAACGGTTTTCAAGAAGCAACTTCTTCGCTCTCTGATACGCCGCGTCGACAATTGCCTTGACCTCCTCATCGATGATACCCGCCGTTTCCTCGGAGTAGGTATTTCTCTGTTCAAAGTCTCTCCCGAGGAATACAGGCCCGTCATTCCCGTACGCGATCGGTCCCAAACGGTCACTCATACCCCATTCCGTGACCATTTTTCGTGCCATCTGGGTTACTTTCTGAATATCATTCGACGCACCCGCAGAGACGTCATGAATGACGATTTCTTCGGCAACGCGTCCGCCGAGCGCCATACAGATAAAGTCATTGAGCTTATTGACCGTCATATCGTTATCGTCCGTGTCGGGACGCGTCAGCGTATATCCGGCCGCCATTCCGCGGGGAATGATTGAAACCTCGTGAACATTATCGTTATGCTCGCACAATTTTGCAAGTATCGCATGCCCTGCTTCGTGGTATGCGGTACATTTTTTATCGGCTTCCGTCACGACGCGGCTCTTTTTCTGCGGCCCCATAATGACTTTATTGATCCCTTCGTAGAGCTCGAGGTTGCCGATCACCGTCTTACCCCGCCTTGCGGCAAGAATGGCCGCTTCGTTCAAAAGGTTTGCAAGATCGGCTCCCGAAAAACCACTCGTCATACGCGCGATCACTTTAAAGTTTACGTCGGGGGCAAGAGGCTTATTGCGGGAATGAACCTTTAAAATTGCCTCACGTCCCTTTACATCGGGAAGATTCACATAGATTTGCCTGTCAAACCTCCCGGGGCGAAGCAAAGCATTATCGAGAATATCCGCACGGTTGGTCGCCGCCATGACTATAATCCCTTCATTCGTTTCGAATCCGTCCATTTGAACAAGAATTTGATTCAGCGTCTGTTCACGTTCATCGTGTCCGCCTCCAAGCCCCGCACCGCGCTGACGCCCTACGGCATCGATTTCATCAATAAAAATGATGCAGGGCTGATTTCTCTTTGCCAAATCAAACAAATCCCTGACGCGCGACGCGCCGACGCCGACGTACATTTCCACAAAGTCCGAGCCACTGACCGAAAAGAAGGGAACACCGGCTTCCCCGGCAACGGCTTTTGCAAACAAGGTTTTTCCCGTACCGGGAGGTCCCACAAGTAAAACGCCCTTTGGAATTCTTGCACCGAGGCCTGAGAACTTTTTGGGATTTTTGAGGAATTCCACGACCTCCGCAAGCTCTTCTTTTTCTTCCTCCGCTCCCGCGACATCCGAAAATCTGACCTTAAGATTCGTTGAAACTTTGGCTTTCGTCTTCCCGAAGTTCATAACCTTGCCGCCACCGCCGCTCGTTGCCCTCAGAAGCATAAAGAAGGCGATAACCCCGACAACCAGAACCGCTATATAGAGAAAATTTCCCCATCCGCTGCCCGCATTCGGGTCGGTAAACCAAACTTCCTCGATACCGTATTCGTTGTGCCATTCATCGACGAGCTCTCTGACCTGCATGGGGTCCCCATAGAGACTGCTGTAGTTCGCCCACCAGGCATAGGTACTGTCGTCCTTATTGATGTAGCCGTATACATTGTATCCGTCTACGCGAATTTTTTTGATTTGCTCGCTGTCCGCAAATTCGCCCGTTTTGCCTTCTTCCGTGTCGCCGCGAGGGTCTTCTATACGTTTATTGAATTCTATATAGTCAATCTCTTTGCTGTTGTTAATGAGGGTATTTATCAGAAAATACATTCCGATCCCCAACGCAACAACAACGACCGCCGCAATCACTGCCTTTACTGTTTTACTCAATTTGAATCTCCTTTGGATGTTTTTATACTTACATTCAGTATGCACGTAAGTACAATATTATTTTATCATACATGGTAGAAATAATCAAGCCTTTGATACCATATATTTCCTTTTTTACATAATTTACACAAAAAACACGTTTTTGATACGTTTTGACCCCCATTTTAAGCTTAAAATGGGGGTCAAAACGAGATAAAATTGTTTCATGTGAAACTATCCATGAATTTTTTATTAAAATATGTGTTTCACGTGAAACATGTGGTGCTTTTTTAGGGCCTCGGCGCTTTTGTGCGGTTATTATAAAATGGGTATAAAAGAACCCTCTTGCATTTTATTGCAAGGGGGTTGGAATGGCTTACGTGAACAGCTCACTCAAATGGCCCATCAGATCGGACCGATAAATCGCGCCGACAACGGTACTTGCGTCGATGAAAGTATTTACGCTATCGATGGACAGCCAGCTTAAGATGAGAAGTATGAAGTATACGACGAGAAATGCTTCTATGATTCCCAAAAGCGCTCCGAGTATACCGTTGACGACCTTCATGGGCTTCACGCCTTCGACGAGCGCAGTACCAATCTTACCGAGAAGATACGTGCCGAGGCGGACAATGATCGCGAGAAGGATGAAAGCTATTCCGACCGAAAGCCAATCGGCGATTTTCGCGTTTCCGATCCCGTTCGAAATTGCACTGACCATGCCAAACCAATTTTCAAGCGCGTCTTTAAAGGCCACGCAAAACAATAATGGAATGACAATCGAGAGGACCCACCCCGAAATCTTGCATACGCCCTTCACAAGCCCGACTTTTGCGCCGATAAAACATCCGAGAAGTAAAACCACAAAGAAAATAATGTCTAAGATCCAAGCCATTAAATTTACCTCCTGACTTTATTATATCATAAATTTTTTTCTTTGTCGAGATTTTTATTATAAAACCAAAGATTTTTGGGAACAATCAAAAAACCTTGGAGGTTAATTATGGAGTATTCTTTTCATTTTTATAACGCCTTGGCCGAAACAGGTCTGACAATGGCACTCAACCGCTCTCTGGGGGAGCTTACGGCTCCGCCTATCGTGCTTTGCATCGGCAGTGACCTTGCCGTAGGGGACAGCCTCGGACCCGTAGCGGGCACAATGTTGCGGAGAAAGGGGGAGTTGTCCGGCTACGTCTATGGAACGCTCAGAAATCCCGTGACGGCAAAAGAAGTGAAATATGTGGACGCCTTTTTGAGAAAGACACATCCGTGCAGCAAGATTATTGCCGTTGACGCCGCGGTAGGGGACGAAAACGACATCGGGCTCATAAAAGTAATAGACGCGCCATTGAAACCGGGTTCTGGCGCAAACAAACGGTTGGGGCGCGTGGGTGATGTTTCCGTTCTGGGAATTGTGGCGAAGAAAACGGCTTTTTCGTACTCCCTTATCAATTTAACGCGGCTTAACGTTATCTACACGATGGCGGAAATCATTTCCGGCGCAATCACATCTTACTCTTTGCAGCGTGCGGCCGTGTAAAATTTTCACACTATTTCACTTTATTCTATGAAGTTTTGTGATATTTTATCAATTAAAATTATTTTTTCAAAAATTCATCGGGCCGTGTTGACGAATTTAAGAATTCGGTGTACAATAAGCTTGACTTTCAAAAAAGGAGAGTAAAATTATGGTAAAAACCATCAGGAAGAAGGTCTATGATACCGACGCTTCCGTTACGGTAAAGAAAATCGCATACGGAAATTACGGCGATCCCGCGGGCTATGAGACGACGCTTTACCTGACAGAGGACGGCAGCTATTTTCTGTATACGAACGGCGGAGAAACTTCTCCCTATCCCGTAGAGGAAATTACCCCGATGTCCAAGGTGAACGCCAAGAAGTGGCTCGAAGAGAACTAACACCCGTTGTAAAGCAAATATCCACCCGCGCAGCGGGTGGTTTTTGTTGACGGGCAAAATCCGCGCCGTCCTATCATATATGACGTAAACGGAAAGCGGGGGGCCGCCCGTCCTTACTTTTCGCCGTCTGTATCCGCGGGGACGGAAGGCGTCACGGGCGTATTTCCTTCGTCGTCGGCTTTGCCGAGAAAGGTTCCGAAGAAGCCCGAAAAACTGCCCTTTTTGTAACCGGGCGTAGCCGTGTCGCGGCTGAAGCTTGTCCCCGAAGATTCGGGCGTAACTTCCGCAGGAAGTTCCCTGTGTTCGTAAGTCTTCTTTCTCTCGCTGCCGTATTTAGCGTCTCTGTCGCCTTTTTTGCGGTCCTTATCGCCTCTCTTGGCCTTTTTCTCATCCATCCTCAAGTTCTTGGGGGTAATCACGACAAAGCGGTTGGGTTCTTTTCCCTCGCTCTTTGTCGTTACCTCTTCCGAACCGGCCAGCGCCGCATGGATAATACGGCGCTCATAGGGATTCATGGGTTCGAGGCGAATCTTCTTTCTCTGGCGAACGGCCTTGGCCGCCAGTTTTTCCGCGACCCGTTTCAAGGTCTCCTCACGCTCTTCGCGGTAATTCCCGCAATCGACGACAACGCGGCGGTAATCCTGCCTGCCCGTGTTGGCGACGGCGCCCGCGAGTACCTGAATGGCGTCGATAATTTCGCCGCGCCTGCCGATAATTCCCTTCGTGCCTGCTTCCGCCTGTAATTGAATGACAATCTTTTCGTCCTCGCCCGTAAGCACGGGGGACGCATTGGCGCCGATAAGCGGCAGAAGCCCTTCGATGAATTTCACCGCCCTCTGCCCGTCCGTGAGTTTTTCCTTGACTGTCAATCTGACCTGTGCGGGAGTGGACCTGAACAGTCCCTTTTTACCCTCTTCGATGACTTCTACTTCCACGTCGCCGCGCGAAAGCTCCAGCTCTTTGAGTCCCGCTTCCACGGCCTCTTCAACTGTTTTACCGCTGAATGTCTTTTCCATAAAAATCCTCTTGCGAATCTTAATTTTCGGGGCTGCGCCCCTTATTTTTTTATTTCATCCAAGGCAATTTGCGGGTCTGTTCCTCGACGAATGCCTTTTCTTCCTTCTTCTTAAAGACTTTTCCCAGAATAAGGTTGGTCAAGAGCGTCACGATGATCGCGACGACACTGCTCATGGTCATATAGATAGAGAATGCCGCACTGTACGAAAACGAAAAGATCGCATAGATAACCGGCATGACGAAGAGCATGACCTTCTGCGTCATTGCACCCTGCCCGTCCACGGTCTGATATTGGTTTGCCGTCTTGTTGCTCTTCATCGAGATAATCTGCGAAAGAAGCATAAATCCGATGGACAAAACGATGAGAACAAAGTAGCCGTTTGCGGCACTCTTTTCCTCCGCGAGCCCGTACGTCAGTGCTTCGTACTTGTCTTCGGTCAAAAGGGAAGTCAGATTTTTCTCCTCACCCGCCCCCGTCTCAACGGTAACGGAGCGAAACTCATTTGAAAAATCGGCATAATCGGGAATGGGATGCTCATAGGAGACGTCGGGATACCAGACGTTCTTGATCCATAAAAAACTCGGATCGTCGGCGCGGAACCTCTCCGCGGCGGCGGCGGAGCCTATATCCCTCAAATAGTTTGCCGCGGCGGCAGAGAGGGCTTCCGCCGAATTTTCGTCTGCGGGATCGTATGCCGCGGCGGCAGAAATTGCCGCATTCTTCGCGTCTTCGCCCTCTGCGGGAGAGAGTTCCTTCATGACGCCCGCAAAACGGCCGAGATCGAGAAAATAGTCGCGCGAGACATCGCTCGTCTTCAGATTATAACGGTAATAGACGTATTTTCCGGCATCTGCGCTCTTCACGGCGAGATATTTTTCTCCGCCGACTTCCGTCATGGTGTAGACGACGTCTCCCTCCACGGGGAGATTCCCTTCTGCTTGCCAAACGACGGAATATCTCTCCTCCGTACCGTCCGCCGCAGTGCGGAAGAATTCGCAGTTTCCTCCCTCCTTTTCCTCCATGCGGAAATCGGCGGTATTGAGGTCAACGCTGTTTGCAAGCACCGCCGCATTGTAACTTTCCGACATTTGTTCGAAGTGGTTGAGATTGGCATACTGCGAATAGGCGCGGAATCCCTGCCATGCAACGATGATGATGACGAAGGAGACGATCGTGGGAAGGCAGGCGCCGAACATGCTGTAACCGCTCTTTTTTTGCAGTTCGAGCATCTTTTGGTTGTACATGTTCTTGTCGTTCGCATACTGCTTTTGCAGCTTTTCGAGTTCGGGCTGCATCTGCTTCATGATAAGATTCTGCTTCCGCGACATTACCCTTTGGTAAATGTCAAAGGGCAGCGTAATCGCCTTCAGAACAAGGTTAAACACGATGATTCCGAGGCCGGTGATTCCCACGCCTTCGATGATGATACGGGCAAAATGGCCGAGCCAATCAAGCCCGATCTGATACCCCGTGGGAAGGACCATGACGCCTGTCACCGCGCCCAATAAAGAAAATAACTGCATAAACACTCCGTCACAGGAGCCATTTGCGCTTCCAAAAAACCTCGGGCGCGGGATCATTTCCGCCCTTCGAGAGAGGATTACAGCGCAAGATTCTCCGGATTCCAAGCAAAATTCCCACGACGACTCCCCAATTATTGATGCACCGTTTTGTGTATTCCGAGCACGTCGGGGTGTAGAGGCAGGTATGTTTCGAGAAATACTTCTGATAGAAGCAGATCATACGGATGCAAAGGCCTCTGAAAACGGGCCTGTACACCTTCCGCCGCAAATATTTTAAATTCTTCGCGGCGATGTCTTTAAGAGAAATGAAAAAGAAGATGTTCTCTTTCGAAAATTTTTCCGATGTCACGGCAGAAAGCTGTATAGGAATATTCTTCGCTCACATGCGGGATGAGGAGCACGGAGCAGGGAGAAAGAAAAGACGTATACTGCGAAAAGGCCGCACGGAGCAGCCGCTTGATGCGGTTCCGCCTCACGCTCTTACCGTATTTTTTCCCGACGCAGACCGCCATTTTCAAACGGTCGGAAGGCAGATAGATGACGGTAAGCGTCTGGGCGTAGACCCTTTTCCCGCTTCTGTGAAGGGCCGCGATCTCCTTCTGCTTCTTCAGCCTCAGACAGCGCATGGATTTTCTTACGCGGAAATGTGCTTTCTGCCCTTGTTTCTTCTTCTTTTAAGCGTCTTTCTTCCGCCCTGCGTCTTCATTCTTTCACGGAAGCCGTGAACCTTTTTTCTCGCTCTCTTTTTGGGCTGATATGTTCTCTTCATACCTTAACTCCTTGATAATTCAGATTTCTTTCTTAAAATTATAAATATTTTCCTTCGTCCCGTCAAGCGATTATTGTGCGTTTCTGACGGGCAAAATCAAATATAATGCGTCTTTTTCCTCTGCATTCTGCAAAATGAACGGGGAAACGGGGCCGTTGAAAGAGATTGTCACGTTCTCTTCCCCGAGCGCTCTCAATGCATCGAGAAGATACTTTGCATTCATGGAAATAGTGAGGTCCACACCTTCGATGTCTGCATTCACGCACTCCGTCATGTTGCCGAGATCGGAAACGGAAGAAATTTTCACGAGCCCGCCGCCGACGCCGAATGTAATGAGATTGTTCTTGTCCCCGCGGATCAGTATGGCCGCCCGCTCAACGCCTGAGATGAGCTCCTGCCGCGAAAGGGTAGCCACCGTCGTGAAACGGGTGGGGATCACATTCTCCCGCTTGATGAATTCGCCGCTGTACAGGCGGGAAACGATTGTCATATCATCCGTGCGGACGAGAAGCATTCCTCCTTCCGTGAAGATCGTAATCTCCTCTTCGTCCGCGGTAAGCATTCTCGAAATCTCCGTCAGCGTCCTTGCGGGGCAGATGACGGTCATTTCCGTACTCTTCGAAAGAATTTTCGTATCGGCAAGCGCCAACCTGTATCCGTCAAGCGCAAAGGCCGTGAACCTGTCTTTGAATTCCAACAGGCAACCCTTCAAAATGGGGCGGGAATCATCCTGCGCGCAACAGAATACCGTCCCTGCAATGATTCTTTTGAGGTCTCCCTGTTTCAAAACCACGCTGTTTTCCCCGATCTCAAGGTTGAGCTTCGGAAATTCCTCTGCGGAAATCGTCTGAAGGCAGGACGATGCGTCTTTATAGCGTATCCCGAGCCCCTTTTCCGTCAAGTCAAAGGAAACTTCCTCTTCCGAAAGCTTGCCGATGTAATCCGAAAAAATCTTGCCGGGAACGCATACCGCACCTTCTTCGAAAACTTCGGCCTTTACCGTCTTGGAAATGGCAAGTTCTCCGTCCGTCGCGAGAAGCGTAACTTTATCCCCGCCCGCTTCGAGCCTGATACATTCCATAACGGGCGCAGTCGTCCTGATTGCGCACGCCTTGCTGACTTTCACGACCGCTTCCCCGAGCGTCGCTCCGTCGCAGACAAATTTCATTGTTTTCCCTCCGTGAATTGTTATTATTATTTTTTTATATTTAAGATAATATCAATAATAATAAGACCTGTGGAAAAGTAGACAACCCCATGCTTGTCCTTTCCCGTTTTTTTATTATAGCAAAAACGGAGAGATATTGCAAGTAAAACGGGCAGATTTCGGAAAATCTTCATAAAGAAGAGGGGTGGAAAACCCGTGAATTTCTCTGTGGACAGGTTGTGGATAAATTTCCTCCCGTGGAAAGAAAAAATATCCGCGGCGGGGGAAGCGGGAAGGAAAGAAAGAGAAAGAGAAAATTTTCAACGGAGTTTTCCACACTGTGGAAAAAGAGGGAAAAGGATTTTCACAAACAGTTGATATTCGGGAAAAAGTATGTTATAATCCGCTTATGCGGACGGAAGACGTGAATTTTGAAGAGCTTGAACGGAAAATCGCCGAAAAGCGGGACCTGTTCCGTACTTTCTATGATCTGCTTCTTGCATATAATGAAAAATTCAATCTTACCGCCGTCACGGAGGAGAGGGAAGTTTTCCACAAACATTTCCTCGATTCCCTTGCGGGAGAGGGATTTATCAAGCGGAATGCCCGCTGTGCCGAGGTCGGATCGGGAGCGGGATTTCCGTCTGTACCGCTGAAGATCGTGCGGGAAGACATTTCGCTTACCCTCATCGAGAGCAAGGGAAAAAAATGCGGATTTCTCCGTGACGCCGTGAGGGAGCTTGGGCTGAAGGACGTGGAAATTCTGAACGCCCGCGCCGAAGATGTCGCAAGGGACGGAAAATACCGCGAAACATTCGACGTTTGCTTTGCAAGGGCCGTCGCAGGAATGAATACCCTTGCCGAGTACTGCATGCCGCTCGTGAAAATCGGCGGGATATTTCTTGCCTATAAGTCGGATAACGAAGAGGAATTCCGCAAAGCTCTTCCCGCTATGGCACTTTTGGGAGGAGAAAACTGCGGTTTTCTGCGTTACGGATTGCCCGGAGGTTACGGTGCGAGAATGCTGATGTATTGCGATAAAACCAAGTCCACGCCCAAAAAGTATCCCCGCGGAAAGGGTATGGAGAGAAGGAGCCCCATCGTATGAAATGTGCGCTGACGGGTCATAGGGATTTGCCCGAAACTATCGACGTCAACCGTCTTTACGACATGCTCGAAGAGGCGGTTTCCGAGGGTTACGATACGTTTTATTGCGGCATGGCGCGGGGTTTCGATCTGCTTGCTCTCGACTGCCTTGTCTCTCTTTCGCGGAAATACGCGCTGAAACTTATTGCCTGCATTCCCTATGCGGGGCATGAAACGGGTTTCTCCTTCGAGACGAGGAATACATACCGGCGCCTTCTCGAATGGTGCGATGAAAAAATCGTTCTCTATCCCGCCTACCGCTACGGCTGTTACCATGCAAGGGACCGCTATATGGTGGATCGGGCCGATCTTGTCATCGCCTATTGCACGCGGGACAGCGGCGGCACGGCGTATACCCTCAAATATGCCGAAAAATCGGGAAAAGAGATACGTTACGTCTCTTTTTGAATCAAAACGGTGTTTCCCGTAAAACGGGGAAAGAAATTATTTTCCAAATTTTATCACAAACCGCGCAAAAAAGACCGTTTTCGCGGGTTTTTTTCTTTTATATTCGAAAGGAAGAGGTAAATCATGGCTTACGAAAAACGCATCTGTATTTTAAAACAACTCAAAAAGGGGTTTTCCGCAGACGGCAACACGCTTTCGGGCGTCGTCTATGCGGAAAGAATGGGGGAAGAACTCACCGTTACCCTCCGCATACCCGGACTTTCCGCCTTAAAAGAGGGCAGATATGTGCTGGTTTTGCAGATCGGAGGGAAAAAATTCTGTCTCCCTGCGGAGGAACCGATGAAGATCGGGAACGCACCCGCGGTGAAAAACGGCTTTGCGGCGCTGTTGTGTTTTGTACGCACGGAGGCGGAAGCCGTCGCATTCGGAGTTTGCGGCAGTGAAAGGGCGGAAGTTTCCGCACTTTTGAATTGTCTTACCGAAGCGGACAGAAAAAAGCCCGTTCCCGCTCCCGCGTCCCACGGTGCGCCTGCCGTTCCTCTGCCCGGAAAGAATCCGCCCGGGGAGGAAACTATGTCCCCCTTTCGGGAGCAAGCGGCCGCCTACGACGACGAAGCAATTGCCGAAAGCGACTACTATGAGCCGCTTCATGCAGATGAGGACGGGGATCATCAGGTGCAAGGAAAAAGAAAAAAAGAGGAGGGCGATGGCGATCCTGCAGAGGATGAAACTTCTTTCCTCTTTACAAGAGGCACGCTTACATACTACAAAGAAGTCCGCGACGAAATAGAGGCTGTGCTGAAAAATTATCCCGCGGATACCCGCCTGAAATGGGCATTCCCGCAGTCCGAATGGGCAAGAAACGAAAAAACGCTGATCGGGATTATATACGAAGAGGGAATACCGCGGTATCTGTGCGTCGCTTCGGAGGAACCCGACCCCGCCCTGAAGGACAACAGTGTGTTTGTGCCTTCTTCGCCGTTTACGGACGGGCAGGGGTTTTATGTTGTCTTTCAGGATGCGGACACGGGCGCATATGTAAAAGTGGAAAAAGATTAGAAGCCCGCATACTCTTCCGGACCCTGCGGGCCGCTTTCCCCTCAAAGGGACGGCAAGTAATCCCGTCTCCCCCCGAAAAAAGACCCCGTCCCGAAAGGACAGAGCCTTTATTCTTACATAACCACGATATTTTTCTGGCGGAAAAGATCTTTCATGTCGGGAGGGAAGTTGTCGTCCGTAATCAGCACGTCGATATCGTCGATCCGCGCAAATGTGTGCGGCATGATCTTGCCGATCTTGGAGCTGTCGAGCATCATATACATCGTCTTTGCCTTCTGCCGCGCCATCTTGAGAAGGTCGGCTTCCACCATGGATCCGCACGAGAAGCCGATCTCGGGCGTGAACGCCGAAGCCGAGATGATGGCGAGTTCGAAGTTCGTGTTCTCAAAGTAATCCTTTGCAACGGGCGAGGCCGTGGAAAGGTTATCTTTGATGACTTGCCCGCCGAGGACGGTGACGTTCAGGTTTTTCTTTTGCGCAAGTTCGATGGCGACGGCAAGGCCGTTCGTAAACACGTGAACGTTGATGTCGGGCATCTCTTTTGCGAGGCACATGGCCGTTGTCCCCCCGTCCATAAACACAGAACAATTTTCGTCAATGAGAGTGGAGGCCTTTTGCGCGATGCGAAGTTTCGCGTCCGCATTTGCCGCCGTCTTCTTGGCATAGGGCTCCCCGGAGACTTTTTGCACTTCTTTCACGGACATTGCGCCCCCGCGCACGCGGATAATGCGCCCCTGCTGTTCCAATTGAAGAAGGTCACGCCGCAGAGTCATCTGCGAAACGCCGGGGAAGAAACCATCGAGCTGCTCGAGCGTCAGTTTACCGCGCTTGTCTAAAAGATCCGCAATCGCTTCGATCCGTTCCCGTTTCATGGTATCGCTCCTTTTTGAAAATTTCTTATAAAATACTAACATATATGTTTGAAAATTGCAAGCAATTTCACAAAATTCTATTTCTGTTTTTTGCATTTTTTCTTGGAATTTCAACCGAATTATAAGTTTTTATCATTTTTTATGAAAAATTTTTTGATAATTTTCAACACAAATCCAAAAGTTGAAAAAAATGAACAGTTTTAACGGCACCGATTTCACATGCGGCCCGGAATGCCCGTCGCGGCCCCGAAAAACGGTTGCTTTTTTCGCTGCGGAATGGTACAATTACCGTATATGAGCAATACGGTTTCCGCGCTTGACGAATACTTCATGGCGAACTACAGCGACTATGTGCGCCTTGCCGCGCTTAAAGGATACGAAATGCCGGAAATGTCCGTCACCGGCAGGGACGGCGGCGTGACAAAGAAGGACCCTTCCGCCATGCGTCTCGCCTTTCAGAAAAACAGGGAAGAACTTCTTTCCCTTCTCAAGGAAGAGCAGGCCGATTGCGACTATACGTTTAATTTCCGCTTTCTGACGTTTTCCGAGAAGATCCGCCGTCCTTTTAAAAAATTCACCTTCGCCAGGGTCTTTCGCGGTATTCTTGCGGGTTGCCGTCTGACGGCGGAGGAAGCGGGGGAAAGGCTGAAGGTCGGGCCCCGTTTCTGGAAAAAGATCGTAAAGGGCACGCTGCTTCCCGAAAAAAATACCGTTCTCGCCCTTGCGCTCGTCTGCGGATTTACGGCGGAGGATACCGAAAAGCTCTTCGGCGCCTGCGGCTACGGGTTCGACGGGAAGAGCGTGCGCGATGTCGTCGTGCGGTTTTTGCTCGAGCGGAAGGTGTTTTCCCGCGAGCTCGTCTTCGAGTGTCTCGGCGAATACAAAATCACCTGCCTGCCCATAAAATAATCAAATATATGCGCCGTATTCATACAATGAAGGGTGTTTGGGAAATTAAGAAAAGACATAGACGCCGCCATGAGGAACGATCCCGCGGCAAGGAGCCGCCTCGAAGTTTTTCTTACTTATGCGGGCGTGAAAGCGCTCATGGCGCACCGGCGGGCGGCGTTTTTCTATAAAATCCATCTGAAACTCCTTGCGCGCATGATCTCCGAACGCGCAAAACAGAGAACGGGGATCGAAATCCACCCTGCGGCGAAAATTGCGCCCGGAGTATTTATCGACCACGGCGCGGGCGTCGTCATAGGCGAAACGGCGGAAGTGGAAACGGGCGTCGTCATCTATCAGGGCGTCACGCTCGGGGGCACGGGCAAGGAGAGGGGGAAGCGCCACCCCACGGTGCGGAAGAACGCCGTCATCTCCTGCGGCGCGAAAGTCCTCGGCGGATTCGAGATCGGCGAAGGGGCCAAAATCGGTGCGGGCGCGGTTGTCTTGGAGGAAGTCCCGCCCTATGCCACCGCCGTCGGCATTCCCGCAAAAGTGGTAAAGATCTCTCCGCCGCAATAAAGGGCTCTTTCGGGGATGGCGCGGTCCCGCCATGCCTTGCATAGAAAAAATCCGTGCGGAAAGTGAAAATCATGAAGATCTATAATTCGTTGACAAGAAAAAAAGAAGAGTTTGTCCCGCTTGAAGCGGGGAAGGTGAAAATGTACGCCTGCGGGATCACCGTTTCGGGCGAAGCGCACATCGGGCATGCCTATCAGGCAATCATTTACGACGTATTCCGCAAATTTCTCGAAAAACAGGGGTACGACGTAACCTACGCCCGTAACTACACCGACGTGGACGACAAAATCATTGCAAAGAGCGCCGAGACGGGCATTCCCGCTGACAAGTATGCCGCAATGATGATCGCGAAGATCGACTCCGTCATGGCCCGCGCCCGCATAGACGAGCCCACGCTTTGGCTCAAAGCGACCGAAAATATCGGCAATATCATTGACTTTATCGGGGAACTCATCGAAAAGGGACATGCCTATGCTCCCGGCAACGGCGACGTCTACTTCGACGTGGACAGCTACCCCGCTTACGGACAGCTCTCGGGCAGAGACAAAGAGGACATGCTCGACGGCGTGCGCGTCGAAAACGGCGCATGCAAGAAGAACGCCTACGACTTCGCCCTCTGGAAGGCCGCGAAGGAAGGGGAAATCTTCTGGGATTCCCCGTGGGGAAAAGGAAGGCCGGGCTGGCACATCGAGTGCTCGGCAATGAACAGGGCCGCCTTCGGGGACCAGATAGACATTCACGGCGGCGGAAGAGACCTCATCTTTCCCCATCACGAGAACGAAATCGCACAGACGGAGGCGCTGACGGGCAAAAGGTTTGCAAAGTATTGGATGCACAACGGTCTCATCAAGATCAACGGGCAGAAAATGTCGAAGTCTCTCGGCAATGTTCTTCTTCTCTCCGACATTCTCGATGAATTCTCGGACGAAGCGCTCAAGTTTGCGCTTCTTTCGGTGAACTACCGTGCCGACATCAACGTTACGGACGATCTCTTTCCCAATGCGGAAGCCCGCCTTGTACGTTTCTATACGCTTATTTCCGAGGCCGAAAAGGCTTTTCCCGACGAGACGGGTCTCTGCCCCGGAATCGACAAAAAGTTTGACGAGGCCATGGGCGACGACTTCAACACCGCCCTCGCGCTATCGGATCTCTACGGCTATTTTAAGGAAATTTCGCACTTATTGCATGAAAACGACCCGACGGCGCGGAAGATGACCAATCAGATCCGCAAGACGTACGGGCTTTTGGGCCTTTTTTGGCGCGACGCGGAGGCATACCTGAAAGAGTACGGGAAGAAGGAGGGCGGCGTGCCGGACGGGGTGAAGGCCATTGCCGAGGAGCGTTGGGCGGCCCGCAGGAACAGGGATTGGGCGAAGTCCGACGAGCTCCGCGAAACGCTGAAATCTCTCGGTTACAGCGTAAAAGACGGCAAAGAAGGCTATGAACTGACAAAAATCTGAAAATCCGTCCCGCCGTCCGCGGGCAATTGCCCGCTGTAAATGCAAGAAGAAAATTATATAGAGGGAAACATATCCAATGAAAATCACATCTAAGGAACTCAGACAAAAGTGGATCGGATTCTACCGCAGCAAGGGACATGCCGACGTCGGCGCAGTCTCCCTTATCGGCGACGGCACGACGGGCGTCATGTTCAACGTTGCGGGCATGCAACCCCTCATGCCCTATCTGCTCGGCAAGCTGCATCCCGCGGGCAAGCGTCTCTGCAACGTGCAGGGGTGCGTGAGGACCGTCGATATCGATTCCGTGGGCGACGCCTCCCATTTTACCTTCTTCGAGATGATGGGGAACTGGTCCCTCGGCGACTATTTCAAAAAAGAAAAGACGGCGTGGACGTTCGAACTCCTCACCGAAGTTTTCGGTCTCGATAAGGACAAGCTCTGCGCTACCGTGTTTGCCGGCGACGATTCCGCCCCCCGCGACGATGAGACGGCGGAGCTTCTGGCCGGGCTCGGCATGAACCCCGCGCACATCTTCTATCTTCCCAAAAAAGATAATTGGTGGGAACTCGAGGGTACCGCCGGCACGCCCTGCGGTCCGGACAACGAGTGGTTTTATCCTCTCGATGCCGAAAAAAAGGAGCCCGTCTTTCCCGACGGCTATGTCGAGATCGGCAACGACGTCTACATGCAGTACAAAAAGACGGCGGACGGTTACGAGCCCCTCGCATGCAAAAATGTGGACACGGGGTTCGGATTCGAGCGCATGCTGCTCTTTTTGAACGGCCTCGGCGACGCGTATATGACCGACCTGTTCACGGCCGTCATCTCCAGACTCGAGGAACTCTCGGGCAAGAAGTATGCGGATGGCGGCGAGACGCAGAGGGCTATGCGAATCATTGCCGATCATACCCGCACGGCGGTCATGCTCATCGGCGACGTGCAGAGCCTGACCCCTTCCAATGTCGGCCCGGGCTATATTTTGCGCCGTCTCATGCGCCGTGCGATCCGCTGGTGCAGGAAACTCGGCGTCTCCTCTTCCGCCATGTCCGAAATCGCAAAAATTTATATCGAAGAGGTTTACGGCGAAGCGTACCCGCTCCTTTCGGAGAAAGAGAGCTTTATTCTCGGAGAGATCGGGAAAGAGGCCGAAAGGTTCGAAGCGACGCTTGCAACGGGAATGAAGGAATTTGAAAAATGCATCGCCGGGATCGAACGGAAGAACGAATTCATGGCAAAGACCGATCCCTCATATGTGCCCGGGAGCGTGATCGGCGGCAAGGCGGCTTTCCGCCTGTTCGATACCTACGGATTCCCGCTCGAACTGACGGAGGAGCTCGCCGGAGAAAGAGGGTTTTCCGTTGATAAAGACGGGTTCGAAGCGGCTTTCAAAGAACACCGGGAAAAGAGCCGCGTTCTCGAAAAGGGCGAGGCGAAGGGCGGCCTCGAGAGCAATTCGGAGATGGCCGTCAGGTATCATACCGCGACCCATCTTTTGAACGCGGCTTTGAAGAAGGTCCTTTCCCCCGAATGCAACCAGAAGGGAAGCAACATCAACGATGAACGCATGCGCTTCGACTTCAATTTCGGCCGCGCCATGACGCCCGAAGAGATCAGGGCCGCGGAAGATCTCGTCAACGAAAAAATCAAGGAAGATATTCCCGTGGTCTGCAAAGAAATGAGTCTGGAAGAGGCGAGGGCGGAAGGTTTCGTCGGCGTATTCGGCAGCAAGTACGGTTCCGTTGTCAAGACATATTCCATCGGCAGCTTTTCGAAGGAGATATGCGGCGGTCCCCATGTTGCCAGCACGGGCGAACTCGGGCATTTCAGAATCGTTAAAGAGCAGTCCTCCTCCGCGGGAGTAAGAAGAATCAAGGCGGTTTTGGAATAAAAACGTTTCGAAGAATTTGTTTTTTCGGACATTTCTTTGCCCGCCTCGCGGACGCGCTTCGCGCGTCATCCTGCCCCGCCCGCACGTTCTTTCGTTGACTAAGGGCGGCACGAGCCCGTAGGGCGAAGTAGCCTGCCGAAGGGTCACCATAAAAAATCGTCACCCTGAGCGCAGCCGAAGGGTCACCGCATAATAAGGTGATGGTTCGACTACGCTCACCATGACGTGATTTGAACGCTCACCATGACGAATAAGAACGCCGTCACCCTGACGTTCTAATCTGTCACCCTGAGCCTGCCGAAGGGTCACCGCATAATAAGGTGATGGTTCGGCTACG
>CAZTBU010000027.1:0-23529 GCA_964612545.1 uncultured Clostridia bacterium | reverse complement strand
CGTCATGGTGAGCTTGCCGAACCATCACATTGTTATAATGCGGTGACCCTTCGGCTACGCTCAGGGTGACGACATTTTTTTATGGTGACCCTTCGGCAGGCTCAGGGTGACGAGATTAGAATGCCCGCCGTTCTAATCACGTCATGGTGAGCGCAGCCGAACCATCACCTTATTTTTTTGCAAGCTTAGGGTGACAATAGGAATGTGCGCGGGGCGGCCATTGCTTTTTTTCATTTTAATACTTGTAAAAATTTGCTTTTTCCGCGCGCGCGTGATATAATGAAAACATGTTCAAACAAAAGTTGACGGGCGCAGTCCTTGCCCTGACGGCCGCAATCGCGGCCGCGGGGGCCGTTGCGGGCGGAATTCCCGCAAGCGCCGCCCAAAAACAATTGAATGCAAATGCCGAAAAGAGTACAGCGGTTTCCCTTTCAACGGAAAACGCTTCCCTGTTCCTGCCCGGAAGCTATGAACAGTATCTCGAACTTGAAAATCCCTCCGACATTGCCGTATGCGACAGATATATCGCGATTGCGGAAGGGAGCGGCATTTATATATTAGACCGTAAAGAAAACAGCCCGTCTTACCGGATTTACGACCACGCCGCAGACCATTCCGGCGCGCAAATTTCCAAAATCCAATTTTCCGATAACCTGGAACTCTATTTTTCGGATACTCTCCTCGGTTTTTACCGGCTTGACCTTTCCGATCCCGGCTCCCCGAAAACAGAGGGCGGCTCCCTCACTTCCCTGACAACTTTCTATATCGACGGTGAAACGGTTTTTGAAGTTACCGTTGTAGACACGGGCACGACGTATTTCTCCGCCCCCCTTTCCGCGCCCCGGGAGCAGACACAGTTCGGTTCGGGAGACGATAAAGCCACTCCGCAACTCGGCTGTTCGAACGGAAAACTGTATTCTGCCGTCGGGCCCCTCGTCACCGTCTATTCCGCGGCGGAAGGAAACAAGCAATACTCGGCAACGGGCAGTTTAACTCTTCAGCCGGGGCTTTCCGGCCTTAAATCCATCGGCGTCCTCGATGATACACTCTTTTACACCGTAAGCGGGTCCCCGAATGTCGCCGATGGCCTCTACGCCTACGACCTTTCATCGCAGACCTATGCGCTTGCCGTCGAAGGAGACGGGTTCGGCGCTTTGACCTCTTATAACGGCAAACTCTATGCCGTGAAGGGAAATTCCGTCCTCGAATATTCGCCCGAAGACGGCGTAAAAAAGACGGATTACGAAATTTCCTCCGCCTCCGCCTCACAAAACCGCCTTTCGGGCGCGCAGGACAGCGTGCGGGCGGGAAATCTCCTCGTCACGGCCGACAGCGGCAACCGCCGCCTCTCCATTTACAACTTTGCGGAGGGTGCATACTCCGTCCTTCCCCTCTCCTATGCGCCGTCGCATGCCGCAACGGACGGCGAAATTATCGCCGCTTGCTCCGGCTCCACGGTATACGTCTACGCGTGGAATAACCGCGCCAAAAGCTATGAATGCGTTTTCACCTATGACACGGAATACGCGGTCTCCGGCCTTTCGTGCCTGTACGGAAAGTGCTATTTTGTGACCATCGGCTTCTGCTACGGCGTGATCGGCCCCGACGCGCAGGGGAAATATGCCCTCGAAGGCACACAGATACGGGCCGCGCTCGGCCAAAATGCCCCCGCCGCCCTTACCAATGACCTCTACGGCAATCTGTATGCCGTCCTTTCCGACGGCTCCGTGTTCCGTTATACCGAGCAGAACTTTACGGACGGGAATGTAGCGCAAGGGGAGCGCACGGAGCATACGCTTCCCGAAAAATTCGCCGCCGTGCGCGCGGACTTCGAAGGAAATCTCTACTGCCTCTGCGAAAACACGCTCTACCGGAACGGTACCCCCCTCTCTGCGATCGACGGGAAAAATTTCGTCTTCGGCAAGGACGGCGCGGCGGTTTCCCCCATCTCCTATGCTCTCGGCTTCGAGGACGACGCCGTCTACTTCAACTTCGGCAATTACATTGTGAAATCGGACGAAGGCACGCTCGGTTTCCCCACCCTGAGGACCATAGGCGCGGGGGGCGCATTCGAAGAGATCGGCCGCGTGCATGCACCGGACGAGGTTAAATTTACCGACGTGCAAAAGGGCGCGGTCGGTATCGAGGTGGACCTTGCAACGCTCGATTCGGACGCGCAATATTTTCCTTTCACCTCCTATTCGAGGACGGCGGAAGATGCGCGCGGCGTGCTCCTTGCCGAACAGGGCGGGTTCCGCCTTGTAGCGCTCTATCACGACAGGGAATACGAAATCCGTCTCTTCCGCGGAGAGCAGTGCACGGAGGCCGCCGTTTCCCCGATGGAGCGCGGGGAAGAAAAATACCTCTCGAGCAATTGCAATCTCTATCATTTCCCCTGCATTGCCGATGCCTGCACGGAGACGTTGCCGCGCGGCACGAAGGTCAAAGTCCTTGCGGCGGTATGTCCGGACGGCGGCGGGGAACGGGAGCCCGATCTCGGCTACGATTTTGCGTTTGTGGAAGCGGAAACAAAGACGCGCGAAGCCGTGCGCGGCTATGTGCCCCTTTCCTTCCTCACCGACGCCGATCCTTCGCACGGAGAGAACGAGGACTTCGAGATCGGCAAGCTCAAAAAAGACACGGTATTTACCGACGGGAACGGCAACGAAAAGACGCTCGCGGCGGGCACGGAAGTTCGCCTCTACGCAAATGAAGACGGCACCTTTACCGCCCGCTATACGGGCGAAGACGGAGAAACCTACTTCCGGACGCTCACCGAAGAGATGATCGAACGCGGCGAATCGGACGCTTTGCGCATTGCCCTCATCGTCATTTTAAGCGTTCTCGCGCTCGTGATCGTGGGCGCGTACTTTGCGCTCCTGCCGCACGGTAAAAAGAATAAGAACCATTCCTGAAAAACACTTTTTCCGCCTTCATAAACGGCTTTTTGCCAATCTTTTCATGGCTGAAAACGGGTTCCCGCCGCCCCGGAACGCGCGGGAAAAATCCATGCAACCCAATATGGCGGAGCTCCCGATGGAGCTCCGCCTTTTTTTTGCGGAAAAGGACGGCGGATGTGCATGCGGGACATTCCGCCCACTTTTCCCCATGAAAAAAAACCGCCGTACTTTCATATACTGACGGTATGAAACATATTCTCTTCACGGGCGGGGGGAGTGCGGGACATGTCGTCCCCAATCTCGCGGTTATGAACGCGCTCAAATACTCCCACCGTATCACATACATGGGTACGGACGGCATCGAGAAGGACCTCGTGACCCAAGCGGGTTTTCCGTTCTTTGAGATCGGATGTCCGAAACTGCGCCGCTCCCTGACCCTTAAAAATCTGAAGATCCCCTTTGAACTCCGCCGCGCCGAGAAGGCCGCCCTCGCCGTTTTGAAAAGAGAGAAACCCGACCTCGTCTTTTCCAAAGGCGGCTATGTAAGTTTTCCCGCCGTGTGGGCGGCGCACAAACTGAAAATCCCCGTTTTGACCCACGAAAGCGACCTTTCCCCCGGGCTCTGCACCAAACTCATCGCAAGAAAATGCGCATATGTGCTTACATCCTTCCCTGAGACGGCCGAAAAATTCAAAAACGGAAGATACGTCGGCTCCCCCATCCGCAGGGAAATTCTGAACGGGGATAGAGGCCGCTCGCTCCGCAAATTCGGGCTTTCCGAAAAACTTCCCGTTCTCCTCGTCCTCGGCGGCGGCAGCGGGAGCAAAGCCTTAAACGACGCGGTCCGTAAAAATCTCTCCGTCCTGCTCCGCCATATGCAGATCCTGCACCTCTGCGGCAAGGGAAATTTGACAGACGAAACAGCGGAAGGGTATATTCAAAGGGAGTATGAACGCGACATGGGCGCGGCATTCTCTGCGGCAGACGTCGTCTTGTCCCGCGCGGGAAGCAATACGGTGTTTGAAATTCTGGCGCTGAAAAAACCAGCCGTGCTCGTCCCCCTCGCCCATGCCTCGCGGGGCGATCAAATTGAAAACGCGCTCTATTTCGAGCGGCAGGGCCTTGTGCGCAAACTGAACGAGACGGAACTCGGCAGCCTCCCCGACGCCGTTCTTTCTGCCCTCCGCGACGGAGCTTTGCGCGAAGCCCTGCAAAAAAGTGCCGTCGTAAGCGGCACCGATCATGTTATTTCCGTCATCAAAGAGGTCCTGCGCTCAACCTGAGGCCGTGCGGCGGAACCGGGCTCATTTTCTTTCTATGTTGATGATCGGATCATACTCTCCGGATTCCTTCACGATGACGGTGAGCGCATCCAGAATTTTTTCATCCGAAAGTTTACAGCCGTAGGGGATCCCGACGTCGAACTCTACCTTGTTACTGCCGGGAATAAGGCGGAAATCATGTATATCCGCCCCATCGGCAATCTCCCGCACCTTTTCCCTGATTTTCAATTTCAGGCCCGATTCCTCGCGGTTCGTCAAATCCACGGGGTCGAGGTGGACCGTCAGCCCGACGCCCGTCTCCTTGCGCACCCGCATTTCCAAGCCGTCGATCACCGTATGCGCGGCGAGCATGGATGTGCTTGCGTCCATCTCGACATGGAGCGTTGCAAAGATCACGCCCTTTCCGTAGCTGTAAATTTTGAGGTCATGCACGCCCAAAACGCCCTCCGCGGCCAGACTCATTTCCCGAATCTTTTCCGCAAGCGCGGGATCGGGCGCCTGTCCGAGAAGTTTGGAGCCCGCCTCGGTGAGGATCTTCACCCCCTGCCAGACGATAAAGAGAGACACGGCGATCCCCGCAATGCCGTCTGAGGGCGGATAGAAGTTTGACAGAGCGGCGCCCGCGATGACCGCAAGAGTCGCAAGGCAGTCGCAAAAGCTATCCGTTGCCGCCGCCTTCAATGTATCCGAATCGAACTTTTTTGCTCCGAAGCGATACAAAACCGCAAGGCCCGCCTTCATGAAAACGGAGACTGCGAGGACGATATAAATAAAGAAAGAAGGATTTTGGCCCCGCCCCTCCGCAATGCTCACCACGGAACTGCGGAAAAGTTCCAGCGCCAAAAAGAGTACGATGAACCCCGTGATCATCGAAGCGATGTACTCCGCGCGGCGGTGGCCGTAGGGGTGTTCTTTATCGGCGGGTTTTGCGGCGATAAAGAAGGAGACGAGCGCAACCGCGCCGCTGCCGCAATCGCTCAGATTGTTGAAGCCGTCTGCCGTCACGGAGACAAAACCGAAAACGAGCCCCGCCGCAATCTTTCCCGCCGAAAGGAAAAGATTGCAACAAAGGCCGGCAACACAGAGCCATACCCCTCTTTTTTCGCGTGAATCAAGCGCTATCATATCATTATAGTATAAAATTTTACCGCAATTTGCCATTGCCCGCGACGCAGATCAAAATCTGTCCGCCGCCCTCTTCGGCATGATGAATGTGCCAATGATTGCGGCATGCGGGCTCGAAGGTCACGTTAACGATGCCGACCTGCGATGAGGAAACGGGCGCAAGATAGCTTTTCCCGCTGAAATATTGTCCGAATCCTTCGTTTGGCGCGCCGATCGGGAAAATCATCGAGGCGGCATGCGCGGCCTTTGCAGCCTCCCCGTCCTCCGCGGGTTCCGTCCACACCGTCTTTGCCATGTCGAATACCGCCCACGCCTTGGGCCAGCCCGCATAGAATGCAACGTGCGGCCGTATTCCGTGCGGTCTCTTCTTTTGAGCGTTCATTTGAGATAGGTCCTGTAAAAATTTTCGATTTTGCCGAACGGAATGTAATTTTTCCCGCCGCCGTCATAGAGATCGGTATGCACCGCTCCGGGAACGATGAAAAGCTCCTTATTTTCACCCGTTAATTTTGCGAACGCGTCCTCGGAGAAATAGCGGGAATGCGCCTTTTCGCCGTGAATGACGAGCGCCGCGCTTTCGATCTCGTCCGAATAACAGAGAATGGGCATATTCATCAGGGAAAGGGAAGAAGTCTTGTTCCAGCCGCCGTTCGAGTTGAGACTGCGGACATGGTATCCCCTTTTTGTCTTGTAATAGTCGTAATAATCCTTGACGAAAAAGGGCGCGTCGGGCGGAAGCGGATCGGCCACTCCCCCCGCAAGGGCATAGCAGCCGTTCTTATAGTCCTCGGTACGCTGCGCATTCAATTCCCTCTTGATTGCGCGCCGTGCATCCCTGCTGTCCTGCGCGTCGAAATAGCCTTTTGCCGAGACACGCGTCATATCGTACATCGTCGAAGTAACGGTTGCCCTGATCCTTGTATCCATGCAAGCGGCGTTGAGCGCCATGCCTCCCCATCCGCAGATGCCAAGAATGCCGATCCTGCCGGGATCCGCCTTTTCGTAACAGGAGAGAAAATCGACCGCCGCGCAAAAATCCTCGGTATTGATGTCGGGAGACGCCACATATCTCGGCTCCCCGCCGCTCTCGCCCGTGTAGGAGGGATCGAAGGCGATCGTCAAAAATCCCCTCTCCGCCAAAGTCTGCGCATACAGGCCCGAAGCCTGCTCCTTGACCGCGCCGAAGGGCCCGCAAACCGCGATTGCGGGAAGTCTGCCCGCGGCGTTTTTCGGCGTATACATATCCGCCGCCAAAGCAATCCCGTAACGGTTGTGGAAAACCACCTTTTCATGGTCGGTCTTTTCGCTCTTTCCGAACGTTTTGTCCCATTCCTTTGTCAATTTCAGAGTTTCCATATTTATACTTCCCGTTTTGCGTTATAACGCTATTATAGCGCATGATTTGAAAAAAGCAAACTTTTTTCCGAAAAAAGAGCAACGAACTTCTCCGTTGCTCCGAAAATTTCCGCCACACCGCACCGAGTGCGCCGTTTTACGTTCTTCGGGACATCATTCGAGTTCGAACGCGCCCGTGTAGAGCCGATAATATTTTCCCTTCTGCGCGATGAGCTGTTCGTGCGTGCCGCGCTCGATGATCCGCCCCTGTTCGAGCACCATGATGGCGTTGGAATTCTTGACCGTCGACAGCCTGTGCGCGATGACGAACACCGTCCTGCCCTCCATGAGTTTATCCATGCCGCGCTGTACAATCGCCTCCGTACGGGTATCGATGGAGGAAGTTGCCTCGTCCAGAATCATGACGGGCGGGTCCGCAACTGCCGCGCGGGCAATCGAAAGCAACTGTCTCTGCCCCTGCGACAGGTTCGCACCGTTCTGATGGAGCATCGTCCGGTAGCCTTCGGGAAGTCTTTGGATGAAGTCGTCCGCCCCCGCGAGCTTTGCCGCCTTGATACAGTCTTCATCCGTCGCGTCGAGCTTGCCGTAGCGGATATTTTCCATGACGGTCCCCGTAAAGAGGTTGGTATCCTGCAACACCATGCCGATTGCGCGGCGCAGTTCCCCTTTCCTGATCTTGTTGACGTTGATCCCGTCATAGCGGATCTTGCCGTCGGCAATGTCGTAAAATCTTGTCAGAAGATTTGTGATCGTCGTCTTTCCCGCGCCCGTCGCGCCGACGAACGCCACCTTCTGCCCGGGCTTTGCGTAGAGGGAAATGTCATGCAGTACGATCTTATCGGGATCGTAGCCGAAGTCAACGTCGGTCATTCTTATATCGCCTTCGAGTTTTGTGTAGGTGACGGTGCCGTCCTCCTTGTGGGGATGCCTCCACGCCCACACTCCCGTGCGCTCCCCGCACTCCGTAAGCGTACCGTCGGGGTTTTCTCTGGCGTTGACAAGGGTGACATATCCCTCGTCCTCTTCGGGCTTTTCGTCGATGAGGGCAAAGATCCTTGCGGCGCCCGCAAGCCCCATGACAACGGAATTGACCTGATTCGAAACCTGATTGATATTATTGGAGAATTGGCGCGTCATCTGCAGGAAGGAGACAATGAGCGCAACGTTGAAAACCCTGAGTTCCGCGTCGGCGAAGGCGCCGATGCTTTGGTTTGCGGTCTGCGTCAGAATGAATGCGGCGCCCGCGACGGCGATGATAACGTACAGCACATGCCCGATATTTCCCAGAATAGGCATAAGCATGTTGGCATAGGCGTTTGCCTTCGTGGCCTGCCCGCAGAGGTTCCCGTTCACCTTGTCGAAATCGCGCTTTGCGGCCTCCTCATGGCAGAAAACTTTGACGACCTTCTGCCCGTTCATCATCTCCTCGATGAAACCCTCCGTCTGCGCGATGGCGCGTTGCTGGCCGAGAAAGAATTTTCCCGCGCCGCCGCTGACGATTTTCGTCACCAAAAAGATGAGAAGGACACAGCCGATCACGATGAGAGTAAGATAAACGCTGTACCAAATCATGATGGAGAACAGCGTCAGCACCATAATTCCCGAAGTGAGAAGCTGCGGAAGGGACTGGGAGATAAGCTGGCGGAGCGTATCTATATCGTTCGTATAATAACTCATGATGTCGCCGTGGCTGTGCGTATCGAAATATTTGACGGGAAGTTCCTGCATCCCGTTAAACATCTGCCCGCGCATGCTCTTGAGATATCCCTGCGTCATGATCGCCATAAGCTGTTTATCCACGGCGCCCGCGGCAAGGGAAACGGCGTAAAGGCTTATGAGCGTGAGCATGTAGCGGGTAATCCCGCCCCCGACTTCCGCCCAACCGAGAGAAATGCCCAAATGGTCGGGGTTCTTCAGATTAACGGCTTCCCCGACGATGGTAAAGATTTTCTGCATGAAGATGGAAGGAAGCGAAGAGATGACGGCGTTGAAGACGATGAGAACGAGCGCAACGACGAGCATTCTGGGATAGAAATGATGGACGGACTTTATGATGCGTTTGAATGTGCCCTTTGGCGCGGCCGCTCCCTGCCCGCCCGCGCCGCCGCGCGCGGGGCGCATTGCCATAGACATTTTAGGCATTGTCCTCACCCCCTTTGGCTGAATTTTCCGCGCCTTCTCCCGCGGAGTCCTTGTTCTCTCCTTCAAAGGCTTTTTCCGCGCCCTCTCCGCCGGAGCAAAGCGGGGAGACCTCCTCCATTTCCCCAAACGACGAAACGGCCTTGCCGCCCTTATTCTGCGTCGTATATACCTCGGTGTAAATGGCGTTCCTGCCGAGAAGCTCCTCATGGGTTCCGACGGCGTCGATGCGGCCGTTGTCCATGATGATGATGCGGTCGGCATCCTCAACGGAAGAAGTGCGCTGGGCGATGATGATCTTCGTCGTCGCCGGAATAAAATCCTTGAATCCCTTGCGGATAAGGGCGTCCGTGTGCGTATCGACGGCGGAAGTCGAGTCGTCCAAAATCAAAATCCTCGGTTTTTTGAGAAGAGCGCGGGCAATGCACAGCCTCTGCTTCTGCCCGCCCGAAACATTTGTTCCGCCCTGTTCGATGTATGTATCGTATTTTTGGGGGAAAGTCTGAATGAATTCGTCGGCCTGCGCCAAACGGCACGCCTCCTCCATTTCCTCTTCCGTCGCATCGGGATTGCCCCAACGCAGGTTCTCCTTTATGGTGCCCGAAAAAAGCACGTTCTTTTGCAGTACGACGGCTACCCGGTTGCGGAGCGCTTCGAGGTCGTAGTCCCGCACATCGCGGCCGCCTACTTTCACGCACCCCTCCGTCGCATCATAGAGACGGGAGATGAGATTCACAAGAGAAGTTTTACCGGACCCAGTGCCGCCGATGATGCCGATCGTCTCACCCGATTTGATGTGCAGGTCAATATTCTCGAGGACGTTCTTCTCGGCCGATGCCGAATACTTGAAACACACGCCGTCAAAATCGACGGAGCCGTCCGCGACTTCGGTCAGGGCATGCTCCTCCGGGGAACGCAGGGTGGACTTCTCGTCCAGAATCTCGCAGATACGCCTTGCGCTCTCGATCGACATCGTAATCATGGCAAAGACCATCGAGAACATCATGAGGGACGACAAAATCTGCATACCGTAAACGACGAGCTGGGAAACAGACCACACCGAAAGTCCCGTTCCCTTCAGGATGAGATAAGAACCCAAAAAGAGCACCGCCGAGAGAACACCGTAGAAAAACAGCTGCATTACGGGGTTGTTCCATGCCAAAATCCGCTCGGCCTGCGTAAAATCCTTCTGCACGTCCGTTGCGGCGCGGTCAAACTTCTTCTTCTCGTAGTCCTCCCTCGCGTATGATTTTACGACGCGGATGCCCTTGATATTCTCCTGAATGGACTCGTTTAAGTTATCGTATTTCTTGAATACACGGCGGAAGAGCGGCATCGTTTTCCACATGATGAAGAAAAGAATCGCCGCAAGCGGAAAAATGACGGCAACGAAGATCCATGCGAGGTTTCCGCCCATCACAAACGCCATCACGACGGAGAAGATCATCATCATGGGGCTTCTGACCGCCACGCGGATGATCGACATGAACGCCGACTGCACATTCATGACATCTGTCGTCATACGGGTGACGAGGGAAGGCGTAGAGAATTTATCGATGTTCTCGAAGGAAAATTCCTGCACCTTATAATAGAGATCCTGCCTCACGTTTTTCGCGAAACCGCAGGAAGCTTTTGCGCAGGCAGCGCCCGCCGCCGCGCCGCAGACCAGCGACAGAACCGCCATGCCGACCAGAATCAGGGCATACTGCCCGACGCCCATACTCTTCCACGTCACGTCCGCGCCGGCCGCCCAGAGCCCCGCGCCGCCCTCGATCGCTTCGCCGAGCAGAGTGATGACGAAGGGAATAAGGCATTCCAGAATGACTTCTAAAGTGACAAAAACGGGCGAAAGTATGGTAACGAGCTTATACTGCCTGATACACTTTGCAAGTGTTTTAAGCAAACAGACACCTCCGATTACTTTTACAAATGTTCTTATAAGCTGAGAAAAAGGCGCAAATTCCACGGTGAGGAACTTACGCATTTCTTGTTTTGATCATAGTATCATAAACAACAAAAAATGTCAACTTTTCGGGGCCCCCGTTTTGTGACATTCACGAAAAAAAAGCCGTTTCCCCATCCGCAACCGCAAAAATGCGAAGGTATGCATAATCTTTCCGCTCTTGCCCAACCTATGCTCAGGAGGTATTCTATGCAGAAATTCAGATCGGGCGAAACCGTTCCCATGTCCTGCAACTACAAGGCGTATGACAAGAACGGCAACAGTCATGACGACGAAAAGACCTATCTCGAAAAGGGCACGACCTTCCCGCCCCTTCAGCACGAAGGCGGTTACTGGGTCATGGACCGCGACTAAGCCTTTCCGAAAAAACGCTGCGAGATTTTCGCAGCGTTTTTTCGGTATATATCAGTATTGCACATATTTTTCCAGTCTGACCGTCAAAACCGCCGCAAGGGCGAGTTTCATGAGATCGGGAACGATATAGGGTACAACGCACAACATCAGCGTTGCCGACAGTCCCATCGGATCCGCCGCACCGCGGTTATACACCATGAGAAACCAAACGGTTCCGAACGCATAGCACACGGCAAGTCCCAAGACCATGAAAGCGTAAAAGACGCCGCTCCTTCCCCATTTATTTTTGACGGGAATATGTTTTGCAAGCGCGGGGAAAAGGGCCGCGAACACAAATCCCAGAATATAGCCGCCCGTCGCGCCCATGAGCGCCGCCGCGCCCGCCTTGAATCCCGCAAAAACGGGGATTCCGACAAGTCCCATGAGGACATACGCAAGAATTGCCGCCGTCCCTCTTTTCGGCCCCAACAGTCCCCCCACCGCCGCGACCGCAAAGGTCTGCAACGTAAAGGGAACTTCCCCTATGGGGAGCGAGATCCATGCGCACACCGTGATGAGCGCGACCCCGAGGGCGATAAAAGCAATTTCCCGCGCCGCGCTTTTCACTCTTCGGCGCGGATTCATCCGAGATATTTTCCCAAATCGCTTCTGTCCGTCTGTTCCCACGGGTAGCTGTCCCTGCCGAAGTGCCCGTAGGAAGCCGTCGGCCCGTAAATCGGACGGCGCAGGCCGAGTTTTTTAATGATTGCCGCGGGCCGCAGATCGAACTCCTTCCCGATGATCTCCGCAATTTCTCCGTCGGACAATTTCCCCGTGCCGAACGTATCCACAAACACCGAGACGGGCCGCGCCACGCCGATGGCGTATGCGACCTGCAGTTCCATTTCGTCGGCAAGGCCCGCCGCCACAACGTTTTTGCAGATATACCGCGCCATATATGTCGCGCTCCTGTCGACTTTCGTGGGGTCCTTCCCCGAGAAGGAGCCGCCCCCGTGCGGCGCCCTGCCGCCATAGGTGTCCACGACGATTTTCCTGCCCGTCAGCCCCGAATCCCCCTCCGGGCCGCCGATTTCGAACCGCCCCGTGGGATTGATAAAGTATTTTGTATTCCCATCGAGCAATTCCTTTGGAATCACCGCCTCCGCGACAAATTTTTTCATGTCGGCGCAGATTTGCTCCTGCGGGACTTTGGTATTGTGCTGGGCGGAAATGACCACCGTATCGACGCGCACGGGCGTCTTTCCGTCGTATTCGACGGTGACCTGCGTCTTGCCGTCGGGACGGAGATAATCGACAATCTTTTCCTTTCTGACCTGCGCGAGGCGGAAGGCCAGCTTGTGCGCGAGAACAATGGGAAGCGGCATAAGCTCTTCCGTCTCGCGGCAGGCGTAGCCGAACATCATGCCCTGATCCCCCGCGCCGAGGGTATCCTCCTCCTCGCCGCCCTCTTTTCTCTCCTTGGAAGCGTCCACGCCGAGGGCAATATCGGGCGATTGCCCGTGAATGAGGGTGATGACCCTGCATTTGTCGTAAGCGAAGTCCCCCGCATAGTAACCGATTTTTTTTATGACGGAGCGGGCGATCTGTTCGTAGTCCACCGACGCCCGTGCCGTGACTTCCCCCATGATCATGAGAGTATTATAGGCCGCGCAACACTCTACCGCCGCGCGGGTATCCGGATCCTGCCTTAAAAGTTCGTCCAGTATGGCGTCGGAAATAATGTCACACACCTTGTCGGGATGCCCTTCCGTGACGCTTTCGCTCGTAAAAAATCTTCTCATATGCATTTCCTCGCAATTTCCCTCTATTATAGCGAAAGCGGCGGAAGATGTCAACAGAAAAATGCGAAAATCTTTTGCCTGTCCCGCCCCCGCGGCGGGGCGAAGGGCCGCCTTTCCATACCGTTTTCGGTTGCAATCCGCACCCCGTTATGCTATACTTTCCGCATGCAGTGTTTTCTTTGCCCCGTGAAGTGCGGGGCGGACAGGGATAACGGGACGGGCGCGTGCGGCGCGAAGGGCATTTCCGTGGCCAAAGCCTGTATTCACCGCTTCGAAGAACCCTTCCTCTCCCCTCTCGGCAAAAGCGGCGCGATTTTTTTCTCGGGTTGCTCTCTCCGCTGTGTCTTTTGCCAGAATTTCGAGGTTTCCCGTGCCCGAAAGGGCAGAGAAATCCGTGCGGAAACGCTTGCCTCCCTTTTCCGTTCGCTTGAAGAGCGCGGCGCCGAAAACATAGACCTCGTCACCGCCGATCATCTTATTCCGTATCTTTCCGAGGCCTTTTCGTATTACCGCCCCCGCGTTCCCGTCATCTTCAATTCGGGCGGCTATGTCACGGCCGAAGCGCTCGGGCGGATAGACCCGTACATCGACGTATATCTGCCGGATTTTAAGTTTTACGAACCGCTTCTCGCGGAAAAATTCACGGGCAGAAGAGACTATCCCGCGGTCGCGGCGGAAGCCGTCCGTTATATGGCGAAAAAGCCGCCCGTCTATGAAAACGGACAGCTGAAAGCGGGGCTCGCGGTGCGGCACCTCGTCCTTCCCTCGCACACGGAAGACAGTAAGCGGGTCCTCGATACGCTTATCGGCCTGATTCCGCCCGGAACGCCCCTTTCCATCATGCGGCAATACACCCCCATGGGCGACATCGCGGGCTTTCCCGAACTCAACCGCCGCGTGACGGACAGGGAGTATGAAAGGGTCGTAAATTACGCCGTAAGCCTTGGATTTTCGGACATTTACACGCAGGAGAAATCCAGCGCCGATAAAAAATTCATTCCCGATTGGGACGGGGAGACGGAGGAATTTTGAGGCGGACCGGATTCACCGGAATAATTCCGCCTTTAATCTCACGATCTTTTTTGTCAGATCGGCGCATTCGCCGGGCGAGGCGGCCAAAAGCTCCGCTTCGAGCCGCCGCAGTTCCGTCACTTTCTTATTCATACTATCAGTATCCCCCTCGGAGAACCTGTTATGCTCTTTTCTTTCGACAACGTCACATTCGGCTACAACGGTGTGCCCGTCATAGAAAACGTTACCTTTGAACTTCACGAAAAGGAGCGCGCCGGCCTGTTGGGCGGCAACGGTGAAGGCAAGACAACCATCCTTCGCCTTCTTACGGGCAGCCTTATCCCCGACAGCGGCTCCGTTCTCAGGAAAAACAACCTGCGGATCGGCTATCTGGAACAGACGGGCGGGTTCGAAAGCTCCGCCACCGTCTACGGCGCCATGGAGGAAGTCTTCGAAGAGGACAAGCGGCTTCTTTCCCGCCTCGAGGAGGTGCAACGGGAAATGGGCGGGCCGCACGCAGATTTGCGCATTCTTTCCGCGCAGGCGGAAAGCCTTCAAAAGCGCATTGCCGCGCGCGACAGCTATCATTTCCGCGTGAAGATCGAGACCGTCCTGAACGGCATGGGGTTCCGCGGATCTTACGGCCACCCCATCCCCGGAATGAGCGGCGGCGAAAAGACAAAACTCAAGCTCTGCCGTCTCCTTCTGGAGGAGCCGGAGCTTCTCGTCCTCGACGAGCCCACCAACCATCTCGACGTCAAAACGCTGTTCTGGCTCGAAGAATACCTCTCCTCCTTCAAGGGCGCCTTGCTCGCCGTCTCGCACGACAGATACTTTCTCGATCGCCTCACCTCGCGGACGCTGGAGCTCGAACACGGCCGCCTCTCCGCCTTCAGGGGCAACTATTCCCGCTATAAAGTTCAGAAAGCCGAGCGCGTAAAGGAGCTCGGACGCGAATACGAACGGCAGCGGGAGGAAATCGCGAAATTGCGGGACTATGCGGACAGAAACATCGTCCGCGCGTCGACGGCGAGATCCGCCCTTTCCCGCGTCAATAAATTGGAGCGCATGGAGCTTGCGGAAAAGCCGCTCCTGCCGTCTCCCCCGCCCCGCTTTTCATTTCTCTATGACGAAAAACCATATGAGAAAGTCATCGATACCGATACCTTCGATCTCACGGCGGGCGGAAAAATTCTTCTGAAAGATGTAAAATTCACTCTCATGCGGGGCAGAAAATGTGCCGTGGCCGGCGACAACGGCACGGGCAAGACAACGCTTCTCAAATTCCTTTTATCCCGCGATCCGCGTGTCCGCTTCGGGAAATTCACCCGTGCGGCCTACTACGGTCAGGAAGATGACGGGCTCGACCCCGGCGGCCGCGTTCTCGATGCTTTCCGGGACAAATTCGCGCTGCTGTCCCAAACGGATGCACGGAAACTCCTCGCGCAAGCGGGAATCGGCGCCGCAGACGCGATGAAAAAGGTCGGGGAACTTTCCGGCGGGCTCAGGGCCAGGCTGAAACTCGCCCTTCTCGAAGCGGAACGGGGCAACCTTTTGATTCTTGACGAGCCCACCAACCATCTCGACCTTCCCGCGCGCGAATCCCTTGAAGAAGCGCTGCAAAAATTTGACGGCACCGTGCTCTTCGTTTCGCACGACAGGCGGTTTATCGAAAACATTGCAGACTGTATCTGTTGCCTTGAAAATAACAAATTAACTTTCTTTGACGGCGGCTACGGGGCTTTTTTACAGACCCGCAAGAGCGAAAACGCCCATACCGTGTCCGCGCCCCCGTCCCCGCAAAAATCGGGGAGCGGTTACAGGAGCAAGGAGGAGAGGGCGAAAGAGGCACAGCGGCGGGAGCGCACCGTGGCAATCGAGGCGCGCCTTCGGGACCTTGAAAGGGAAGAGGCGGAACTCAACGGTGCCCTCGCCCGGGACTACGCCGACTACAGGAAGGTCCTCTCCATTACCGCCCGCCTCGGCGAAATCCGCGAAGAGAGCGATAAATTGTATGAAGAATACGGGACTTTGATTTAACGCCGCACGGAGCGCAACCGTTTTTTATTCCCGGTTTTTTCCGAAAACACTTGAAATTATTTTCAGATATGATACAATAAGACCGAAATTTTCATTCAGGGAGATTGCTATGAAAAAGACAAAGATCGTCTGTACGCTGGGGCCCGCTTCCCAAACGAAAGAGGTCATCTCCGCCATGGCGGACGCAGGCATGAACGTCGCGCGCATCAATTTTTCGCACGGCACCCATGCGGAGCATGCCGAAAAAATAAAGATTATCGAAGAGATCAGGCGGGAGAAGAACATTCCCCTGCCCATCATGCTCGACACCAAGGGGCCCGAATTCCGCATCCGCACCTTCAAGGACGGCAAGATATTTTTAAAGAAAGGCGACACGTTCACTTTTACCGCCGACGAAGTCGAGGGCGACGAAACGCGCGTCTCCGTCTCCTATAAAAACATCTGCAAAGAGATGGCCGCGGGAGACAAAATTCTGCTCAATAACGGACTCATGGCGTTCGAAGTAAAAGAGGTCAGGGCGCCCGACGTCATCTGCAAGGTGATCGACGGAGGGGCACTTTCGAGCCGCAAATCCATGTTTTTCCCCGAAAAACAGTTTGACCTCGAGTATCTTTCGGAGCAGGACAAGGCCGATCTTCTCTTCGGCATCGAACACGGCGTCGATTTTATTTCCTGTTCCTTCGTTTCCAAAGCGCAGGACATTCTCGACGTCAGAAATTTTCTTCACGGGAACGGCTCCGATGACATCGACCTCATTGCGAAGATTGAAAACCGCGCGGGCGTCAACAATCTCGAAGAAATCATCAAAGTTTCCGACGGCATCATGATAGGCCGCGGCGATATGGGCGTGGAGATACCCTATGAGGAACTGCCCGACATCCAGAAGCACATCATCACGGCCTGCCGCATTGCGGGCAAGCGCGTCATTACGGCGACGGAAATGCTCGAGAGCATGATCCACAACCCCCGCCCGACGCGCGCCGAAATCTCCGACGTTGCGAACGCCGTATACGACGGTTCGTCCGCCGTCATGCTTTCGGGCGAAACGGCGGCGGGAGAATATCCCGTGCAGGCGGTTGCCGCCATGGCAAAGATCGCAGAGCAGGCGGAGACCAAGATCGATTACTTCCAGCGCGTGGACGCCGGCAAATATCTTATCAAAAATCTTTCGGACGCGATTTCCCATTCGGCCTGCCTTCTCGCGCACGATGTGCACGCAAAGGCGATCGTCGTCTGCACGAGAACGGGAGAAACGGCGAAAATGGTCTCCCGTTTCCGCCCGATGATAGACATTATCGGCATGACGACGGACGGAAAGAGCTACCGCAAACTTGCCTTAAGCTGGGGCGTGTTGCCCGTTCTCTCCGAGGAGTACACCTCGGTAGACGTGCTGTTTCACTTTGCGAAGCGGGCGGCGCTGGAGAGCGGAATGGTGAAGAAGGGCGACGTCATCGTTATCACGGGCGGCACCCCGAACGGCAAGAGCGGGAATTCCTCCCTTATCAACCTCGAAACGGTGTAATTCCCGCAATAAGCCGCAAATTTTAAGGACGGAGATTGCTCCGTCCTTTTTTTTCCGTCCGATGGATCATGATTGCCCCGCGTTCTTTATGCCATGCGGCGGAGCGGGGCGACACAGCCCCGTTTGCCCGTTTTTTCCTCATTCGCCCGCCAAAAAAGCCTTCATTGCCTCCGCCGCTTCCGTGCGGGACGCCGCGCCGAGTTTCTCGTAAATGGCGGAAATATAGTTCCGCGCCGTGCCGTCCGTCAGCTTTAAGGCGGAAGAGATCTGTTTGTTCGTGAATCCCTCCAGGATCATGAGCGCAATCTCCACTTCCCTGTCCGAAAAACCGAATTTCCGCTTCAGGCGGATCTCCCTGTCGTTTACGACCATTTTGGCGGCGTCCGCAATGCGCCGCGCGATCTTCGAGGGCAGAATCGTGTCCCCCGCGTATGCGTTCTTGATGGCGTTGATCAGCGCCGCCGCAGAGGTATCCTTCAGGAGATAACCGCTTGCGCCGTTGTTGATCGCGCCGAGAATATAATCGCTGTCGTCAAACGTCGTAAGCACGATGACTTTCATCTCCGGGAACTTTTCCTTGATCTCCTTCGTCGCGATGACGCCGTTCATCCCCGGCATGCGGATATCCATCAGAATGACGTCGGGCCGCATCTTCGCGGCAAGCTCCACGGCCTCGAACCCGTTCGCCGCGATCCCGACGATTTCCAGCTCTTCGCTCGAAGAGAGCACACTCTTGATGCCGTCCGCAAGAATGGCCTGATCGTCCGCAAGCAATATCTTTATCTTCATTTTCCTTCTCCGTTCTTCTTTTCTTCGATGGGAAGCGTAATATGGATTTCGAATCCTTCGTCTTTCTCCGTCACAAACCGCACTTTTCCCCCGAGCGCCTCCGCCCGCGCTCGCATGCCCGAGAGGCCGAACCCCTCCTTCAGATCCTCCTGCGCCATGCCGCTGCCGTTATCGGAGAGAAGAAACACCGCGTTGTTTTCTTCCCGCCTGAGTTCGAGCAGAAACGCCGTCGCGCCCCCGTGCCGCAGGCCGTTGGAAACGCCTTCTTTCAGGGTATTGCAGAGGAATCTGCGCTTTGCGTCGCTCACGTCGATGTCTTCCACCGAACAGCGCACGGTAATGCCCGTCCCCTCCATCGATTCCTGCGCCACGGCGAGCAGGCACTCTTTGAGCGTCATGCGGTCGGCGGAGCCCGAAAGCAGATGCACGCTCTCCCGCAGTTCTTCGAGGGCGTGCCGCGCCTGAAGGTTGGCGGCCGTAATTTTTTTCTTGGCGTCTTCGGGGTCCTTATCGATCACGAGTTTCGCCGCCTCCGTCTGCATGATGACCGTCGTAATGGAATGCCCCGCCGTGTCATGGATGTCCTTTGCGATGCGCTGGCGCTCCTCCAGAATCGCAAAGGCCTTGCGCTCTTCGTTGAGGCGTTTCAGCTCTTTATTGCTCTCCGAAAGTTCCTTCATCGTCTCGTCGAGCTCCATGTTTTTTCTCCATATCTGAATGGTGAAGTTGACGATAAGGAAATGGAGAACGAGGAGAATAAGGTCGTTGAAGGCGCTCGAGACGACGGAGAAGAAATTTACCCTCCCGCCGCCGCGGAAATAGCCCGAAACGATAAGCGTAACGATAAATGTGACGATGCTCGACGCGCCCATTGCGATATTTCCCGAAAGGGATTCCTGCCCGATATAAAATTCGGACAAAATGGCGATGTAGAAAGTGGAAATCAGCATTCCGTCCGTAAAGATCGTGATGATGAGCAGGAGCAAAATGTCGAGGACGTAGAAGGGAATTTTATGGGAGTATTTCTTCACCGCCCACATCTTGACGGCGTTTTCGCCGATGAGCAAAACGACGGCGGGAAGCACGAAATACCATGCGGGAAAGCCCGCGTAAATCCCGCCGCGGGACCGCACGATGACAATGATTCCGACGAGAGTAATCACGGACAATACGAGCCACTTCGAAAGCCGCGCCAAAAAATTCTTGCGCAGCAATATGTCGGTTATTTTGTTTTCTCCCTTCATGTGGCCCTCCCGCACCGTCTCTTCATCTATTGTACCATATCCTGCACGGGTTTGCAAAAGGTTTCGAAAATTTTTTTTCTTTTTTTTCGGGACTTCCTTTGCTTGACAATTCCGCTTCACTATGATATAATACATGTCTTAATTCCATATAGGAGAAATTTATGGCTCACTATTTTCGGGAAACGGTAGACGCCATTTGCGAAAGTATCCGTTTCGATTCGTCCCTTACGCCCCGTTCGAAAAAAATGCCCTTCGGGAAAGGCACCTATGATTGTCTCTGCCATTTTCTCTCTGTTGCGGAAAATCTCGGCTTCGAGACGCACAATTACGGCGGCTTTGCGGGGGAAGCGGTGTTCGGCAAAGGCGAACCCTTTGCGATTCTCTGCCACCTCGACGTCGTCCCCGCGGGCGACGGCTGGACAAAGCCCCCCTTCGGCGGGATCGTGGAGGACGGGAAAATTTGGGGCCGCGGCGCAATGGACGATAAGGGACCTGCATTCTGCGTCCTGTATGCCATGAAGGCCCTCAAAGACAGGGGCTTTGTCCCGAACAGAACGGTAAAACTCATCGTCGGCTGTAACGAAGAGAACGGCTGGAAATGCATCGAGCATTACACGCGCTTTACAACGCTTCCCGAGACGGGCTTTTCGCCCGATGCCGACTTCCCCGTCATCTATGCGGAAAAGGGCATTCTGCATGTAAGGTTGCACTATCCCCTTGCAAACGCCCCCTTCTCTTTTCTCGAAGGCGGCACCGGCGCCAACATGGTGTGCGATTCCTGCGCGGCCGTTCCGTACTATCTGGACGAGGAACGGGCGAGCGCATGCGGGCTGACGTTCGATAACAGAAAACTCATCTCGAAGGGGAAGAGCGCGCACGCCTCCACTCCCGAACAGGGCGTCAACGCCATGCGCCCCATGCTCAATTACTTTTCCGGTCAGAGCAAGACGGTTGCGTCCATCATCGACGGCCTCTTTAACGACAGATTCGGCCTTACCGGGCTCGAAGACGGGACGGGAAGGCTGACCTTCTCCCCCAATCTCATCAAATACCGCAAAAAGGAACTGCAGATCATCTGCGACATCCGCTATCCGGCGACGGTTCCCGTGGAAAGGGTGTATAAAAAAATCTCTTACCTCGGCGTAAAGTACGAGACGGTCAGCCACCGGCCCCCCCTCTGCCACGACAAGAACAGTCCCCTCGTGCAGACGCTCCTCTCCGTCTATGAGGAGTGCACGGGGGAAAAGGCGGAGCCCGTTGCAATCGGCGGCGGGACGTATGCGAGGGCCCTCAAAAACGGCGTCGGGTTCGGGCCCGTCATGCCGGGCGACGAGGCGGTCATCCACCGTCCCGACGAATATATCTCCCTCGGCCGCGTGGAATTGCTCCTGAATATCTATGAAAAGGCGATAGAACGGCTAACAAAGTAAAATTCGGTCCGACGGGAAAATACCCGTCGGACTTTTACATACCCGGCTTCCCCTTGAAAAGGAGCCGTCAGGCGGAGCGGGACCGGGGAGGTGCCATTCCGATTTGTAACGAAAAAAGAGAGGCAAGCCTCTCTTTTTTCGGTGCGGTAAAAAAGACAATTGTCTTTCGGAATGATCAAAATTTTCCCGCCCGATCACGCGGTGAGCGTGGCGAGTTTCCCGAGGAACGCCTCATAGTCCATGCCCTCGGTAAAGGGACAATCCTCACTACGGGTAAGTCCTTCCACCTGTAAATCGCCTTTATACCCATAAATGTCTTGGCTATCCGGTAAACTATTGTTCCAACTGCAAGCAATGAAATACTCTTTTTTTATCACTTCATCGGTACCTTTATCACCGGAGCCATATCCCAAAATAGGATTCGAGTTTTCACCGAGTGTCCCGTCAAAGAAGCAATTTTCGAACCGCAGGTACTCACGCAATGACCAGGCGGCTCCCACAATACCGCCGCATCCTTTTTGCCCATCCTCGGACAATGTTCCATCAACATTTCCGGTCACATAGCAATTTGTAATACTCATTCCATAACTGACGTCGCCGGGGATATACCCAACAATTCCGCCCATCGTTGAACCGCCTGAAAAATCTACTACGGTGTAACAATCCGTGATATCTCTCCACGCCAGCCCGGCAATGCCGCCAACCTGCACAGAACCGGAATTGGATACTGTAAGCTCTGCATAGCAATCGGAAATCGGGCAAGAAGCATACCCGGCGATCCCGCCTGCATACTTTACGGCTGTTCCCGAAATCACTGCTTGATATACTTTGATATTGGAAATTTTGCCATTATCGGATGAAAGGCTTCCGACAAGAATCCCGACTTTTTCCGTGACTTCGGTATTATTAACCTCGATCTTTGCATTTCGGATGTTCAAATTGGCAAGCTCCGCTCCCGTTTCCGCCTGTCCGAATAAACCTGCACAGTCTTTCGTGGCTTTGATCATAAGATTACTGATTGTATTTCCCTGCCCGTCGAAGGTGCCCTTGAAGGGATAATCGGCCGTTCCGATCGGCGTCCACTCTTCACCGTTAAGGTCGATATCGTTAACGAGTTTTACGGTAAGGCTTGCGTCTGCCTCTGAGTCTTCCTTGGTACCCCAGTTGATACTATTCTGCAACGTCCTGAGCCCGGCGGCACCGGAGACCTCCGCCGTCGGATTTTTAACGCTCCCCGTTTCATCCCATTTGGCATCAAAGATAAGTCCGTCCGCAAGCGTAGCGTGCATCGTTGTGGATTTGACCGTTCCCGTTCCATTCGTTTTTAAGCCGGCCAAACCGTATAAAGTGCCCGCGCCGAGATGATAGGTACCGCTTACGCTTAACCTGCCCTCGAATTTGCAATTTTCAATAGTAGTAGTGGTGTCGCCTGCCAACGCGCCGACAATACCGCCGTTTGTATAGCCACCCGCCGTCAAAGTCCCCGTATAGGCCGCCCTTGTAATTGTATCACCACTCGACAGGCCGACAATGCCGCCGATCCTGAACATCCCCTTTACGGCGATATTGCTCGTAACGTCTTCGACCGTGCAATCGGTCGAGTGACCGATGATTGTGCCGACGTCCCCCCCGTATTCCCCACCAGATACATAACTGCTTTCATCGACGTCAACCGTAATGTTCTTCACTGTCGTAATGTTCTTCACTGTCGTAATGTTTTTCACTGTTGCACTGCCGTGACCCGCAACAACTGCGACATACGAGCTACCGTCGATCGTTACGGTTCCGCTGAACTTCAGATTCTGGATGGTTGCGCCGGCCACCTTTCCGAAAAATCCCTTATAATTATTATCGCCGCTATCGTCGGCGCCGATCTTCAGATTGGAAATTGTCTTGTTCTGCCCGTCGAAGGTGCCTTGGAAGGAATGGTCTTTCGTTCCGATGGGCGTCCATTCTATACCTTTAAGGTCGATATTCTCCGTAAGCGTTACGGTAAGGTTTTCATAGGTCTTTGCTTCGAGTGTATCGTCGCCGTTGACCGTCTTTGCAAAGTATGTAAGCCCGTTTGCGCTGGAAATTTCATACCACGTCACGGTGTCTTGATTCTCTTCTTTCAGCGTCTTCTCTATAAAGCCTTCCGAGGGCTCGAAGTCGAGCTCATTTGTGCCCTTGTATTCGGGCTCGTTGCCCGAACCGACCAGCGGGTGGTTGTGCGTGTCTTTCTCCCCGAGTTCGGTATCCGCCTCCTCCACCTGCACGTTAATATCCTCAACGGTGACTTTGCCGCCATCGCCCGCCTCGTGTTTGCCCACGAGCGCGCCCATGTTGGCCTCGTTTACGCCTTCCGCCTTCCTGACGGAGCTGTTGCCTCCCACTTTAATGCCGGAGAGCGTGAGATTGCCCTTTGCCTCGGCCACGAGAATGCCCGCGTTGCCGCCTTCCTCCGCGGTAACAGTCGCACCTGCAAGCGTCACGTTCTGAATCGTCGCATTTTCCGTCACGCCGAACAGGCCCGCGCTTGCGCCTTGCACCGTGAGGTTGGAAATCGTATGCCCTTCGCCGTCGAACGTGCCCTCGAAGGGAGCGTCGCTC
>CAZTBU010000026.1:0-25082 GCA_964612545.1 uncultured Clostridia bacterium | reverse complement strand
GAACGGCCGAAGGGTCACCACATTCCAATCCGTCACCCTGAGCTTGCCGAAGGGTCACCATAAAAAAATCGTCACACTGCCGTCCCAATCCGTCACCCTGAGCCCGCCGAAGGGTCACCACATTCCAATCCGTCACCCTGAGCTTGCCGAAGGGTCACCTTATTATTCTGCGGTGATGGTTCGACTTCGCTCACCATGACGTGATTCGGAACGGCCGAAGGGTCACCTTATTCCAATCTCGTCACCCTGCCGTTCTAATCCGTCACCCTGAGCTTGCCGAAGGGTCACCACATTCTGTGGTGATGGTTCGACTTCGCTCACCATGACGTGATTAGAACGGCGGGCATTCTAATTCGTCACCCTGAGCGTAGCCGAAGGGTCACCTTATTCTGCGGTGATGGTTCGGCTTCGCTCACCATGACGTGATTAGGAACGCCGTCATGGTTCGGCAAGCTCACCATGACGTGATTCGGAACGGCCGAAGGGTCACCATAAAAAAATCGTCACCCTGCCCCGCCCGCACGTTCTTTCGCCGACTAAGGGCGGCACGAGCCCGTAGGGCGAAGTAGCCCGCCGAAGGGTCACCGCATAATAAGGTGATGGTTCGACTTCGCTCACCATGACGAATATTGCGGTGATGGTTCGACTTCGCTCACATGACGGATAACAATGTGATGGTTCGACTTCGCTCACCATGACGATTCAGAATAGCCGAAGGGTCACATTATACCGCCTTCTTTTTTATCATTTCCAAAGCGGAATTATCGGTCAGGTCGTAACGGAGAGGGGTCACGGATATGTGCCCCGTCATTGTAGCGTCCGTATCGAACTCCAGATTCCTCGTCCCTTCATACAGACACTTCAGTTTCGGCCGTATGTATCCGTCGGGCTGAAACTCGAATTCATCCGTATAAATCGCGGGGCCCATGCGGGTAAGTAAAATCTCGTCTCCTTCATCGGGAAAGTTGACATTCACGATCTCCGCATGTTCGAAAACCCTCTTCGCGATGATTGTATCGTACACCCTGCCGATGTTTTTCACGGCGTTGCCGAAGGAGTTGAAAGCGGCGGAAAAGGCTATGGAGCGCACGCCCGAACTCGCCGCCTCGAAGCAAGCGCCGACGGTGCCCGAGTAATGGATGTCGCCGCCGAGGTTCGGCCCGCAGTTAATGCCGGACAGGACGAGGTCAAACTTTTTTTTCATGCCGAGAATGGCAACGCGCACGCAATCCGCGGGCGTGGAATCGACGCTCCACGCCTCAGTATCGCCGAATAAGCCGGTTTGTTTCACCTCGTAGGGTTCATGAATTTGGATGGAGTGGCTCTTTGCGCTCTGTTGGAATTTGGGGGCGAACACGGTGACTTCGCCGATCGTCTTTGCCCATCCGACGAGAAGACGAAGCCCTTCCGCCCCGATTCCGTCGTCGTTTGTCAAAAGTATTTTCATAGCCACCCCCCGTGTGAGGATTTGTATTCGCCGAGAAGTTTGTCTGCGTCACGGATGCATTCCCGCATTTCTTCCGCGGAATACACCGTCGCGCCGGCGGCCATGTTGTGCCCGCCGCCGTGGTATTTGACTGCGAGGCCGTTGATGCCGAGGAATCTCGAACGGAGCCTGACGCGGATGGTACCGTCGGGATTGTCGATAAACGCCGCCCAGATGAGACTGCCCTTGATTTTCGAGAGTTCGCCGACGACGTCGCTCGCCTCTTCGAACGTGAGCCCGAAGCGTTCCTGTACGGCTTTTTCCATGTATATATACGCCACGCCGTTTTCCGTGAGCCGGATATGGCCGTAAACATAGGATTTAAGCCGCAGTTTACGGATGTCTTCCGTGTAGAGATTGGCGAAGAGGGTCTCGTAGCCGACGCCGTAGTCGAGCATTGCGCCCGCGAGCCGCATGGTTTCCCCCGTGACGCCCTCGAAGCGGAATCTGCCGCTGTCCGTCACCATGCCCATATAGATGAACGTCGCCGCCTGCGCGGAGATTTTGAGACGGTCTTTGAAAGTCACGCAGAAATCGGCGATCATCTCGCACGCCGAAGAGCGGAAGTCTTCCACCCAATTTATATCTCCGTATGGGTCTGCCTCGATATGGTGATCGATCTTGATGATCTCTTTCGCCAAACGGTAGTTGCGGTTGGATATGCGCGCCCGCGTGCCCGTATCGATGACGATAAGGAGGGCATTTTCATACGACGCTTCGGGAACGGTATCCTCCCCGCCGCAGAAGGCGAGATAGTCGGAAAAGTCGTCGTCGGTGAGATAAATATTTTTTTCGGGATAGGTATCGCGCAGGATGTGCGCAAAGCCCTTCGTCGAGCCCACCGCGTCGCCGTCGGGGCGGATATGGCGGGAGAGTATGACCGTATCGTACTCTTCGATTTTTTCGAGTATCCTTAGCTTTATCTGTTCGTTCATGCCGTTTCTCCCGCGAGCGTATTCAGATCGTCCAATAGTTTCATGGCGGTTTCCCTGTCCGGGACGATGCATCCGCTTGCCCGTTTATGTCCGCCACCGCCGTATTTCACGGCAATGGGGTTGATATTGTAGCGGTTGGAGCGAAGTTCGGCATGTACGCCGTCTTCGGCCTCGGTAAAGTTTACCCAAATGAAAACGCCCTTGATGTCATGCATGAGCCCGACCATACCCGAGGAGACCACGGGCGCCGCGTCGCTGTTCTTCGGAAGTTCCGCCATCGTCGTATAGATGTAGGCGACATTGTTCTTTGTAAATCTGATTCTGTGCATGTTGTCCGCATCCTCGATGATTTTGGAGAAATCTTCGGCGTAGAGATTGTAGTAAAGGGTATTGAGGTCGATGGGCTGGGAGAGGAGGAAAGCCGCAAGTTCGAAGGTGCGCGGGGAGACGGAATCGAACACGAACCTGCCGCTGTCCGTCACCATACCCATATAGAGATAGGTGGCGGAGTTGACGGAAAGTTTCAGCCCCGTTTCCCTTGCAAACCACGCCACGAGGCCGCATGCGCTCTCGCAGGAACTTTCCACAATATCGACGTCGCAAATCTTTTCGCAGTAAATGTGATGGTCGAAGCGGAGGGTTTTTTCGGCGGTCTTGTATCTCCCGTCGCAGATGAGGCGGGAAGAACCGCAGTCGAGGACGACCGCAAGGGCGCGGGCGTACGTATCGTCCGGAATTTCGTCCATCGGGATATCGATAAAGGGGAGGCGTGTTGCGGCATCGCCGACCATATAGACTTTTTTTTCGGGAAAATTATCTTTGATAAGATAGAAGAGCCCGATCTGGCTTCCCATAGCGTCTCCGTCGGGATGCGTATGGCGGTGGATAATTATGGTGTCGTAATTTTTGATGAGCCGGTATGCTTCTTCGAACATAGAAATCTCCCTGAACAGATTGCAATCGGATTATATCATATTCCCATAATTTTGTCAACGTTTCGGGACCGCACTTGACAAATGGAAAGTTTTGAAGTATAATAAAATATCGGGATTATTTCAGGGGGAAGTTATGAGAAAATACAGAATACGGATCGGCCTCGATGTGGACGATACGCTCTATGAATGCAATTCTTACGCGGTGGACATCATCAATCGCCGCCATCCCGACGAGGAGCCCATCAAAATCGAGGACATCAAGACGTGGGGCGGCGCCGAGCGCCACGGCGATGAGCGCGTTGCGCTCTATTCGGACCCGGAATTTGTGCGGACGCAGCCCATTACGCCCGGTGCGCAGGAATTCGTCAAAAAACTTTCCGAAATAGGGGACGTATTCTTTATTACAGCCGTGCCCGCCTGCGTCATGAGCGCGAGGGCGGAACGGCTCTTGCGGGATTTCCCCGAAATTCCCGCGCAGAACATTATGATGGGCACGAGAAAGGACGTCATTTCGCTTGACATCATGCTTGACGACGGAGCCCATAACATCTCGAGCTCCCGCGCCGCCTATCCCGTCCTCTTCCGCAAGCCGTGGAATTCGGGCCTTTCGGGGCTCCTTTCCGTCAATAGCTACGATGATTTTCTCCATTTCTGCGAGATGGTCCGCAATTCCTTTTCCGAAGCCTTTCCCAAGCTCGGCGGCGGCGGTGTGTTATGCCTTGTGGGGCCCTCGGGGTCTTTAAAGACGGAGATTGCAAACGGGCTTACCAAGACGGAGGGGTTCGAAAAGCCCCTGACTTCCACGACCCGCCCCCGCAGATCCACGGAGGAGGAGGGGGCTTACCGGTTCATCCATGAAAAACAGTTTCTCGAAGAGTTGCGCGCGGGGCACTATTTCGAGACGACGGTTTACAGCGGCTACCACTTCGGCACGTCCGAAAAAGACATCGACGGCATTATCGGGCGCAAACATGTCGCCGTTATTCCCATTGATATTTGCGGCGCGATTACACTCAAAAATCTGTACAGAGACAAGGCCATGCTCGTCTTTATCCGCAGGGACAGGGCGGCGGCAATCAAAAGCATTATCAGCCGTGACATTGACCTCGACGATAAGACGAGGCGCATCATGTCTTTGGATTTCGAATACCGCAACAGCGAAATTTGCGATACGGAGGTCGCGGTAGGCGACGACGTTGACGAGGCAATAGGGCAAATTCTGGAGCTTGTCCGGCAGAAATAAATCATCCGCGCGCAGCGACTGCGCTGTCCGGCAGAGAATTTATAAATAAGCGGTCCGGCTTAAGTGCCGAACCGCTTATTTGAAATTGCGATAATTTTCATTTGTGCCATCCGTGAGAACGGAATACCGGCGATTTGTTTTATAAAATGTATTCCAGATTTTCAAAAATGCCGTCCGCTTTCGAGGGAGCCTTATAATCTTTGGCTTTTTCGAGTTCCTCGTTTATTTTGAGTGTCAGCATGTTGTTCAGCGTAACATTGCGGTCCGTGTATTCGCCGTCGGTGGGGTTGTACTTGATTTCCGTATCCAGCTCCATGGATGAAATTTTGTCCGATTCCATAACCACGGTAAGCGCGGCGTCCTTTATCGTATACTCCTCTTCGTTGAAATAATTTTCCACAGCCACAACTCCTTCGATGGGCTCGCCGTTGAGTATGCCGATAATGCCTTCGGAGCGCCCGATGACGGCGTTATCGCCGAGATACACGGTGTATGTCGTCTTTTCTCCCTCTGTTACCTTTCGTATACAGTCCGCCTCGGAAGCGGTAAGCCGGAACAGTTTCGTCATAAATTCAAACCGGGTATCTGCGGTTACGTCGGTTACCTGTTCGGATGTATTGCTTCCCTTGCGGGATATTTTGTAAGTTGTTCCGTCCTCGATATTGCCGTAAGTGAATTTGTACGATTCTTTGCCGTCCTCTTCGTGATGGGTATGGTATTCGTAGGAATTATTGAAATGAATGGAACCGTCTTCCGCCGTGTTTTTGTAAAGACGCGACGAATACGTATCCCGGGTGGCAGTGACGGTCCAGCCCGGATCCATTTCGTTTACGGCCTCGAGATCGAGCGAATATGCGGTCTCGTTTTTGACGGAACCGAGCGCGGAATTTATAGTTTCCAGTTCGTTGCCTATTTCCGTTTTGTCTGTAATAAGTTCATCGATTGAAGGTATAACGATTGCCGAGCCGTTTGCCTTTTGTTCATAGGAAAGAGTGAATTGAACTTTCGCGCCTTTTATGGGAATGGAAAGCGAAGCCTCAATCGAATATGCGGTAAGTATATCGTCCGAAACGGAAAAACCGAAATCGAGGCCCGAAACGGGATTGGTGAATTTCACGCCTTTCAGGTTTATGATTGTGTCCATTTTGCCGATCAGTCCGAAAATTTCGGATAAAACCGCATTGTCCGGAGAGAACTTGATTTTTGCCGAATAACCGCCGTTTTCCGCCTTCGCAATATTGCTTATTTCATTTTCTTCCAGCGACGAAACGAGCTTTGAAAACGGAATGTTCAACAGATGCAGTTCGTCGTCTTTACTGCTGACGGCGGCTTTTTTTACTTCGTTTTCGCCGTTCATTTTTACGGTTACGCGCGAATCACCCGACGAGTAAATGTATTCGGTGGAATCGTACAGTAAATCGCCGCTCGTCGTGCGCTTGAAGCTGAGTTCGCCCGTATCACGGTTGTATCGGTAATTGCACGTATAAATGGCATCAACATTCGCAAAACCGAGTTGTTCTGCGCCGATATCGGCCGAAAGCACCAATGTAAAGTCGTAATTTTGTTCCGTCTTTTTATCCGCGTTTTCGATAGCCGCCACAACCGCGGCGGGATCGGGCAACTGTTCGGACGGAGCGGGGGAAGGCGTGGGATCGGAAGAGGGAGGCGTGGGATCGGCGGCGTTCCCCCCGCACGAAGCAAGCGCAAGACTCAGCATGGCTACCGAAAGAATCAATCCGAATGTTTTTTTCATAAGTTTCTCCTTTTTTTTGTTTCTTATTTTATTGTGAATTTTGTTCTACGACGTTTTTCAGCCGTTTCAGCTCCCTCGTTTCCCTTGTCAGACAAAACGGAAACGTGAAAAAGGCAACCACCATGCAAACCGCAAGCCCCGCGCAAAATACCGCCGCCGAAAGCAGGGCGCACAAAACCGAGCCGACAAGCTTAACGGTGACGAGCCATATGATACCGTCTAAATCGAGTGAAAAGATAAGCCCCGGGAGATGAAACGATTTGCAAAAAAAGAGCAAAAGATCAAGCGAATAGCTGGTCCAGAAGCATTGTGAGATGAACATAAACATTCCCGCGGCAACGGCGAGTCCGGCAAGGAAGACGGGCCTTTTTAATACAATTGCCAATACTACGCTGATAACGGTAATCAATGCGGCGGCTATGCCCGCCCAAATCATGCTCTTGCGGAAAGCCGACGCCCTCTTGCGGTATTGCTCGGCGGTCTGTCTCTTTTGCCTTTCGGCGTAACAATCCTTGCACAATATTTTTTGGATCCCGCCGTGCACCCCCGTCACGACCTCGTATTTCTCGTTTTGCGCGATCGGCTTTTTACAATTGCCACAATAACCGACAATAAATCCCGCGGCGTTTTGTTGTACGGGAGTATCCATATAAATTCCCTCCTTCGACTGCAATTATAGTGTATTAGAACATATTTGTCAAACAATTTCGAGTGACACTCGATAAAATATTTTAATATAAATAATATTGGAATGTGACATATGTATATTCTTCGGATAAAATGGGCTATACTTTTAATATGGATCTCGATGAAATAATCAACAGAATAAGTTTTATCCGGGTCAGGGCGCACTTGTCCGCAAGAAAGCTCAGCCTTGCAATCGGCAAAAATCCGAGCTACATTCATCTTTTGGAGAATAAGCGCAATTTCGAGCCGTCGCTTTCGGCTTTAATGGATATATTGGACGCGTGCAATTCGGACCCGGAAGAATTTTTTTCGCACGACATTGCCGAGTATGCCTCCGATCGCAAGGTCCTGTGTTTTTTGAAGACATTATCGGAAGGGCAAAAGCAAGCCATAATGAATTTATATAAATAAACGTTTTCGTTAAGAAAAACGTTTTTACGTTACCATTCGGCGCATCTCAGGGGCAATAAAGACGGCGGGAGGATCCCGCCGTCTTTATTGCTGTGGTCCGGAAAGGTGTATTCCGAACACCCGGTTTTGCGGATTCCCGAAAAACCCGCGCAAAGGGCGGAAGTTTCTGCTTTGATCGATCTGTGATATTTCCCCCTTATTCGACATAGGATAGAGTAGTTTTTGTCGAAAGGGAGCGGTTTTGTGTGGAAAGAAATTGAGAGAAGAGCCGTAAAATGTGGGGAATATATCGTGAAAACGGGCTGCACGGTACGTGCCTGCGCCGAAGCGCTCGGCACGAGCAAATCTACCGTACATACAGACGTCCATTAAACGAGCGCTTCATTTGGATGATTGAATAGAATATTAAGCGGGGTGGAATCAAGCATTTCGCCTCGTTTTTCTTTGCGCGCTATGTTATGCCTCATACACAGTTGCGGCAGAGTGGCTCGAAAAAAATCGATTTTGCGACAAAACTCGCTTAAAAAAGTTTTAATTTTTCCATAAAACTCCCTTGAAAAAGTTTTTTAATTGTGATATAATAGATTTTGATAAGAGTTCGGGAGGCGGTTTATGTTAAAAAGAAAGATTGAAAGTGTACTCAGAGATTGGAAAAATGCGCCCCATAAAAGTCCGCTCATCATCAAGGGGCAAAGGCAGTGCGGGAAGACGTTTTCCGTCAGGGCGTTCGCGGAAGAAAATTACAAGCACGTCGTGTATCTCAACTTCCTGAAAAATCCAAATTATATTTCCATTTTTAACGGCTCGCTGGAAGTGGACGATCTCATCATCATGATGTCCGCGCTTCTCGGAAACGAGGCGGTTTTCGTGCCGCATGAAACGATCATCATTCTCGACGAGATACAAGACTGCCCCGAGGCGAGAACGGCGTTGAAGTTTTTCAAGGAGGACGGCAGATTCGATGTCATCGGTACGGGTTCGTTGCTCGGCGTCAAGGGGTACGGTAAGCAGCCGAAGTCCGTTCCCGTCGGTTCGGAAACGCTCATCGAGATGAAACCGCTCGACTTTGAGGAATTTTTATGGGCGAACGGGATCGGAGAACAGGTTATAAATACACTAAAAAGCTATTTGCAAAGCGGAACGCCCGTTCCCGAGGCTCTGCACAAAAAAATGCAGGAGCTCATGCTGCAATACACGGTTGTCGGCGGGATGCCCGAAGTCGTGCAGAGGTTCGTAGATACCAAGCAGATGAACGCCGTTCTGACCCTTCAACGCGACATCATTCGCTCTTACGAGGACGATATGGTGAAGTATGCCGATGATAGGGACAAGCCGCTCATTCGGGAGTGCTTTCAATCTATCCCCAAGCAATTAAGCAAAGAGAACAAGAAATTTCAATATTCCGTGGTGAAGAAGGGGGCGACCGCGGCGATGTTTGCGGGCAGTTTGCAATGGATCGAGGACGCGGGAATTGTCTCACGCTGCTATAATTTGGAATTGCCCGAGCTGCCTTTGGACGGAAATGCGTTGCAGGATATCTTCAAGGTCTATATGAATGACACGGGGCTGTTCGTGAGCATGCTTGAGGACGGCACGCAGTACGACATTTTGCAGGGCAATCTCTACGGCTATAAGGGGGCGATTTTCGAGAACTTGATTGCCGATATTTTCGTGAAGATGGGCAGAAAATTGTATTACTACCATAAAGATTCGGGGCTCGAAATCGACTTCGTCACAAGGTACAAGGGCGGGTGCTATCTCGTGGAAGTCAAAGCTTCAACGGGCAACACAAAGAGCGCAAAAACCATTCTTGCGCATCCCGAAAAATACCATGTCGACGGTCTTATCAAGCTCGGACAATACAATATCGGAAGGGTAGATAAAATACTCACCATTCCGCTTTATCTTGGGTTTTTGTTGCGGGAGTATTGAGGCATGCTTTTGAGACATTTTTGGGGCATGTAAAGCGGTATGATAATCATGAAGGACGATATGGGAACTATTTTTGGGACGACGCGCTCGTTGTCAAGTTCAATAAGGACTACGATGAAGTACCACTCACCCAAAAAGAGACGGCAAAGCTCGTTGCCGTTTGCGGTGATGTCGTAAGACTCGTTTCTGTCATTGCGGGGGTTGCGGAGTCGGTGATCTGGCCTGTTGTTGTAAAACATCTGCGCAGATTGGGCGAGCAGACGGAAGAACAAGGCGGCGAGGAGCCACATTCTTGACTTCCCCTCTGCACCGTGATAAAATAACAGTGCACGAAGGAGGAAGGCATGTTCTTTTTCAGCAAATCGAAATATTGTGATTTCAAGCAATGTCCCAAGATTCCGTGGCTCAAAAAATACAAGCCCGAGGAATATGTCGTCGACGCCGCCACCGAAGCGCGCTTTACGGCAGGCAACGAGGTGGGAGACCTCGCCATGGGGCTATTCGGCGAGTTTGTCGAAGTCACTTCGTATAAACAAGACGGTTCGCTCGATTTGAATGAGATGAAGCGACTCACAAAACGGTATCTTGCCGAGGGGCGGGAGGTCGTCTGCGAAGCATCCTTCGACCATTTCGGCCTCTACTGTGCCGTGGATATTTTGAAAAAGAACGGCGACGATTACGATATTTACGAAGTGAAGAGCAGCACATCGCCCGGCCACTATGTCTATATCGTGGACACTTGTTATCAGAAATACGTTCTCGAACAGTGCGGTGTGAAGGTGAAGCGGGTGCATATCGTCACCATCGACTCCGAATATGTCTTCGACGGCACGCTCGATTTGCAAAAGCTCTTCAAAATCACCGACGTAACGGCCCTTGTGGAACAGGAGATCGGCATGGTCGAGGGCGACCTCAAAGAGGCGGAAAAGGTGATGAATTGCAAGGACGAACCCGACTTTGATCTCTCCGAATCGTGTAACGACCCCTACCCCTGCGCCTTTTTTGGATATTGCACGAAGGACTTGCCTACGCCGTCGGTGTTTCATCTCTACCGTCTGTCCTATAAAAAACAGCTTGCATTATATCGAAAGGGCGTGCGTTCCTTCGAGGAGGTCCTGCGCGACGGAACGGCGCTCAAAAACGATATCCGCCGCCGCCAAGTCGAGTTTGCTCTCGAGACAAAGGAGGCATATATCGACAGAGAGGGGATCGGGGAATTCCTAAAAACGCTCTCCTATCCGCTCTATTTTCTCGACTTCGAGACGGTACAGCCCGTCATTCCCCGCTATATCGGAACACGGCCCTATCAGCAGATCCCCGTACAATATTCTTTGCATATTTTGCGCGAGAGCGGCGAGCTTGAACATCGCGAATTTTTGGGGCGTTCGGAGGAAGACCCGCGAAGAGCGCTTGCCAAGCGGCTTGTCTACGATATCCCTACGAATGTCTGTGTACTTGCCTATAACAAAACATTTGAATGTTCGCGCTTAAAAGAGCTTGCCGAGGCTTTCCCCGACCTTGCCGCGCACCTTCTCAAAATTCGCGATAACATGCAAGACCTTCTCGATCCCTTCCAAAAGGGCTGCTACTATACCCGTGACATGGGTGGGTCGTTTTCTATCAAGAGCGTGCTTCCTGCGCTGTTCCCCGATGATCCGAGCCTCGATTATCACAACCTCGAAGGCGTGCACAACGGCAGCGAGGCGATGGAACTGTTTCCGAAATTAAAAGATATGGGGAAAGAGGAGCGCGAACGCGCCGAGCACAATTTATTGAAATACTGTGAACTCGATACATTCGCCATGGTGAAGGTTTATGAGAAATTAAAAGAAGTGATTTAGGGAGGAAAGGAAAGATGCACTATTTAAGTGAAATCAAACAGTTTTTGGAAAAAAACGGTAAATTTGATCAAGCGAACGTAGAAAAGTACGTCATACAGAGAAAGAACGGAAAGCAATTTTCTTTCGAAGACCACATTCGCGGTTTGATATATTCTTTGCTTTCCAATCAACGCCGTTGGGATAGTATTAAACCGAAATTGCATTTGATCGATGAAATCTTTTTCGGTTATGATTCAGATAAAATTCAGGCACATTCCGGTGAGTATTTTTGCAATGAACTCGTTAAAATCAAAGCGGGTAATCGTCAAATTGCGGCGCAGATGAACGCTCTTCAAGAGAACATTAAGACGTTGAGGCTAATTGAGGAAAAGTTTGGAAACATAGATAATTTCATTACATCTGATGTCCCCAATAATATTGTAAAAAGCCTCAGCGCGGCTCATAAACAATATAAGCTCAAGTGTGTAGGCCCTGCATTGGCATGGGAATACATACGAAATGTCGGAATTGAAGGAGTAAAGCCAGATGTTCACTTGCGGCGGTTTTTAGGAAAGGCGCGAATGGGAATGAGCGAGAAAAACATCGCCTCCGAGAGAGAAGTTATAGCGCAAGCAGAAGAATTAAAGAAAAGTACAGGATATTCTTTAACGGTTATCGATGCTTTAATTTGGAACTATTGCGCAGATGGTGGTGTAGAGATATGCAGCGAGACCCTCAAGTGTGGACAGTGTTGCTGTCGTAATAAATGCAGGTATAACTCTCATGAACTCCCTTGAACCGAAAAAATTGGCGCTGTTGCGCATTTTGCAAATTTTGGAAAAGTACAGCGACGCGGAGCATCCTCTCTTTCAAGAGGATATTCTCAGCCGTCTTTCCCGCGACTACGGGATCGAGATCGAGCGCAAGGCGGTCGGGCGCAATCTCTCTCTGCTCAAGGAGGCAGGCTACGATATTGCCTCTTCCAAGCATGGGAGCTATCTTGTCGCGCGCGAGTTCGACGATTCCGAGCTGCGCCTTCTCATCGACGGCGTGCTCGCAAGCCGCCATATCACGGAAAAACATTCCAAAGAACTCATCGAAAAGCTCTGCAATCTCTCGAACGTCTATTTCCGTTCCCATGTAAAAAATATCTACTCCGTCGACCAATGGAGCAAGTCGGAGAACGGCGCGCTCTTCTACAACATCACCGTCGCAGATGAGGCAATAGAATTGGGTCGACAGCTCACATTCACCTATAATAAATACGGCACGGACGGAAAACTTCACAAGGCCAAAGACCATCGCGTCACGCCCTATCAGCTCATCTTGCGCAACCAACGCTATTACTTGATGGCGCACGATGAGAAGTGGAAGAACCTTACCTTCTACCGCCTCGACCGCATCACGGACATTGGGTTGGTCTATGAAAATGCCACGCCGCTCAAATCCATCGAGGGCTATGAAAACGGGATCGACTATAAAGAGATCGCGACGGCGCTTCCCTATATGTACACCGATAAACCTCAGTGGGTGGAATTTTATGCCGATGAGAAAATTGTCGATCAAATTGTCGATTGGTTCGGGAAAGACGTTCGCTTTGAAAGAACGGACGGCAAATTGAAGGCGAGCGTGCTAACGAGCCTCATGGCGATGGAGTTTTGGGCGATGCAATATCTCAATTTTATGGAAATTCTTTCCCCGCCCGCCTTACGCGAGAAAATCAAAGAGAATCTCGAAAAGGCAACCAAGAAATATAACTAAAAAGATTTCCTCGGCCATGCGTCCCAAATTCGGGACGCATGAAATTTTTATAGAAATTTTTCGAAAATCGCCCCTCATTTTAGTCGGGTTTTGCCGTGCCGATATGGTACCATAGAGCCACGGAAAGCACAAACGAAACGCGCAAGCTTGGCGTGGAAGATATCGACGGCACGCAACGGGGAATCGGAATGAAAATCTCCCGTTTTCCCGTTGCGCGCTGAAAAACCGTATCAGAGGAAGGAAAAATTTTGGAATTTAATCTTGTTTGAGACATTTTCGGTACATGAAAAGTGGTAAAATCAAGTCGGAGGATAAAGAAATGGGAAACGTAATCATTATTCGCACAAACGGCACTTATGAGATCATTCGGGTAGACGGTTTCGATGACATCCGAAACCTTATACATCGGATGTTTAGTTTTTCGAATGAAGATAATTATGAAGGGAATATTTATTTGCTCTATGAAGATGGGGACTACATGGGCGATGACGGGCCCAATGCTCTCGCAAGCGCGATCTTCGATAAAAAGGAATTCGGATTTGTTCCGTTTTGGAATGATGTGCTGGTTGTGGCATACGACGAGAACGAGTATATCGACGTGCCGCTTAATGAAGATGAGACAAATAAAATGGTTGCCGTTCTGGAAAGGAAGAGACGGGAAATGGGGGATGTGCTTGTTCTTCATCCGAGTGGCGCCTGTGAAGTTGCCAAAGCGCACGATATCGACGATTTTTTCCATTTGGAAAGTATCGATGAACCGAAGGAAATCCCTTACGGCGATCCGAGCGATCATCTGTATCTTGTGTATGACGGCAAGCCTTTCGAAGAAAAATACGATAAACCCAATTTGCTTGCCGGTTTTCCGGCGGGGAGCGGAAAGTTTGAATTTATTTATGGGGAAGCCGTCATAGTCAAGAAATCCGGCGATCGGTTTACGTATCTTTCCGACGGCGACATCGGAAAGACGATTCAAGCGATCGGGGAGAGGAAGAAGTCATCGGGGAAAGCGATTGTCGTCCGCACGGATGGCGGTTTCGAATGGGAGAATGTATGCGATGCCGAAACTTATCTTAAAGAGAAATTTCCGAACAAGCCGACCGTAAAAGCATTAAATAAAACGGGTAACGGTTTTTGCATCGCTTATGATGCGGAAGCGGGAGACGGCGCAGCTCTCAATACGCTTGTCGGCGAATGGCTTGCGAAAAAAGGGGAGCTTACTCCGATTTACGGAGACTGCGTCCTTATAAAAAAAGTCGGCAGCAAGTGTATGCCGCTCGGCTTCGGGGACGCGCGAAAGGCGTACAACGCAATCATGTACGCTTGTGCGAAAAACAAGCCCGAAAAAGCATGAAAGAAGAATTTTTGTTCTTGATTTTTTTGCGGTTTCATGATATAATTCGTATCAGGCGGGGTTGAAGGCTACCGTGCGTTCCGGCCCTATGGCAATGGAATTTTGGGCTATGCAATACCTGAATCGTGGAAATCAAAAATAAAAAATCGAAATGTCCCAAAATTGGGACGAAGTATATTTGAATTTTTACGGTCGGATATGATATAATGTCCGCACAAAACGATTGCGCCAATCGCTTTGTGCTTTTTTTATTCGAAAAAAAAATAAAGAGAGGTGTTGATATGAAAGAATTTAACAGTGTAATTGGTTATGCAGGCATCAAGAATGAGCTCGAACGGCTGTGCGATGTGCTTAAAAACAGAGAAAAATATGAAAGACTCGGCGTGACAATGCCCGCGGGACTGCTCCTCTACGGCGCCCCGGGCGTCGGAAAGACCACGATGGCAAATTGTCTGCTGAACGCGCTCGGTAGGCAGACGTTTCTTTGCCGCAAGAGCAAACCGGACGGTGATTTTATCAATGAAATCAAACGGATTTTCGAAGAGGCAAAAAACCATACGCCCTCCGTCGTCTTTCTGGATGATCTCGATAAATTTGCCAACAACGACGAACGGCATGTAAATTCCGAAGAATATGTCACCGTGCAGTCGTGTATTGACGGGGTAAAGGGAAGTAACGTCTTTGTAGTCGCCACGGCAAACGATATCCGCAGTTTGCCCGATTCTCTTTTGCGTTCGGGCAGATTCGACAGGACAATCGAAGTCGAAGTTCCGCGCGGGAAGGACGCCAAAGCGATTTTGGCCCACTATCTTTCGCAAAAAAAGTTTGTGGCGGAGTTTGATGTGGGGGAAATCGCGGAGATTCTTGCGGGGAAATCCTGTGCGGACCTCGAAACCGTTATCAACGAGGCGGGAATTTATGCGGGATTTGCGGGAAAGGATAAAATCGGGAAGGAAGATATCATTCAAGCGTGTATGCGCGTTATTTTCGAAGCTCCGGAAGGGGAAAACGATTATTCCGATGATGCAAGAAGGCGGATTGCCTGTCATGAGGCGGGGCATGCCGTGATCGCGGAAGTGCTCGAAAAGGGCAGCGTCAACCTTATTTCCGTCCGCATACATGAAAGCAGAACGGGAGGTATGGCTTCTCTTTCCCAGTCTCCCGATTATTTTACCCGAATGGACTGCATGGAAAACCGCGTTCTTTCGCTGCTCGGCGGACGCGCCGCGATTGAAATCGTCTATGGGGAAGTGGATACGGGCGCAATGAGTGATATGCGTCGCGCCTATGATATTATTTGCAGAATCGTCACCCGCTATGCCGCCTACGGGATTGAGAAGTACTGCACCGAGGACGCGGGGGAGCAGTTGACGGACCGCACGGATATTATCGTATCTGCCGAGCTTGAACGCTATTATATGCACGCAAAGAAGCTTCTCGTCGAAAATCGGGAATTTTTGGAAAAGCTCGCCGCCGCGCTTTACGAAAAGAAGACGCTCTGCGGCAGTGATGTGCGCGCTATAAAAGCCGCCTGCAAAAAGCAGGCGGCCTGAAGGCGTTTCATTCGGGAGGTTTCGGGTTATCGGTGCGCTCCAAAAGATAGTCGACGGATACGCCGAAATAATCGGCAATTGCGACCAGTGTCTTATGGTCGGCTTCCCGTTCGCCCGTCTCATAGCGGGAAATGCTGTTCTGATTGAGAGAAAGCTCCATCGCAAGTCTGACTTGCGAGATTCCTCGCTGTACTCTCAGTTCCTTCAAGCGTTTCATGATTTTTTTTGGATTATTTCAAAAAAAATAACGTCATATCAATTGATTTTATTATACCATCATGGTATAATAAATATATCCCAATTAGGGATATATTATGCGAAATTTGAAGGGAAACCGTCCGAGGTAGTCATGAAATATCTTTTTTTAGACGTGGATGGGGTTCTCAATACTCCGTCCACGCGGGCGCACTGCGGTCCGTATATCGGCATTGACGACGCAAAAGTGCGCATTCTCAAAAATATTATCGAGCAGACGGGCGCCGTGATTATTCTGCATTCCACATGGAAGAAATTTTGGAAAAAGCCGCCCGAAAAATACATGCAGGACGGGCTTGCGGACTATCTCGACAAAAAACTTCGGACGGCGGGGCTTGTTATTGCCGATAAAACGCCCGATTACGACGATGAAAAACGATTTCTTTCGCGCGGAGAGGGAATCGTCGAATATCTCAATGCAAGAGCGTGGGAGAGCTTTGTGATTCTGGACGATCTGCAATTCGATTACGACGGTTGCGGTCTCACCGATTATTTTGTGAAAACCGAGCTGAAAAGGGGACTTACCGAGGAGCTTGCGGGGAAGGCTGTCCGCATTTTGGAGAGAAAGGGTGTATGAACGGAGAGGAAGAGAGTATGAACAGTATTGTATTTATCGATCTTGAAACTTCTGGGCTTAACGAGAAGTGGGATGACATTATCGAGTTGGGCGCGACAAAGACGGAGAACGGCGAAACGCTGGCGAATTTTCATACGTATGTGAAGCCGCGAAAGGCTTTGCGTTTCGAAGTGGAAGAGCTCACAGGCGTGACGAACGATCATCTTGTCGATGTGCCCTGTCTTTCCGAAGCGCTTGAAAAATTTTTCCGTTTTTGGCAGGGAAGTCTTGTGGTATTTTATAATGCCGACTTCGACGAAAAATTTTTACAGGCAAAAGCGAAGGAATGCGGGCTTGCTTATCCCGAGACGGAAACGCTCGATTTGCGGACGGTTGCCAAAGAAAAACTGCCCGGACTAAAAAATTATAACTTATCCACCGTGGCGGAAAAGTGCGGAATTTACGATATGCGCACCGACTGCCTTTCCTGTGCGATCGCAGAAAAAAAGATTTATGGGCGTTTTTTGGGATTTGCCTATTGACAATGTGCAGATCGCATGGTATCATGATTCTAAAATAAAATAGCGGGGAAGCCCGCAAAAAGGAGATAAATTATGTCGCAATATATGTCAAAATGGACAAAACCGGGAGCACAAGTATGGTCGAGCAAAGAGACGTTACTGTGTTTGTGGAATGGTGACCAACAGTTCAATGATGCTCTGAGTAGCATGCCGAGCAACTTTGAAGCGGTAAACAGTCTCAATGACCCAAATAATGACCCAAATAATGACCAGAATCATGTTCCCCCGGACACAAAGATTATCATCGTCGGGACGATTACGCCGGCGGCAGGGATGGGCTATTATTATACTGCACCGCGTAATAGAATTTATGGGTATATAGATGCTGCATTCGGAACGGACCTAGTAGTCAAAAAGGATGAATTAACTCACAATCAAGGTAACTCGGTATCTATCATCAATGCTATCAAAGGAAGACTCGCCACCCATAAGATTGCCTTTTTGGATGTTATGAAATTTGCCATTCGTGTAACAGGCAGCTCGGCAGATTCCGATATTAAATGCTTTACATTGGATGATGGTGCATTTTGCAATCTTCCTGCATCGGTACTCTCCTCGGCATACTTTATTTGCAACAGCAAAAACGCGGAGTTTGGGTTTGATTGGATTTGCCAACGGAATGGTTTGAAATTGAATAAGAAATGTTTGTCTCAACGCAGTGCAACAAAGGATGAATGGGTGAACGGGCTTAATGATCCCTCTATTTTACCTTCCCATTTTTGACTGATGACGATAAACAGGTTACATTGTCAATGACTTATATTCTTTCGGATATCCATGGTGAATACGAGCTGTTTTGCAGGCTACTGGAAAAGGTCGGGTTTTCGGACGGAGATCTGCTCGTTTCCTGCGGGGACATGATAGAAAAGGGCAGAAGTTCCGTCCGCCTTATGCAGCTTCTCTTTTCCCTGAAAAATGCCGTGCTCCTCTGCGGCAATCACGAATATGCTTTCCTTAAATATTATTGGGCGCTCATGCAAAATTTTCCCGAGGGCTTCGACGGCATTCTGAAAAAACTGCAAGCCTATTTTCCCGACGACGGCAAACTGCTCGATTGGGATACCGTCGACCGCATGGAAACGCTTCGGTATTATTACGAAACAAGCGATTATATCTGCGTGCATGCAGGCGTGGCGCTCGATGGAGAGGGACATATTCTTCCCCCGAAAAATGCAAGCCCCGAGCAGCTCGTCTACGATCGCAATTTTAAGGAACCGGACGTTCTTCCGCAAAATAGCAAGTGCGTATTTTTCGGACACACCCCGACGATCAATCTCGGTTTCGCCCCTCGGATCAAGGGCTATCTGCGTGAAGGGGCAAGCGGGGATAAGGTGACGGATTATTATAAAATTCATCTTGACACAGGCACCTGGATAAGCGGTGTTTTGGGATGTTTCCGTGTGGAAGATTGCAGAACGTTTTATGCGGGAGAAAAGAGAGCATGAGAGTAAAAACAAACCGGAAAGAGCTGAAATACGTAAAGCATCTCGACAGTCTTTCTCTCGGGTATGTCAAGCGCATAAAGGGGAGATTGAAAGCGGTCGGATTCGATTGGGATATTCATTTGCAGACCGATCGGTATCTTGCCATATCATCAGGGATTATCTTCGGTTTTTTGAGGCGACCTCGCCCGCCGTCGGCAACATGCCCGAGTACGAGGGGATACCCGCAGACGAAGCTGGAAAGCTTTGGAGGGCGAAGGTGCTTTCCGTTGCAGCCGAGTTTGACACCTATCTTTCTCTCGGGGAGAGAAGGGGGGATTATTCCGGCATGGGTTTGGAGCCCTATGGCGAAGATTTTTCCGAGGAAGAGTGGCGCAAGGTCGAAGCGGAGCGGAGGGCTTGTCTTTGTCGCGGGTTCGATACTTTGAAGGAGATTTTTACCGAATTGCAATGGTAAATTCAATAAATGGTAAATCCAATATGGGATAGTGCGGGTGCCCATATTGCCGAATGTCTCATAAAAATACCTGCCGAAAATATTTTTAATTTATAAGGAGAAAGAAACTATGAAAGGCAACGAATTATTGTACGAATTGAGCGGTGATGGAACTTATTATATCGTGACGGGTGTCGGCGATCTTGCGGGTAACATTGAAATCCCCGACGAATGGAATGGAAAACCCGTTAAAGAAATTGTCACGGGGGCGTTTAAGCATTGTAATTACCTTAAAAGCGTAATTATACCCGATAGCGTGACTTCGATCGGAAAGTGGGTGTTCGAGGATTGCAGCGGGCTTACGAGTGTGACGATTGGCAACGGCGTGACCGAGATCGGAGAGCTGGCGTTCTGTGATTGCAGCGGGCTTACGAGCGTGACAATTCCCGAAAGTGTAACTTCGATCGGGGATAGGGCGTTCGCTAATTGCAGCGGACTTAAAAAAATTACGGTTGCAAAAGGGAATCCGGTTTATAAGAGTGAAGAGAACTGTATCATCGAAAAAGAAACAAATACGCTTGTTTTAGGCTGTAGAAGCAGCAAAATTCCCGACAGTGTGACCACGATCGGTGGGCGTGCGTTCTGGGGTTGCAGCGGGCTTACGGGAGAATTGACAATCCCCGACAGTGTAACCACGATTGGTGAGCGTGCGTTCAGTGGTTGCAGCGGGCTTACGAGCGTAACGATTCCCAAAAGCGTGACCGAGATCGGAATTTGTGCATTTGTTTAACCTCGTTAGAACACCTTTGAAGCAATAGTACCACGGTTTTTCTCCTTAAATTTCGATATAGACAAGCATATTTCGTGTACCCTTGAGTTTTGGCTCGAGGCCTTTTTTCTGTAAGCCCATGTACCAATACTCGTCAATCCATACCATAACCGTATAAATAAGAAAGCCCCGAAGGTTTTCACCTTCAGGGTTCTTGTCTTCTTCGTCGTTCTGCGGTTTCGGTTTGAGGGGCGCGTCCGTATATCGAAGGATCAGTTCTATGTGGTCGCCATAGACGTAAACCTTATCGACAAGCAGCTCAACCATCATCTCTGGCTCTTGCTTTACGGCGTCTTTCAGATAGTTTTCAATCGTCTTCTTATCCAACACGACTTGCTCTTGCATTCGCTCAAAGAGAAGTTTTTCCTGTAACTCCCGCCTTGTCGTTTCAAGCTCTTGCAATCGTTCTTTCGTGGTGTCGGTTATGATGCCTTGCTCGATGGCGTGCAGGATGTTGTTTATGGCTTTGTTGATTTGGGACAACTCCTTTTCAAGCCGTTTGACGGGGTTCTCTCCCAACAGTTTGGCGTTGTGTTGTTGGTAGATTGCTTCGACCATCACCGCCAGATTTTTGCCCGTCAGCGTGTCTTGTAAGGCTTTGATGACGATGCCGTCCAGCACGTTCTTTTTGATAAACTTCGCTTGGCAGTTCTTCTTGCCGATGGCGTTCCAGCACTTATAGTATTTCGACACATAGCCGGACTTCGACGTTCCGCTGTAAGATGACATTCTCGTACCGCATTCGCCGCAGTAGGCTCTGTGCCGTAACAGGTAGGAATAATCGGGAACATGATTGCCGTAGCGGTTGGCGTCGATTTTCTCCCTGCATCTCTCGTACAATTCAGGCTCGATGATCCTCGGATAGATATTATCGTAGACCTCGCCGTGCAGTACATATTTTCCCGTGTACTTTTCGCCATGCAGGATCACATAGATATTTGCCGCGCTGAACGGCTTACCGCGATAGAGAATACCGCGCTCGGCAAAATCTATGGCAATTTCATTCCCGCGTTCACCGGCAGCGTATCTCTCGAAGATCTCCTTGACGATAGGACCTTCTTCTTCGTGGATATACACCTTTTTCTTCTCGGTGTAGTAGCCATAATTCAGCTTGCCCGCGCAATGCAGCCCTTTTAATCGGGTTTCTCTCTGCCCGCGTCTGGTCTTCTGCGACAGTTCCTCCGAATAGTATTGGTTCATGCCTTCAAGCAAGCTCTCCAAGAGGATGCCTTCGGGTGTGTCGGGAATGTTCTCCATAGCGGACAGGATTTTGATACCGTTGTCCTTGAGATGCTTTCTGTGCATCGCCATCTCGAACTTGTTACGGCTGAAACGGTCCAGCTTATAGACGAGGACGTAATCCCAGAGCTTTTTATCGCTGTCTTTCATCATCTGCTGAAAGGCATCACGATTGTCGTTCGTACCCGTCGTGGCTCTGTCTATGTATTGGCTGACGATCAGAATATCGTTCCGCTCTGCATAGTCGTTACACACGCGGACCTGCCCTTCGATGGACTGCTCCGTCTGACGGTCGCTTGAATATCTGGCGTAGATAACTGCTGTCTTCACTTTATGACCTCCCTGTGGATAAATCGGCGCAATATTTTAAGAACGAAAAATACTCGACGGTGTTCCCACCGTTTGCGAAATACACTTTCACGCCGTTATTCTGCAATGCTGTGACGATGCGGAAGAACCGTTCACGGTTGCGGTCGATACGGTCTGCCGAAGATACGATAACGGCAGAGAAATTCCCTTTCTTACTTTCCCGTAAGAGCTTTCTCCGACCGCTTCTCGTGTGTATATCCGCATACACTTCGACGACCTCCAAGCCGCTGCTTTCCGCAAATTTCCGACACTCGGCAATCTGGGATTCAACCGCCTGCTTGCCCGTTACGCAATTCTTGTATGCGTAAACTGCTGTTTTTTCCATACAAAAACCTCCTGTTTTAACTTTTGAGAGCATTGTAAACCTCTAATAGGAAGCAATTTTTCCCATTAGAAATTTTCCTTTACTCTTCCAAGCCATTTTTTATTCACCTGTCTTTCGGCAACCACTTTCCATCAGAAAAAGGCGTCAGCGGTCAAGCGGCATAAAAAATGAGAGGTTTTCGGTAAAAAAATATCGCCGTGTCTGTTGCTCTGTTTGAGATTTTAAGCCATATTTTTTTGACTTGACAGCAAGACTTTTTCTGATAGCAACAACGGCGAAAGACAAGATACGAATAGCGCAGGGTACATTCTCGCCCATATTCGGCTTATTTGCCCGTAAAAAATGGTTTCTCCCCCAACAAAGAGTTTGTGATTCCTTGAAAATATGCTATAATCTATATATCTCTTAAACAGGACACAAAGGATATGTCAAAGAATACCGACGGTTCGATCAAATTATTGGTTTTGTATGATATTCTCTGCAAGATGACGGACGAAAACAATGCGCTCTCGACGAATGAGATCATTGCGGAGCTGGCAAAACGCGGCATTTCCGTGTCGAGGAAGGTTCTTCCTTCGGATATAAGCCTGCTGAATAAATACGGATATGAAGTTCAGTCGTATATAAAAAAGGCTCGCTATTACTATGTGGTTCAGCACATATTCGATACGGCTGAGATCACAATGCTTGTGGACGTGGTAAAGGCGTCGAAGCTGACTGATAAAAGGAAAAACGGCATTATAAATAAGCTGTACTCCACGATAGGCGTTCATAAACATTCAAAAGGCTCGGATAAAGTGATTTCGCTGGAAACGATAAAGTTGGGCAATTCGAGTATCATCTACAATATAGATGCAATAGAAACGGCAATCGGGCTGGGCAAAAAATTATCGTTTCTTTATTATCATTTGGACGAGAATAAAGAGAAAGTCTATCACCGTAACAAAAAGCGGTATGTGTTCAATCCGCTTGCCATGATTTGGAGCAAGGATAACTACTACCTGTTATGCTATGACGATAAGCACGCCGGCACTTCGCATTATCGGATAGACAGAATGGAAGATGTCGTCGTGGAAGAAGCACCGCGCCTTGAAAAGGACGAATTTGCCGATTTCGATACGGAGAAGTACAGAAGGCAAATCGTTTCCATGTTCGGCGGCGAGCTGAAGCGGGTAACAATACAGTTTGAAAAAGACCTTTTAAGCGATATATATGACACATTCGGAACGGATCTGCACATACAGAAGGTTTTCGATGATACCTTCCAATCCTCTTTTGAAGTACAAGTAAGCAGAACGTTCTTCATCTGGGTTGTCGGAACTTTGGGGAAGGTAAAGATACTTGAGCCGAGCGATGTCAAAGAACAGTTTGACGCTTTCGTGGAGCAGATAAAGGAGAGCTATTAAGGGAAATGCAGGGGCAGTCCTTCCGAGGGCTGCCTTTTTTCTATTTTTTTCTTTCAGTCTCTTAAACGGGACACAATACCCTTGCAATTTTTATGTCGCTGTGCTATACTTCACAATACAAACATTTGTTTGTCTATGAAGATGAAGCTCTTTGCCCCGGAGAGCGTCAAATTCCGAATATCAAATGGCAGACGAAGCATTGTGCGAAAATGAAATGCAAGGAAAGAATGGTAAAAGTGATGTGTAACAACTGTTTCCGCTCGGAGTATGGGGTCCGAGATGCTACGGGCTTGACTAAATTTCAATGCCCGTATTGCGGCACGGTATCTGTTTCTAAGGTTATGAGCCGAAGGCACGTCCAAATAGATATTTACGCGCCGAAAGGACAAACGCTTATAGATGATGATTCGTAGATAGGCGTTTACAATGAAATATGGGCTTGTGTAGGCTTATGGTCGGTCTGAAACAGGGATCTTATAAAGCCATAGGATAAGCAAGTCTTTTCGGTTGGTTAAACCAGACGCACATGAGAGGCCGCCGATAAGCGAGAGATTTTCTATATTTTGTAGAAGTCATCGCTTGTCGGTGGCTTTTTACTTTGAAAAAAATCCCAAGAAATTTTTCTAATAGGAAAAAACCTTTCCTATTTGGATTTTAGAATAACGCCGAGAAAAGCGAAAGGAGGTGAAATCGGATGACGGCAAGCGAGCGCAGAAATGCTATCCTCGAAGTTCTTTGCCAGCGCAGATTTGATACTGTGGAAAATCTTGCGTTCGAGTTTGGCGTAACCGGCAGAACGATCCGCAATGACATTCTGATGCTGACGCTGCAATATCCGATTTACACTTCCAAAGGCAATGGAGGCGGTATCCGTGTAGACAAAAATTATAGGTTGGGAAAGTCCTTCCTCAGGGAGGAACAGCAGGAACTGTTGGAACGGCTGTTACCGGAACTTGACGGCAAGGATGCCGAAGTGATGAAGTCGATCCTCAGCAAATTTGGGTTAAGAGGTCCGAAGGGATGAAGAAGCAAGCAATCGAATATGAAGTGAAAACCAATGGTATGCCGAATTACGAGGCAATACCGAAGGCAACCTTAAATCCCATCGCCCAAAAGTTTCTTGAGAATATTCTCAAAAAGCTAAAAGAGCAATCGCGGGAGGATTAAGGGAATGGAAGAAGTAAGGAATTGTTCGGATAAACTCGTCTGTCGGATAGACAGGTCGAGCCGCACCGTGGAGATCGTCATAAAGGGCTGCATTACGACGATACAGTTCAAGGACGACGGAACGGTGGAAATTCAGAACGCGAAGGCGGCGTAACGCCTACATAATCATCCGCAGACCGCAAGACGGCAAGGAGAAGCAAATCTCAAACGCTTTTCATGCCGTCTTTTGTTTGTGGATAAAGACCGGCTCTGCGGATTTCCAAAATTCAAGGAGCGCGAAATGAAACAAAAAGAGAAACAGAAGAAAGACACTTACACCTATCGCTTTGCGGACGGTTCGGAAAGCGTTGTCCGCGCCGCCGATGTCGGTCAAAGATGGATAGATCTCCTTCATGCTATGGACGATGCCGAGCGCAAGGGCAATTACAATTATAATCGGCATAACTACCCCTTTTCGGCGGTGGACTATGAGGGCGACACCTTTATGGATGAAAACGCCGATCCCCATAAAAAATGCGTGTGCAATCTGGAGCAGGAGGAAATCGACGCGGCGGTAATCTGCCCCATATACAAATACGGGCCTATACGAATCTGCCCCTGCGTTTCAGGG
>CAZTBU010000025.1:0-27061 GCA_964612545.1 uncultured Clostridia bacterium | reverse complement strand
CCCCCCCCCCCCCCCCCCCCCCCCCCCCCCCCCCCCCCCCCCCCCCCCCCCCGAGTGGTAGAATAATGAAAATCGGTTTTGCCCCCCCTCCACTTTTGCTTGAACAAAACCGCAAAACGAATGAATTTTGAAAGGAGATGAGAACATGTAAACCATTACCAAAGAAAACCATGTGATAAAATTACGGCAAACATCCATATTATGTATGGCATCATTGCGGCCGCAAAAATCGGAACGGCCGACACTTCGTATAAAAACAAGGAGAAAAAAAGATGAAAAAAAAGTTTCACAAGCTTTTGGCGCTCGCGGCGGCGGCGGGAATTACATTTACGCTCGGCCTCGGCCTTGCCGCTTGCGGGGAATCCGCCTATGACATCGCCGTGAAGAACGGCTTTCAGGGTACCGAACAGGAATGGTTGGAAAGTCTCAAAGGAGAAGACGGTAAGGACGGCAAGGACGGCAAGGACGGTGAAACCTCCGCCGACGGCATGACGCCCCATATCGGCAGGGCCGAAGACGGCGAGGAAGAAGGATATTGGTATTTCGGAGACCAAAAAACGGAATTTAAGGCGGTTGGCGAAGACGGCAAATCCGCATATGAAGTTTACGTTGCATGGTTCAAGGCGCAGGACGGAAATGCGGAAAAAGAACCCCTTTCCGAACAGGATTGGCTTGCATCGCTCAAGGGCGAGCAGGGAGCCGAGGGCCAAAAGGGACCTGCGGGCGAAAGCGGTTCCGACGGAAAATCGGCCTATGATGTATATGTAGAGCAATATAAGAAGGAGCATGGCGACAGTGCGGAAGGCGCCCTGAGCGAAGAGGAATGGCTTGCCTCTCTGCGCGGTACGGTATGGTTCTCGGGCACGGCGGCTCCCGAAGACGCGGAAATTACGGGCATGATGGAAGGGGATTTCTATCTCCGCACCTACAGCGGTTTCACGGATATCGAAGGCTATGAGATTTACCGCTATGAAGGGGGAAATTGGGTGAAATTCCTCGACATGGCGCAGAAGAGCGAAGGGAGCACGGAAGAAAAAGACAGTTACTATATTACGGATCTCAACAGTTTGCTCGAATTCCGGGCGAGCGTCGAAGGCGGCAACAACTATGAAGGCAAGACGGTGTACCTCACGGAAGACATTGACCTCGCATCCGTTGAGAATTGGGACCCCATCGGGGAATTCAGGGGCACGTTCGACGGGCAGAACAAGACTATCTGCAATCTGAAGATCGAAAAGCCCGAACAGGTGAATGCCGGCTTGTTTGCGACGGGCGGCGGCGTGGGCACCGTGAAAGATCTTGTCATCGAGGGCGTCTCCATCAAGGCACAGAGCGCTATCGGCGCCGTTGCGGGCGGAAGAATGACCGTCTCGAATGTCACCGTGTGCGGTAACATTGAAATCGAGGGCAATTACAAGGTAGGCGGTGTCATCGGCGAATCCTATGAAACGGTTACAGGTTGCAACGTGACGGGCGAAGAGGGCAGCTACATCAAAGGCGTGTTTTCCAAAGAGGACTACGAAGGCGACAATGTCGGCGGTATCATCGGATATACAGGTGAGCTCAACAGCCTCAGGGAAAGCATTTCCGATTGCCATGTCAGCAAGATTACCGTCATCGGCACGAGAAAGGTCGGCGGCGTTGTCGGCTATCTCCATCACGGGCAGGGCGTCACAGACTGTTCCTTCGAAGAAGGTACCGTCGAATGCAATGCGACCGAAGAGTATGTCGGCAAGAAAGGCGTTGCCATGATCGCGATCGGCGGAATCGTCGGGCAGACGCACATTGATGGCCCCGCGCAGTCGATCAAGGATTGCAGCGTGAAAAACATCACGGTGAAAGTCCCCCAAGGTTTCACTTTCGAGACGACCGTCAAGGACGACGTAAAGCTCACGGGCGCCATTTTGGGCGGGGCCCGCGGCTGTGAGACGGTGGAGGGCATTGCGCACGCCAAGGAAATCACCGCGGAGAACAACACGGCGGAGAATGTCACCTATGAAGCAAAACTCAAAGATGTCGTATACAGTAAGTATGCTGGCGGCGGATCACCCTATATCAGCTCCATCCGCGTGTATAACAAGGAAGATCTGCTGAGTATGAAGACACTGCAGGCGGCCGCGGAGAACAATGTCTTTAACCATGCGCAGGCGGGCGAAAATCATACGGCCGTGAATTTTGCGGAAGGTTGCGAAATCGATCTCCAAGAGGTTGCGTGGACGCCGCTCAGCGGCTTCCGGTATGACTATTTCGGGAACAACACAGTCATCAAGAACATGACGATGAATTCGGCGCAGTGGCGCGGCGGGTTTGTGGACAGCATGGGCGACTGCACCGTAAATGGTTTTACGTTTGAAAATGCGACTGTTCTCGGCGAGCAAGTTGGCGTTGTTGCGGGACATTCCGAGAACGGTACAATTGAGAATGTCAGGCTGAAAGGGACGGTTTCCGTAAAATACGAAAAGACATCGCAGAACGAGGAGTGGCCCGCAATCGGCGCTTTTCTCGGCGTGGTTGCCGCGTCTGCGAAAATCGGCGAAAATGTCGTCGTCGACGCCGGTGCACAGGTGACGATCGATTTCGGCACGGAGTTCACAACGAAATGCGAAAAGTATAACGGCTTACTTGTCGGTTATCTCGCATTCGGGACGGCTTCGCTTTCGGGTGCGCCCGCCGAAGAGAAGGGAGCGCTGATCACCGTCAAAAATATGCCCGATGTCAATGTCGGCGGTTCGGGATCATCCGCCCGCCCCGATGACGGCGTGGCACTCGATCCCGGCGCAAATCTTGTGATCGAGGGCGGCACGATCACGCTCAGCCATACCGCGTTCAACTACTTCAATTCCACCGAGGGCGTCCTTTCGGGCAACATTACCTTCAAAAACGTTCACTTTGTGGGAAATGTAGATGAAACGGGGACGGGCTATGTGCTGACGCTCGGCTTCGATTCCACGGCAACGGTTGTATTCGAAGGCTGTACGTTCGAGAAGATGTACTGCGCCGTCTATATCAACACCAACAATGCGGGGAATGCGAACGTCACGATCAAGGACTGCACGTTTACGGATACGAAATGGGGCGTTGCCATGAGTACGCCCGAAAATAAGGATAAAACCGTCCATGTGACCTTTGAGGGAACGAACAACGGTCTTACCGAGGAAAATAAATTCGAGAAACTTTGATTTTCAGGCAAAAACAAACCGCCGTGCGGCCCAATCGCACGGCGGTTTTCCCGTATGATCCCGCACCCTCTTGCAAAGGGATTTCATACAAAATATGGTTCAAATTCTTGCGGTTTACCGCAAAATATGCTATAATCATTATGAATTATCATGCAAAAGAGGTTTCTATGGCTGAAAAGCATTATGACGCGAGCGATATCACGATTCTGGAGGGGCTTGAAGCGGTTCGGCTCCGTCCCGGCATGTATATCGGCTCGACGGGAAAGAGCGGGCTCCATCATATCCTTTGGGAGATTGTCGATAACGCCGTCGACGAGGCGGCAAACGGCTTTGCCGACAAGATCGACGTACATATTTACAAAGACAATTCCGTGTCCGTCGAAGACAACGGCCGCGGCATTCCCACCGACATTCACCCCAAGACGAAGGTCTCGGGCGTGCAGGTCGTCTTTACCCAACTCCACGCGGGCGGCAAGTTCGACAACAAAAATTATTCCTTTTCGGGCGGCCTTCACGGCGTCGGCGCGTCGGTGACGAACGCCCTTTCCAAGTGGCTGAACGTGCGCGTCTGCCGCGACGGAAAGACATTCGAAATGGGGTTCCGGTCTTATTACGATCCGAAAAAAAAGAAGTTCGAATCGGGCGTTCCCACGGGTCCCTTGGCCGACGTCAGGAAAAAGACAAAAAAACACGGGACTTTTGTGCACTTTTTGCCCGATGACGCCGTGTTCGGCGATGCGGTTATCGACACGGAGACGGTCAACCGCCGCCTGAGAGAGCTTGCCTATCTCAACAAGGGCGTTTCGATTACGCTCACCGACGAACGCATGACGATGAATGACGCTTTTGCGGGAGCAGAGGACGAAGAAGGGGGAATAAAACAGCTTGGCATAGATGGAATGAAGCCTTATTCCGTCAGCTATTGCTTTGGCGGCGGCATTTCGGATTTCGTCTCCGCGCTCAACGAAAAAAAGGAGACGCTCTACCGCAAGCCCCTGAGTTACAAGGGGGAGAAGGACGGCATCATCGTTGAATTTGCCATTCAGCATACGACGGATTTTACCGAGAGTCTCTTCTCCTTTGTCAACAATATCCCGACGCCCGAGGGCGGCACCCATGAATCGGGCTTCCGCAGCGGTCTCACCCGCGTGCTCAACGCCTACGCAAGGGACAACAAGCAGGCGAAGGACAAAGACGGGTTCCTCGGCGATGACTTCCGCGAGGGCCTCAATGTGGTTCTCTCCGTCAAAATGAAGAATGTGCAGTTCGAGGGGCAGACAAAGACGAAGCTCGGCAACCCCGAGGCCCGTGCGAGCGTGGAAAGCGTCACGGTGGAGGGGCTGAAGGCTCTGTCCTCCGACCCCAAAAACAAGAGGGCGTTCGATGAAATCATCAAGAAGGCGCAGGGGGCGGCGCGGGTCCGCGTCGCGACGAGGCAGGCCAAGGATACTGCCCGCGCCAAGAATTCCATCGATTCCCTTCAGCTCGTCGGAAAGCTCGCTTCCTGCACGGGGAAAAAGCCCGAACTCAACGAACTCTTTATCGTCGAGGGCGATTCCGCGGGCGGCACGGCAAAACAGGCGCGTGTAAGGCAGTTTCAATCCATACTTCCTCTGCGGGGGAAACCCCTCAACGTCGAGAAAAAGCGGCTCGACCAAGTCCTCGCCAACGAAGAGATCCGCACGATGATTTCCGCCCTCGGCGCAGGCGTGGGGAACGATTTCAATATCGACAAGATCAATTATCATAAAGTCATCATCCTCTCCGATGCCGATCAGGACGGTTTTCATATCCGCTGTATTCTTCTGACCTTCTTTTTCCGCTATATGCGCGAACTCGTCAATGCGGGGCATGTGTATATCGGCATGCCGCCTCTCTATAAAGTCTATAAACAGAACGGCGGCGCCGAAGAGTACGCCTATGACGATAACGAACTGCAGGAGAAGATACAGAAGGTCGGGAAGGGCTATCTCATCCAGCGCTATAAGGGCCTCGGGGAGATGAGTGCGGAACAGCTCTGGACGACCACGATGGATCCCGCGCGGCGGAATCTCACGCAGGTGACGGTGGAAGACGCGGTTGCCGCCGACGACATGATCACCAAACTCATGGGCGACGCCGTCGAAGGCAGAAAGGAATTTTTGAACAAGCACGCGAATTTCAATAAGGTAGATACGTTCATGGCGCGTGTAGATAAGAAGGGGGCTACGGGCGATGAAGAAGAATGAGATACAACAAGTTGAACCGCAGGGACAGCTCTTTGTCACGCCGCTCGAAGAAGTTTTGCCCCAGTCCATGCTTCCCTATGCGGAGTTTGTTATTTTGGACCGCGCCCTTCCCCGCGTGGAAGACGGTCTGAAGCCCGTCCAGCGCAGAATTCTCTATACGATGTACGAAATGGGCCTCATGCCCGATAAGCCGCATAAGAAATCGGCGCGTATTGTCGGCGACTGCATGGGCAAATACCATCCGCACGGCGACAGCTCCGTCTACGATGCAATGGTCCGCATGGCGCAGGATTTCAACATGGGCATGACGCTTGTCAACGGCCACGGCAACTTCGGCTCCGTCGACGGCGATCCCGCCGCGGCCATGCGCTATACGGAGGCGAGATTGGAGCCTCTCGCTCTCGAACTTTTGAGAGATCTCGATAAAGACACGGTGCCTTTCTCGCTGAACTTCGACGACTCTCTGAGAGAACCCGACATGCTTCCGGGGCGTTTTCCGAACCTTCTCGTCAACGGGGCCTCCGGTATCGCCGTCGGGCTTGCGACGAATATTCCGCCCCACAATCTGGGTGAGGTGATAAACGGCGTCGTTGCCTATATCGACAACCCCGGCATCACTCTCGGTGAGATGATGAAATACATTCCCGCTCCCGATTTTCCGACGGGCGGCAAGATCATCGGGAAAGAACTCAAACAGGCTTACGAGACGGGCAAGGGCAGGATTACCGTGCGCGCCAAAGTCTCTGTGGAACTTGCGGATGGCGAACGCCCCGCGGGCGGCGGGGATCCCAACGTAAGGCGCAATATCGTCATCACCGAGCTTCCCTATCAGGTCAATAAGGCCAATCTTCTGAGGAAGATTGCGGAGCTGAGGGAGCAGAAGAGCGAACTTGCGCCCATCATCAAAGTTGTGGACGAGAGCGACAGGAGCGGCATGCGCGCCGTCGTCGAGATGCGCGGCACGGAGAAGGAGGCCGAAGCCGTGCTTGCCGCACTCTACAAATACACCGATCTCGAAATCGGTTTCGGCATCAATATGGTGGCCATCGCCAAGGGCAAGCCCATGCTCATGGGCCTCATGGATATTATCGGCTACTATGTGGAATATCAGCGCGAAGTTGTTCTCCGCAGAACAAAGTTCGATCTCAATCAGGCGAAGGAGCGCTGCCACATTCTGGAAGGCCTCATCGTTGCCGTAAGAAATATCGACGAAGTCATCAGGATCATCAAGTCTGCCGACAGCACGTCCGATGCGAGAGAAAAACTCAAAAAGCGCTTCGAACTCTCCGAAAAGCAAGCGCAGGCCATTCTCGATTTGAGGCTCGCCCGCCTGACGAAACTGGAAGTTTTTAAACTCGAAGAAGAGTTGAAGGAGCTCAGGGCGCTCATCGAAAAGCTGACTGCGATAGCGGGGAGCAAGAAACTCCAGCTCGGTGTCGTCAAGACGGAGATCACCGAGCTCGGCAAAAAATACGCCGTGCCGAGGAGATCGTCCCTCCCCGAAACCGAAGAAGACGCCTTTGCGGAGCGTCTCGACTTTTACGTCCCCGGCGAGCCCGCCTCGCTCCTGTTGACCGCAGACGGGAAACTCAAGTGCGTGGAGGAAAAGAAACTCAAAGGACTTACGCAGGAGATCACTCCCTCCCTGAAGAAGAGCGGCATTATTCTCGGGAAAATCCCGATCATCTCGGATGCAGACGCCATTGTCATTACCGACAAGGCGCGCGCTCTCCGCATCAACATGAAGGGATGCATGCGCAAGTGGGCAGATGCGGGCCTTAAACTTTCCGACATTGCGGATGCCGGCAAGGACGAGCGGGCTATAGCGGTTTTCTCCGAAAAGGAAAAGGGAACCTTCCTCTTTATCACCGAAAAGGGGGAGATCATGGGCCGTGATCTCGAAGATATAGCGGCGGGCAAGGGCGATGTCGTCAAGATACGGCCAAACGACAGGCTCGTTGCCGCAGAACGGTTCGATCCCGAAGACAAGACGCTCTACTTCATCACGCGCAACGGCATGTGTCTCAATATGAAGATGGACGAAGTTCCCGTGCGCAAGACCGCTGCGACCTGCGTCAAGGGCATGGGCGTGAAGGAAGGGGACGCCGTCGTCTGGGCAAGCCAGCTCGAAGACTACGGGGAGCTTGTGCTTGCGACTTCGGGCGGCAGGTTCAAGCGGGTTATCGTCTCGCAGATCGAGCCCCTGAACCGCGGCGCCATGGGAGTCAGGATTGCAGACATGAAAGAAGACAAGGTCATCTTTGCCGACTATGTGACGGAACCGTATTCCCTTGCGGTGTTTACGGAAGAGGGCACCGTGGAAAAACTTTCCACCGAAGATATTCCGATCGACGCGACATACACGCGCGGCAGGCCCTTGAAGGGCGTTTCGTGGAAGGCGAAGGAAATATTCTCCGTAAAATTTTAAATGGCGGAAGAAACGGCCCTGCGAAGAGGCGCAGACCTTTTATTTCCGCACGGCCAAAAAACTATTGCTATTTTATCGGAAATATGCTACAATCTCTCTTGTTTTAGAATCTCAGGACGCATAAGTTGCTATGAAATCCGGCGTATTGAAAAAAATCGGCTCCTTTTTGAAGGCTTTTGTGTTTCCCGTGCTCATATCGGGCTTTGTGCGGGCATTCGGTATCTATACCTTTGTTTCGCCGAACCATTTCGCTCCCGGCGGAATCAACGGCGCGGCGGTCCTTCTGGAAGAGACCGTGGGCTGGAACTCGGGTTGGTTTCTGCTGATGCTGAACATCCCGCTCTTTTTCCTCGCTTTCTTTCTCTTGGGGAAGAAAGAGGCGATTGTATCGACGCTTTCCATGCTTCTGACGTCGGGCCTGCTCATCGTCTTTGACCATATCCCCGGCTTTCCGGAATTTGACGGTGCCGGGACCGGGGAGCCCATCGCCTACGGGTTTCTGGGCGCCATTGCAGGCGGGATTTTTCTCGGGATCGCGCTTGCCGTCATGCTCCGCTGTTGCGGCACGGCGGGCGGCACGGCCATTCTCGCCTCGATCGTCAATAAGAAGTGGAAGTTTATTTCGGTCAGCTGGATGACCTCGTTTTTCGACGCAATCGTCGTGATAGCGTCCGTTTTCGTCTATAACAAAGGAGCGTCATTTGCATTTAAACTTGTGCCCGTGCTTCTCGCGCTCGTCTCCCTGTTTGTGACGAGTAAGACGTGCGACATCATCATCAACGGCTTTAAAACGGCGTATAAGTTTGAAATTATTACCAAACAGCCCGAAGAGATCGCCCGCGAGATCATGGAAAAGACTCACCACAGCGCGACCATGATGCGCGCAACGGGCATGTACACGCATGAGGAGCACGATGTCCTCGTCTGCATCATCAGGAAACGGCAGATCGCCGAAATGCAGCGCATCATCAAACGGTATCCCGACACATTTGCCTTCTTCTCGCCCATGACGGAAGTATATGGCAAGTTTTTGAAGTGAACGGAATATACTTTTTTGACGGGGGTCCATACTGAAGTTTATGGAACACATTTACGACGCCGCCGTCGTCGGCGGGGGGATCGCCGGGTTTTCGGCCGCACTCTCACTCGGGAGCCTGAATCTCGATTACCTTTGGATCGGCGAAACGGAGTTCGGCGAAAAGGTGAAAAAGAGCGAATATGTGCGGAATTATCCCTCTTTTGTCGGAGACGGGCAGCGGTTTTACGAAGCTTTGGCAAGGCAGAAAGAGAAGGAGAAAATTCGGTTTACGGCGGGCCGCGTCGACGGCATTTACCGCGTAAAAGAAATGTTTTCGGTTTCCGCAACGCCGGAAATGTATTCCGCCCGCACGGTTATTCTGTGTACCGGGGTAAATCTCAAGGGAAAAATCAAGGGCGAGAGCGATTTTTTGGGGCGCGGCGTAAGCTACTGCGCCGTATGCGACGGGGCGCTTTACCGCGGAAAGACGGTTGCGGCCGTGATAGATTCCCCGTCCCTCACGGGGGAAGCGGAGTATCTCGCGGGCTTTGCGAAGACGGTGTATGCCTTTACGGCGGCAGACGCGGCCTTCGAACACGATAACATTCGGTTATGCCATGATTGTCCGCGCTCCATCGAGGGGGATGCGCGTGTGCAACGGCTTGTTTCCGACCGGAAGACGTACGATGTCGACGGGGTATTCTTGCTCCGCAAGGCCGTCCCGCCCGAGGCCCTCGCGGGAGGCGTCGGAACGGACGGGGTGCACGTCGTTACCGGCAAAGATATGTCGACGAATATCGGCGGGCTGTTTGCGGCGGGAGACATAACGGGACTGCCCTACCAGTATGCCAAGGCGGCAGGGGAGGGACTTGTCGCGGCCCATTCCGCAAAGCGGTATCTGAGGGAAAATTTTAAAGATATAGCCGCGTTTTAGAACTTTAAGGCGCGATTATATAAAAATTTATATGCGCCGTTGGGGCGCAACGGAGGTTTTCTTGTTTTATGGACGGCGACCCAAGTAGTCACTTAGCCGGCTTCGGTTCACTTTTGGCCGCACACGGCAACGGCGTGCTTGCCGGCCTCATCGTCACGCTCGGCGTGCTCGTATTTTTGTCGGGATGTTTCAGCGCGACGGAGACGGCTTATACGAGTTTCAGCACGGTCAGAATGCGCAGATATGCGGCGAAAAAGCGCTCTGCGCGGCAGGTCCTCAAGCTCAGCGACGACTTTAACAGAGTCCTGACGACGCTTTTGATCGGCAATAATATTGTAAATATAGCGGCGGCAACCATTTCGACCATCGTCTTTACGCAACTCATAAACGAAGAGATCGGGCCCACGCTCTCCACGGTTGTGCTTACGATTATTGTGCTCATCTTCGGTGAAATCACGCCAAAGACGCTCGCCCGCGAAGCGCCCGAAAAATTCGCTTGCGCCATGGTCTGGCCCCTGACGTTCTTTATTTACCTGTTCATGCCCCTCAACTGGTTGTTCGGCCTCTGGAAAAAACTGCTCTTTTTCATCTTCGGGTTCAACAAAAAGAAGCCGAAATATACCGAAGAAGAGTTCAAGATGATCGTCACGGACATCACGAATGAGGGGGTTCTCAACAACACGGAACACGACCTTATCAAGCGCACGCTCCGCTATGACGAATTGCATGTCGGGAGCTGTATGATCCCTTTGGAGCGCGTCGTGATGGTGGATATCCGCGAAAATGTCCAGCTCGTCTATAAAATTTTCCGCGAGACGAATTTTTCGCGCATTCCCGTCTATAAGGGAAGCAAAGAAAATATCGTCGGCATTCTCTACCGCGCCGATTTCTATGAAAACATGCTCTCGGGCAGGCGTGATTTTCAGAATATCATCCGCCCCGTTTCCTATACGACGCCCGACGAGAAGGTCTCCGCCCTCATGAAGCGCATGCAGTCCATGCGCGAACACATGGCGCTCGTCGGCTCGGAGGGGAACGTTCTGGGCCTCATCACGCGGGAGGACATGGTGGAGGAGCTTTTGGGCGCGGATATTGACGATAAGTACGATTTAACGCCCGTCACTTCTCCCCTGCGGCCCTTCATTCCCGAACCCGATCCGCCCGAAACGGTGGACGAGACGGAAGAATGATCCGGAATTTACACAGGCATTTTTCACGCTCCGTTTACGGAGCGTATTTTTTTGGTATATATGATCCGGATATATAAAATAATGTGCACGGATCCAGGAGATTCCCCGCCGTTCCCTCCGGGGCTTTGCCCGCGCTTTCGGGATGCCGCGGGGGCAACAAGGCGGAATGTGGTTAATTTGTGAAATTATTTTAAATGGGGATAAATTTTATAATAATTTGATTGACAAAACAAAATTGTTTTGTGTATAATATCACATGTTCAGCAAAAGTAAATTTTATTTGGAGGTACGGTATGGAACTAAACGATTACGCAACCCGTCTTTACGGGTTCGTGCACGAAGTGGAGGCCTTGAAGTTTTTCGGTGATCCGGCAAGGTTTTCTCAGACGGAAGCCAGACTTCTGAAAGAAGTCATGGCCGAAAATGCGCAAGGCAGGGATATTATTTCGTCGGAGCTTGCACGGCGCCTCGGCGTCACGCGCTCTGCGGTTTCCCAGCTCGTGACGAAGCTTGAAGGGGAGGGTGTATTACAGAGAGTCGCCGCGCCCGACGACAGGAAGATTGCCTTTGTGCGGCTTTCGGACAGCGCCGCGGAGGACTTCGATAGGAAGTGCAGGGAACTGAATGAACTTCTCGACGTCTGCGCCGAAAAATTCGGGAAAGACAGGATGCAGAGGCTTTCCGTGGATTCCGCCGATTTTATCACTCTCATTAAGGAAACCCTTTAAGCGTCCCCGGGATTGCGAAATCCTAAACAAAATCACTGTAATTTCGTTATTTGGTTTTATTCCGAAGGAGGGCGGACTGTCTTATGTTAAGGCTAAAGGATATTAAAAAGGACTATAAAGTTGCACAGGGCAGCGTCCATGCGCTAAAGGGAATATCTCTCGCCTTCAGAAAAAACGAATTTGTATTCATACTCGGTCCTTCGGGTTGCGGCAAAACGACATTTCTCAACATCATCGGCGGGCTCGATCATTACACCTCCGGCGATCTTGTGATACAGGGGAAGTCTACGAAGGACTTCAAAGACCGCGATTGGGATGTCTACCGCAACCACAGGATCGGCTTCATTTTCCAGTCCTATAATCTGATCCCGCACCAGACCGTTCTCGCCAACGTCGAGCTCGCGCTTACGATCGCGGGCGTGGGAAAAGAGGAGAGGCGGGAATGTGCGGTGAAGGCGCTTGAGCGGGTCGGCCTCGGGGAAGAGTTGCATAAGCGGCCCAACCAGCTCTCGGGAGGGCAGATGCAGCGCGTAGCCATTGCGCGCGCCCTCGTCAATAATCCCGATATTCTTCTCGCCGACGAACCTACGGGCGCGCTCGACAGCAAGACGAGCATCGAGGTCATGGAACTCATCAAGGAGATCGCCTCGGAACGCCTCGTCATCATGGTGACGCACAACCCCGAGCTTGCCGAAAAATACTCCACCCGCATCGTGCGTCTTAAGGACGGCCTTGTGGAATCGGACAGCGATCCCTATTCCGAAGAAGAAGAGGATAAGGAAAACGCGGAAGAGCTTGCAAAGGCGGCGAAACAGGCCGCAAAGAACGAAGGAGCCCGCAAGGGCGGGAAAAAGCCCCGCGCAAAAATGAGCTTTTTCACATCCCTCGCACTCTCCGCGAAAAATCTTCTCAGTAAAAAGGGGCGCACCATCATCACGTCCATTGCGGGATCCATCGGTATCATTTCCGTGTGTCTCGTGCTCGCGCTTTCCTCGGGGTTCAATGCCTATATCGAACGGACCGAGGAGGATATGCTTTCGTATTATCCCATCGAGATCACGGAAACTACCGTCGACCTCGACGCCGTGATGGACAACGCGGGCTCCATGGATACCCTGCCGGATCCGGAGAAAATCGATGACAAGGTGTATGTCGATTCTTTTCTCACACAACTTGCGCAGGGAATCGCCGTCACGAACAACCTTTCGGACGAATATCTTTCCTATCTTCAAAAGGGGAAAGAGGAGAATCCGGATTGGTTCGCCGCCATCAAGTATACATACGGCGTTTCGCTCGGCGATAATTTGTTCACGGACGTGAGGACGGGCGGCGTTCTCGACCGCGATACGAATGAGCTGACCGAGATCGAGACGCAGTATCTCTCACTTACGGAACTGAGAGAATTTTATACCAACGAACTTCTTTCGCTCGCGAGCGAGTATTCTTCGCTTTTGGGCTATGTGGATTTCTTCACAAACGTGCTCGGTATCATGCCCGGGACGGGGGACATTACGTCGGCCGACTATGCCGAATATGTTCTGTCGCAGTATGATATTCTCGATCCCGAGACCATGCACTTTCCCCAAAACGAGAACGAGATGGTCCTCGTCGTCGGTCCGCGGAACGAGGTGTCCGATTTGACGCTTGCCCAGCTCGGCTTTATTCCCGAGGCGGACTTCATGGATCTCTTCCAAATGGGGGAGGAGGGGAACGAGCTCGAGGGGAAGTGTATGGAAATCGACTTCCAAGAGGTCCTCGCAAAGCAGTATGTGCTCTTTTACAACGACGCCGTCTATTCGAAGAGAGAGACGCGCGGGATTTCGGAACAGCCGTTCTCATACAGCGGGAAGAAAGATGAGAACGCGTTTTCCGATACCGATGCGAACGGAAACGAGGTCGGAATTCCCTTGAAAGTAAGCGCCGTTCTCCGTTTGAAAGAGGGGCGCACATACGGTTGCCTTACCGACGGGATCAACCTGAGCGAGGCAACGCTTCAAAAGTACCTCTCCGCCAACAAGGAAAGCGCGATCGTAAAATGGATGCAGAGCGAGGAGGCGAAGGTTCCCGATGCGCTCAGCGCTCTTCTCGGCGCAACGGGCAACGGCATGGCGGGCTGCCTTTCCCCTTCCGCACATCTCAACGACGATTACATTTCCGTCGATCTCGGCGCACTCAAGACGACGCTTGCGGCTTCTTTCGGCGAGGCCGTTCTCAAGGGCATCGAAGACGGATATACCGCATTGGGCAAACCTTCCCCTTTCAATGATTCGATGACGGCGGCCGAGGTAAAAGCCGTCTTTCAAGATCCGCTCGTCGGCGTCGGACTCGCCTCCGAATTCGGCGGCGAGACGGTGGCGGCAATGCTGGCGCAGATCGATGAATTGGGGGCGCGCTATTCCCATTTTACCCGCGCCGAACTCGGAGGGGCGGTCGGGATTCCGCTCGTCGAAAAAAATTACGAATCCCAGCTCGGATTCGAATTTAAGGGCACGATCTTCATCAGTTACACTTCGGACACCGCCGTGCGGCTTCTCGGCGGGAGAGACCGCCCCAACGGCGTGAACATCTATCCCACGGACTTTGACGGAAAAGAGAACGTTCTGGAGTATCTCAACGCATGGAATGAAGCCGAAAACCGCGAGGAGACGGATAAGATCTCTTATACCGACCGCGTGGGGCTTTTGATGGGCATGATGCAGACGATGCTTGACGTTATCACCTATGTGCTCGTCGCTTTTACGTCCATTTCCCTTGTCGTAAGTTCCGTCATGATCGGTATCATCACCTATGTGTCGGTTGTGGAGCGCGTCAAGGAAATAGGCGTTCTGAGGAGCCTCGGCGCGCGGAAGATGGATATCCGGAACCTGTTCAATGCGGAGACTTTCATCATCGGGCTTTCTGCGGGTCTCATCGGCGTCGGGGTCACGTATTTGCTGTCCATCGTCATCAATCTTATTATATACTCGCTTTCGGGAATCGGGGGCATTGCGTCTCTTTCCCCGCTTGCGGCCTTTGTCATGGTCTGCGTCAGTGTTGCGCTTACGCTTATCTCGGGGCTTATCCCCGCGCAGGCGGCGGCCAAAAAGGATCCCGTTATCGCGCTCCGTACCGAATAAAATGTCCGCGTCATGGGCATACTCATTGCGTCAGATACATGCGAGGTGCTTATGGCAAAAAATAAGAAGATACAGAGGCTTACCGACGAAGAGTACGAACAATATCTGAAAGATTTATTGAAGAAATAACGAAAAACCGTCACATGTGTGGCGGTTTTTCAGTGGGAAAGGGAGAGCGCACGGCGCGGGTGCGGAATGAGGGAGGCCTCTTAATCCCATACTATCTTCATGGAACTCATTGCGAAAGTAAAAAAAGCATACAAAACGCTCGCATATCACAGATATTCCACGGTTGCGGGAACGTTGGTGTTTTTTCTGATACTTTCGCTTGTGCCGTTTGTCTTTTGGCTGACCCTGCTTTTCGGAAGCACATTTTTGGAAGTTCCCTTGGAAAAAAGCGGATTATTCGGCTGGGCCGGGGATTTCCTTGCATTCCTGAGGGAGAATGCCGCCTATGCGGGCGGAGGGGTAAGCCTTGTCTTTCTCGCCACAACGCTTTGGTCGAGTTCCGCTTTCTTCTATCACCTCAGAAAGAGCGGGGAGATCCTTTACGGGATGCGCCGCACCGCGCACGGCTGGAAGGTGCGTCTCTCCGCGATATTTCTGACGCTCGCGGTTTTACTGTTCTTTGCGCTTGCGGGCACGCTTCTCTTTGCGGCAAGCGTTGTTTCCCGTTTTTTGCCGCCCTTCATCTCCTATCCCGCATTCTATGCCCTTCTGCTCGCCCTGGGCTTTTTCGGTGCGTGGATTTTGAACGGCTACATTTGTCCCTACAAAATAAAACCCTCACGGACGGCGCTCGGGAGCTTTCTGACGGCAATCGCATGGCTTGCCGCTTCGGCGGTTTTTTCGGTGTATCTGCACTTCGGCAATAAGGAAAAGCTGTACGGCGCGCTTGCGTTTCTGTTCTTTTTTCTATTGTGGCTGTATTGGATGATGCTCTGCTTTGTCGCCGGCGTCATTTTCAACCGCGTACGGCTGGGCAAGAAGAGAATGGAACGGAAAAAATTATAGGTGTTGGACGCACGCTCCCGGCTTTTCGCGCATATTATTTTGCCAAGGGAAAGAAATTGCGTGAAATAATAAAGAAAAATCCCGAAAAAGCATTTACATTTGAGCTTTTTTAGTGTAAAATAGAACATGAAGCAGTATTTGGAAATTACGTTTATTCTTGTGAGGAGATCATGGACGATAGGTTAGACGAAAAATACTCCCGTATTCTCGAAGGGATGTTCCGCGGGATCACGGAGAAGATCAGGGAAGCGCAGACTTCCATGGAGAAGGAATTCCGTTACGGCGTTTCCCAGCAGGGGTTTTCGCACGATACACTTTCCAAAGAAGTGAAGGAGGAATCCGAGAAACTTCTTACCGAGATCAAATATCTTGCCCAACAGAATTTCGACATTTACGACTACTCCCGCAAGGAGCACGCCGCACTGCAGGAGGGTTTGATCCGTGCGATGGATGAACGCAACGCCATGCTCCTGAAAGCCATCGATGAAAGAATCCCCGCGCTTGCGCCCGCGCCTGCGCCCGCACCCGCGGAGATCGATTACGACCTCCTTGCGGAGAAGGTTGCGGCGCTTTTGAAGGCGTCCGAAGAGATTGCGGCGCCTGCGGAGCCGTCTATGGACGGGGAAGAGGACGAGCCCGCGCCCGAAGTTACGGCAGAAACCGCGGAAACGGCAGAAACCGGGGAAACGGCGGAAACCGAAGTTACGGCGGAAACCGCGGAAGAGAGCGCGGCAGAGGCTGAGGCTGCGGCGGCGGACGCAACTTCCTCCGGTGCGGAAGCTGCGGACTTCGATGACAGCGGATTTTTATACGACATCCTCGCGGAGAAGATCGCCTCCATTTTGCCCGAACCCGACTATGACACCATTGCAGACAAGGTGGCCGCTTCGCTGCCCGTCTTCGATGCGGACGTCATTGCGCAGAAGGTTGCGGAAGCGGTCCATACGGACAGCGGAGCGCTTGCGGGAGAACTCGCGGAAGCCGTTCCCCCCGTCGATTACGAGCTTATCGGCGAAAAAGTCGCAGAAGCTCTCGAAGACCGCGCATTTGGCGATGAAACAGCGGAGAATATTGCCCGCCGCGTTGCGGAACTTCTGAAGGGCGATGAAGGGGATTTGGAGCGCATTGCCGAAGAGACGGAACCCGCGCCTTCCCCCGAAACGGCGGAGGCATCCGCATCCGCCGGCGATACGCCTGACGCGCAGTCCGGGCCCGCAACAGAGCCCGAATCCGGGTCCGCGCCACAGGCGGAGCCCGAACTCTCGCCTGCGCCGTCCGCAACGTCCCGGTCCGTTCCCATGACGGGATATATCCCCGTCGTGCCGCCCATGTCGCAGGCCGTGCCGTTCTATGTTCCCGTGCCCGTGGCCATGCCCGCGTCTTCGCCGTCCGAGCCTTCGGCGGAGCCCGCCGCACCCGCTGCGCCCGCCGTGCCTGTGCCCGAGGATGAGAGCAAGACCGTGCGCTATAAGCGGAGTTTCGTCGCCAAGATCATCGGCAGCGAGGAGGAGGTAAAGACTTACTATTCCGACCTCAAGAATGCCATTCTTTCCTACGGGAAGGTCCGTTCGCAGATCAACTGGACAAACGACAGATTCTTTATCGGGAACGATTCCATCATCAAGATCGGCGTGCGGGGGAGAACGCTTGTTGTCTATCTTGCTCTCGATCCCAAGGAATTTCCCGAAACGGTCTATCACCAGAAATTCGCGGGGGACACCAAGATGTATGAAATGACCCCCATGATGGTGAAGGTCAAGACCAAGGCGGCGGTCAAAAAGGCAATCCGCCTCATCGACCTCTGCATGGAGCGTTACGGCGCCGTCAAGGAAGAGAGGGAGCCCGTGGATTACGCCGCGCAATATTTCTTCCGCACGGATGAGGAATTGCTTGCGGAGGGGCTTATCAAGACGGCGATCGTCGATAAATCGGACATGGATTTTTAAGTCCGCAGATTACACGGGAGAGCTGCAAATAAACGGCTCTCTTTTTTATCAAGGAGACATCATTTGAAAAGCAAGAACAAAAATAACAGGACAAACGACGCGATAGAGCTCGCAATATTAAACGGGTTGGAATCTTACAGCCGCGAACAGGAAAAAAAACAGCAACACACGGGGGAATTGCGCACCCCGTCTGCTATGGCCGAGGCGGGCTACCGCCCGCGCAACAGATCCCGCGCAAAGGGAAAGGGAACGCGCATCGATACGCGGAAAACGGGCGAAACTCCCGCAAATAACGCCGTGCCGCCGCAGAAACCCTTGAAGGAAACGGGGCAGAAAAAGCCTCAGCAAAGGGAAGGTTCAAGCGGAAATGTACAACTGTCCGCTCCCGCGACGGAAAAAAGGACGGAAAAGAAGCCGAGAAAGCGCCCGCTCAAGATTTTGTTTTTCGGAGGCGTAGGCGAAATCGGCAAGAATATGACCGCGCTCGAATTCGGCAGCGATATCATCGTCATCGACGCGGGAATCATCTTTCCCACAGAGGAAATGCCGGGCATAGACCTCGTATTTCCCGACATTTCCTACCTGATTAAAAACAGACAGAAAGTAAAGGGGCTTTTTTTGACGCACGGACATGAGGACCATATCGGCGGTGTTCCGTATTTTCTGAAAGATTTGCCCGGTGTCCCCGTTTACGGCACAAAGCTGACCCTTGCCCTCGTTGACAACAAACTCCGCGAGCACCGTCTGAACAACGTCCGTGAGATCGTGGTCTCCCCCAAGGATAAAGTGAAGGCGGGGGTGTTCACCGTGAACTTCGTCAACGTCAACCATTCCATCGCGGGGGCCTTGGCGCTTGCCGTGGAAACGCCTTACGGCATCGTGTTTCACAGCGGAGACTTCAAGATAGATTTGACGCCCGTTTCGGGGAAGCCCATCGATCTCGGGGAGATTGCCGAATACGGCAAACGGGGCGTCCTGCTCTATCTCGGCGAATCCACCAACATCGAGCGGCCGGGGTATACCATGAGCGAGAAAGTCGTCGGCACGACGCTGGAACATCTTTTTGCCGAAAATGCAGACAGGCGCATCATCATCGCCACCTTTGCTTCCAATGTGCACAGGTTACAGCAAATCGTGGATATTGCCGTAAAATTCCGCCGCAAAGTTGCCCTCTCGGGGAGGAGCATGCTTTCCGTCGCGGAAGCCGCATCCAAGATCGGGGAACTCACCATTCCCGAGGGCGTGCTGGTTGACGTCGAAAAGATCGGGAATTATTTTGACCGCGAGATCGTCATCGTCTCCACGGGGTCGCAGGGCGAACCCATGTCCGCCCTTACCCGTATGGCGGACGGCGAATTCAACAAAGTTAAGATCGGCGAGAACGATACGATCATTATCTCCGCCAATCCCATTCCGGGAAATGAGAGGATGGTCTTCCGTGTCATCAACAATCTTTACAAGCGGGGGGCGAACGTTGTCTACGAGAGCCTTGAGAAAATCCATGTTTCGGGCCATGCCTGCCAGGAAGAGCACAAGATCATCCATTCGCTCCTGAAACCCAAGTTTTTCATTCCCATTCACGGCGAGTACAGGCACTTGAAGCGTCACGCCCTTCTCGCGCGGGAGATGGGGATGGACGAGGGCCACATTTTTATCCCCGGGATCGGTGCCTGCGTCGAACTTACGGAAGACAGTTTAAAGCAGGGCGAGAGTTTCTCGGGCGGCTCCATTCTCATCGACGGCAACGGTTTCGAGGACCTTGAGAGCGGCGAGGCGTTAAAAGACCGTCTCCTCATGTCTGCGGAGGGGCTGTTCATCATCGGTATCTGTCTTTCGGACGGCGCCGTCGTCGGCGAGCCCGTGATAACGAGCAAGGGTTTTGTCTTCACGGACGAAAAGAATTCTATCCGCGAACTCAGGCAAGTCGTCATGAAGGCGATCAAGACGGTTCCCTTTGGCGGAACGGCTTCGGACTACGAAAATGCCGTCCGCCGCGCCGTCCGCAATCATATCTTCAAGAAGTCGAAGCAATCCCCGATGATCGTCACCGTCATACAGGATATATAGGATTGCATGGGCGGAACACGGGCCGCTCTCCGAGCACAGTGTGAACGAAGTCCGAAAAAAAGGAGAAATGTCAAGATGAAGCGTCATATAGCCTTATATGCCGTATTATCGGTTGCCGCGGCTCTGCTTTTGGCGGGCACGGTGTGCGGATTCCTCGCCGAAGAATACTACTTTATCGGAATCATCTGCGCAATCGCACTGACGGCGGACTTCTTTGCCCTTGCAACCGTGATTGTGCGGGACGATCTCGATATTAAATGCGGCGCCCTCTGCGAACAAAAGAGATATGCCGAGGAGAAGGCGCTCATCGAAAAGAAGATGAAGAACCCGTTTTTCTTCCTCATCCGCACGGTTGCGCTTGTGCGCTATGTCCGCGTCAATATGGCGCTTGACGATCTTCCTACGGCCGAACGGTATGTCGATCGGCTCCGCCACGGCGGCGGCGACGAAATGAAATACAGGACGGCGTTCTTTTATATTCTCATCAAGCTGGACGGGGGCGACGTGCAAACGGCGCGGACGGAGTATGAACAGTTCCGCACGCATTGCGCCCACGCCGAGATTTACAGGGAAGAGATAGAAATCCTGACCGCAATCTTCCGGCGCGTGTTCAAAACGGACACGGCGGAGCCTTTGCCCGAAGCGGCCGTGAATTCGCCTTTCCCCATCGTCAGCCGTATTCTCGGCCGCGTCTGCGAGGAGCGGGCGGCGGAATCCGGTGCGGAGCGGGGAGAAGAATGAACCCCCTTTCCCGCTTATCGGCCCTGAGAGAGGAGGCCAAAAAAGGACGGGATCCCGCCTGCGCGGATGAAACGCTCGCATACATACTGTCGCTAGCGGCGCAGATCGGGGCGGAAAATTTTCTGGAGATAGGCGCGGCGGAGGGGCTTACTTCCATCGCGTTGCTTCTTTCGGGCGTGAAGGAGGCGGCGGCTATCGAAATAGATCCTGTCCGCGCACGGCGGGCGCGGGAGAATTTTGCGGCATTCGGCGTCTCGGAACGCGTCAGGATGTACGAGGGCGGCGCGGAGAATATCCTGCCGTCGCTTCAGGGTCAATTCGACCTTATTTTTTTGGACGGACCGAAGGCGCAATATATTAGGTATCTGCCCGACTGTAAACGGCTCTTAAAGACGGGGGGATATCTCCTGTCGGATGATGTTTTGCTCTATGGTTGGGTGCGCGGAGAACCGCCGAAAAAGCGCCGCATGCTCATAGAACATATCCGCGAATATCTCGGTGTTTTACAGTCCGACCCCGCGTTCCGTACGGAAATTTCGGAACTCGGCGAAGGGCTCGCCATATCGAAAAAATTATGAAACCCGAACTTTTGGCCCCTGCGGGCAATCTTCAAAAACTCAAACTCGCCTTTTATTACGGCGCCGACGCAGTCTATCTCGGCGGCAAGTCCTTTTCCCTTCGCAATTTTGCCGATAATTTCACGGAAGAGGAACTCGCCGAGGGCATTTCTTACGCCCGCGAAAGGGGGAAAAAAGTGTATGTCGCCGCGAATATTTTTGCCCGTAATGCCGATTTGCCCCGCCTCGAAGCATATTTCCGCCTGTTGCGGGAGCTGAAAGCCGACGCCGTGATCATCTCCGATCCGGGCGTCTTTGCCCTCTGCCGCAAAACCGCGCCGTCCCTTCCCGTTCACATCTCCACGCAGGCAAACACGTTGAATGCGGAGTCGGCACGCTTTTGGCAGACGTTAGGCGCAACCCGCATTATCCTCGCGAGAGAGCTGTCCTTGTCCGAAATTTCCGCGATCCGCGCCGCTTGCCCCGATCTGGAGCTTGAAGCGTTCGTGCACGGCGCGATGTGCATTTCCTACAGCGGCAGGTGCTATATGTCCGACTACATGGACGGCCGTTCCGCCAACCGCGGCGCATGTGTGCAGGCGTGCAGGCGTGCTTACCGCGTGCAGACGAGGGAGGGCGCTTCCGAAGATTTTTACGACGTCGAAGAGGACGGAAAATTGTCATATGTTATGAATAGTAAGGACCTCAACATGAGCGCTTATTTGAAAGAGCTCGAAGAGGCGGGCGTATGCTCTTTCAAGATCGAGGGGCGCATGAAGGGGGAGTTTTATCTCGCTTCCGTTGTCAATGCCTATCGGCGGATCCTCGACACGGGTTGGTCAAAATCTCTTGGGGAAGAGCTTTTATCCTGCCCGCACAGGCCGTATATCACCTCCGAAGAACTCAACGGGGGCGTTTTTCCGCAGGCGGCAGACAGTTCTAAGACGGGCGGAAAGTATGATTTTATCGGCATTGCCGCGGACATGGTAGGGGGAAAAGTTGTCTTGGAGATGCGGACCCGCTTTCATGAGGGAGATGAGCTCGAAATTTTATCTCCGTCGGAGAATTTCGGCAAGAAGTTCCGCGTAAAGAATCTGTGCGGCCCCGGCGGCGCGCCCTGCTCCGACGCCGGACTCGTGCAGGCAATGTATACCTTCGATTGTCCGTTTTATTTACATAAAGGCGACATTCTCAGGCGGAAAAAATAAGCATATGCGCATTGCGAAAATCGGCGGATTTGTTGTTTCGGAAAACAAATTTGCCGTATTTTTTTCATATAATGTGGTATGTTTCATAGAAATCATCTGCGGCTGAAGGAGATGCTTATCTCCGCGTCCGCGTTCCTTGCATGCGTTGCCTTATTCATTGTCCTTGTCGTCTATACGGGCCGTGCGCGCGCGGATGTCGCCCTCGATCTGGAATTTTATTTTCTCGTGCGGGATTGCAATGACAGCACATCTGCCGCCGTTGTCGGAGAAGTCTATTCGGCGGGCGGCGCGGGCTATCTCGACGGTGACAGCGTCATTCTCGCCTGCTACTATACAAAGGCAGATGCGAGGCGTGTTTGTTCGCTCATGGAGCAAAAGGGGGAGGCGGTCTACGTTTCCGCCCGTACGCTGAAAAGCCTGACCCTTCGCGGGGGCGATACATGCTATCGGGATAAGATCAAGGAAAACGCCGGGACGGTGGAAAGTGTTGCCCGTCTTCTCTACGATACCGCCAACGGGCTCGAGACGGGAAAACTTTCCCAATCTTCGGCCAATATCAATTTGCAGGGTGCGGCGGACTCCCTGAACGGCCTTATTTCCCTCAACTCCGAGAGTTTTTTCAACGCCTGGAACCGCAGGCTCTACACTGTCCTTGCGGAAACGAGGGAAAAGGCGGGGGAGATCCTCTTTTCCAAAGACTTACGGTATTTGCAGGTTTCTCTCTGCTGCGCTCTGCTCGAGTGCGGTACATGCTTTTGAGATCGGCAAAAATTGTCAACACTTGATCCATGGACTGTCTCTTTCTCTATAATCCGTACAGCGGAAAGGGGAAGCTCGAAAAAAAGCTTCCCCTCATACGGAAAAAATTGTCTGAAAAATACGCCTCCGTGGAGATCGTCAGAACGAAGAGCGCCGACGACCTCAAAGAACGGGTTAAAAATGCAAATTGCGACGTAATCTTTTCGGGCGGCGACGGTACCTTTCACACGGTATTGCAGGCGGCGGAGGGTAAGACGCTGGGGTACCTTCCTTCGGGGACGGTAAACGACGTTGCCCGCTCTCTCCGCATTCCGCGGAATATCGGCCGCGCGCTCGACGTCATTGTAAAGGGGCGCGCCGTCGAACTCGATTGCATGAAGACGGGGGAAAGCTATTCCGCTTACGTCGCCGCCGCGGGCGCCTTTACCGAGACGACGTATTCTACGCCGCAGGCGCAGAAGAAACTTTTGGGGCCTCTCGCCTACGCCCTGCACGGCCTCCGCCACGGTCTGCCGCTCAAGGTATTTCCCGTCGGGATCACCTGCGACGGCCTGAAAATCCGTGAAAACGCCGTTCTTATCCTCGTTCTGAACGGAAAATCGGTGGCGGGATTTCCCGTCAACAGAGGCGCGAGCATGCGCGACGGAAAAATCGAACTTGCCCTCATCCGTCAGGTGCAGCGGCCGAATCTTCTGAGGAAGGCGGGGGCACTCTTTTCGCTCGGCGCCGTTTTTCTCTTCGGCGTCCGCATCAAAAAAAGGGATATTTTGTTTTTTCAGGGAAAAAGTATCGGGATCGAGACGGAGGAAGGCCTCGTTTGGGACCTCGACGGCGAGGAGGGGCCCCGCGGCAACATAGAAATTTCCCTTGCCGAAAAACGGCTGAAACTCTATGTTTCCCGTGCCTGATTTTATTCAATTTATTGAATTATGACACGTTTCGACAATTTCGTTCAAAATTAGATGAATTTTGAATAAAATTTCTCCGATTTTTGTACAAAAATGACTTTACAAATCCGATTTTGCGTTTTATAATGCGTTTACACTCCTGAAAGAGGTGAAAAAGAGGTAGATATGAAACGCATTTTGATTTTAGAAAGCAATGAAGCTTTTGCAAACGAGCTGAAGGAATACTTCGGCACAAAGAAGGAGTTCGAAGTTTGCGGCGTGACGAAAGACGGCGCAGAGGGGCTGAAACTCCTCGATTCCCAGTCTCCCGCCGTGACGATCCTGAGCCTTTTCTTGCAGAACGTCGACGGTTTCACCGTGCTGGAGGAGGCAAAACGCCTCGGCAAGAAGACGGATTTTATCGTGCTCGGGAACTTTTCCGACGATAAGATCATCAATCGCGTCATTTCACTCGGCGCAAAGTATTATTTCATGAAACCCGTGTCCGCGGAGCTCGTGGGAGACAGGGTAACGGAACTTTGCTCGGATACGATTTCTCCCAAGGGGACGTTTGAGAGGAAAAGGGCGGGTTCGCTTGAGGAAAGAATTTCGAATATCTTTATTTCTATCGGCATTCCGCCTCACATCAAGGGGTATAAGTATTTGAGAGAGGGAATCAAGATGGCTGTGGAAGACCCCACGATCATCAACAACGTGACGAAGGGGCTCTATCCCATCATCGGGCAAAAATTCGAAACGAGCGCGAGCAAGGTGGAGCGCGCCATCCGCCACGCCATCGAGGTCGCATGGAACAGGGGAAGGGTGGAGGCCATCAACGCCATCTTCGGCGCCCGCGTCTATATCGGGTCCGAGAAGCCGACGAACAGCGAATTTATCGCTCTCGTTGCCGATAAACTGATCCTCGAAAATATGGTATAACGCCAAAACAAGGCATAAAAAAACGCCCCTTCCGGGGCGCAGCCGAAGAATTTCAAAAGAACGGTTTTTTCGCCCGTACCCAACACGGCGAAGAATCTTCGGAATTCTCCGCTGCGTTCTTCAGACCGTCCAACTCTTGACAAGACTCTTCAGAAGCTCTTTCCGTGCGGGAGAAAGTGCCATGTATTCCGCAATAAACGGTTCTTGCTCCGCGGCGGAAGGGAGACGCACGTCGCTTCTTCCTACGAGATAATCGAGAGAAACGCCGAAGTAATCGGCAATGACAAGGAGCTTTTTAACGGGCGGGATCTCATGCGTGCTCTCCCACATGCCCACGCTTCCCGTGCCTACGCCGAGCTCTTTCGCAAGTCCGGCCTGCGAAAGCCCGCGCTCTTCCCTCAGTTCCTTGATGCGCAATGAAAAACTCATACTTTCCTCTGATAAAATATTATCATAAAGTATGAGTATAATTTGAATTTTGTATTATTTTCTCTTAAATAATGAGCATTTTATTGACAAATACTCATTATTTGTGATAGGATAATCATGAAAACGGAGTAAAAAAATGTCTGTTTTTATGACTCTTATCGAACATTCGGAGAGCGAACCCGTATTTAAAGCGGCGTTGCGGACGGCAAGCGGAGAGCAAATACGGGGAGCGATCGAATATCTGGAGGGAACGGGAGGTGCCGAACGCAAGCTCGGCCGCCTTCGCGCCGCCCTGCGCCGCTTGGAATTCAGGAAAAAACACCCCGGCACAGAATAACGAAGAAAGGAGAGAACAGGGCATTCTCTCCTTTCTTGTAATATGCGGTTTTCAGGCCGCCTCTTTTTCTTCGGTTACGGCGGCGGGCGCGGTTTCTTTGTTTTTCTTCGCCCCGACGAGCTTTAAAAGGGGAATGAAGAGTCCGCCTATGGAATTTCCGAGGATGACGATCCAGATGAATCCCAACGCCTGCAGGGATACAATTCCGGAAGCCGCAAAATAGAACATGTCCGCAATGGAGTGTTCATATCCGCTGAAGATAAAGGCGGGGATACAGAAAAAGATGCCAAGCGCCGTTTTATGGTTTTTGAAGAGATCCACCGCCAAAAAGACGAGTATGCCGCAGAAAAAAGCACGGATTAAGGTCTGCCACAGCGCCTGCGATTCCAATTTTCCGTTGCACAGGACGAGAGCGTTTTCCTTGATGGAAGGAATGGCGAGCGCGATGAGATAACCGCACACGACGGTGCCGATGAGATTCCCGAAGAGTCCCAACAGCATGGCGGAGATGTCCTCTTTGGAGTGCTTTTCGAGCACATAACCGATACGGCCCGTGTAGAGTGCGTACCCCTTCACGCAAATGCAGAAGAGGGCAGTGCAGAAGAAGAGCCCGCCCACATATTTTCCGATGGGGGGACTTTCCGTATAGCAAGCGAGGAAAACCGCCCCGCCGATGGAGATGAGCAGTCCCGCAAGGAACCCGTCGATAATCTTTCTTGAAATGCCGAGAAATTTTTCTTTCATATGTTCTCCTTATTTTGTTACAGTATATCATGGGAAGATGTTCTTGTCAAAGGAAAAGTATAAAAACTTTTGCCTTATCGCCTTTCACGCGGCGTCAGGCCGGTTCCGAAAAATAATTTTGAAAAATACTTCAAAAACGCTTGCTTTTTGTTGCGCTATCCCATATAATAAAAAGCGCGCCGAAGAGGGCGATGCTACTGTGGCTCAGTCGGTAGAGCGGTTGATTCGTAATCAACAGGTCGCCGGTTCAAGTCCGGCCAGTAGCTCCATCTTTGTAGTACGAAAAGGCTGCAAAACGAAATAAGCCACCGAAATGACGAATTTCGGTGGCTTGTTTACTATATATTGTGGTTACGGATAAAGGCTGCGGTTTGGACTATTTATGTCAAGACCGCGGCCTTTTTTTGCGGCCATGTGGATAACTTTTTTGCCGAAGAAGGGGGAAGTATAAGGAATTTTATGAAAAAATAAAAATTCGGTGTAAAAAACGCTTGACGGGGGGGGGGGGGGGGGGGGGGTAAAATAGTAATAGTAGTTTTTTGCCCCCCCAAAACCGGTCGGGGTGGAAAACGGGGCCCACGCCAAAAAATAAAAAAGGGTAAAAAAAATGTA
>CAZTBU010000024.1:0-27749 GCA_964612545.1 uncultured Clostridia bacterium | reverse complement strand
TGCCGAAGGGTCACCGCATAATAAGGTGATGGTTCGGCTACGCTCACCATGACGTAATTAGAACGGCGGGCATTCTAATTCGTCACCCTGAGCCTGCCGAAGGGTCACCTTATTATTCTGCGGTGATGGTTCGGCTACGCTCACCATGACGATTCGGAATGGCCGAAGGGTCACCGCTTTTTTATAAGGTGATGGTTCGGCAAGCTCACCATGACGTGATTGGAACGGCCGAAGGGGCACCATGACGAAACCATAAGTAAAAAATGCAATATAAGTAAGTAAGAATTGCAATTTACTTTTAATAAATCATGTTATATCATATTATTGTATTCACTACGGGGGACATTACACTCGAGTGACGGGAAAGCAAGGACGCGAGAGCGCGGTCACGGATTGCGAAATGTGTTACAGAACAATACAACCGCATAGCAAATAATTTACTCCGTTTGCAAAAAATATCTTACGGAGGAATGCGGAGCCGCCAACCGCCGCAGGCCCGAAACAGAGGCGCGGGGCAACCGGCGGAAAAGCGGCGAAAACTTCAGTTCCTGTTTCGCTATGCGGATCTCAACGGGCAGGACGGTAAGCCCCGTGAAAGTGTATTGAGCGTATTTGTCATACCGAAAAACAAAAAAAGATAAGGAGGAGAAATTGTGAAGAAATTCAAAGCGCTCGCATGCTGTATGGCGTTTCTCATGCTGTTTTCCTTTACGGCGTGCGGCGGAACAAAGGATCCGGGGAACACGGGCGGTACGGAAGATCCGGGGAACACGGGCGGCACAGACGTGCCGGACGACGATGATCTGCGTGAGCCCGGGCTTGGCGACGGCACGTTCCAACCGGATTACGACTTCGACTACAATCCGCACTACGATATTCCCGAAGCGAAGCCCAAAAACGTAACGGTCGTCATTCACGAGGACGCGCCCGTAACCTTTGCGGACGGCACTAAGTCCTATAAGGGCAAGCCGGGGCAGGAACTTCCCGAAATTGTCTCGGCGACTGAGTCGCCGATTGCGGGCTGGTATGACGTGAACAACCGCGCGCAGACTTGGAAAGCGGAAGATTTTACCGCCATTCCGCAGTCGTCTACGGAGACGCTTACGATCGCGCCCTATTATGCGATGCCGGGTATCAATCTGAACCCCGGCAAGCGGGGCGATAATCCGGGCGACAATGCCGGCAGCGCAGTGGAGTTCGTCCACTCGATAGATGACGGTCCCTCGATGGGAACCGTCATCGGGCATCAAAACGCCGCGGTGGGGAACTATCTCGGTTTCCAAATGGAGATTTCACTTCCTCATCCCGCAAAAGAAGGTGATATGAACGCGAACTACGGGGTTGTGTCGCCTGAATTTGCGGAAAAATATGTAATGCGTCTCGTCACGCAAAAGACACCCGACAACGAAACTTTGCCCGCGGGGGATTACCACTATCACAACTATTTCTTCAACTACGGTTCGGAGGCGATCTCCTTCCGCGCGTTCTACGGCGCAGGCGGATTCCGGGCGGTGGACCCGAATGCTCCCTTTACGGAGGGTATCGTCACGCTGCAGCCGCTCGAGGGCGTCACTTTCGACAGCGTTTATCACAATACCAGCGAGTCGGATAAAAACGTGCTTACCGTGTTTGTGTTCGAAGAGGCCGTCGAGCACGGCGTCCTCGGCGTCGCCGTATCCCGTTACGACCCGGACAAACCCGACGAAGCTCTTTTCACTCCCACGCTTCCGTACGGCGGCGCAGTCAAACCCGACGAGGAGCCTGCGGCGGGGCAGCTGCTCACGCTCTCGCCCGATTACGCCGCGCGGTTCGCTTCGGGCGTTACTACCCGCAAAGTGACGGTTGGCGGGGAACTGCCTCAAATCCTCTACACGCCGCCCATGGGCGAAACGCTTGCAGGCTGGTACAATGCGGACGACCCCGCCGAATATTGGCCCGCGGGAAGCTTTGCGATGCCCGATCGGGAGCTCACGATCGCGCCTTACTTCGCTCATCACGGCGACTATATGCAGCCGGGAGGGAGCACGGACGGCACCGGAACAGCCGGCTTCTTCTATGCGGCGGAGAACGGTTTCAACGATCCCGCCATCGCGCACCGCGGTGCGGTCCTGCCCGTTCACGGGGAGAACGACGGCCGTTACAACTACCTCGGCGAGAAGTTCGACTTCGACGTCGGGAACAGGACGAACACGGCTGGCGAACACGGAATCGTCGTTACCTCGGCGTATCCCGTCACGAAGGAGCACGATTACAAATTCCATGTACAATTCTTTAACTACGGGAAAGAGGAACTTGTTTTCACGCCCTATTTTGCGCCTCCGCAGGGCGAAAACGGCTCCGCCGCGGAAAAGTACACCTCCGCGGCCGGCCAAGAGATCGCCTCTCTCGGCGGGGCTGCGGAAGGCAAGATTACGCTCGGGCCCAATGAGGGGATCCTCATCCCCGCATTCCAAATCCATGCGGCGGAAGACGCGGGCAGCATTTACCTCGTGCTGATTTTCGAATCGGGAAGTGCGCTCAGCGGCTCGCTCGGCATTGGCATTTCGGATGCGACCCAAGAGGAGGATTTGCACCGTGTGACTTTCGACGGAAACGGCGGCTACTTTAACGGGAAAGAGGAGGCAGACTCCCTCACGCTTTGGCTTGCGGAGGGTACGGGCCTTGGCAAGTACGGCGACTTTCTCGGCACCCGTCTCAACGGGGACAGCTTCTATACTCCGCCCGAAGGCAAGACGCCCGGCGGATGGTATAACACCGGACTTTCGTCTGAATATACGCATGAGAAGTATGACCTCAATGAGTTCGGGACTTTCAGAATGGGGAATAAAGATGTCGTCGTCGCTCCTTACTTCGAGGTTTCGGGGACGAAGATTCCCGTAGGGCAGCAAAATAACAATGGCAAATGGCCGGGGACCGATGCAGACAAAAAAGGCTATGAGGCAGGTTCCCACATGGCAGGCATTCAGACAGGGTACACGGCAAGCCCTTACGATTCCTTCACCGTCGTTGCGGGACAGCCTTACGGCAGGGTTTGGTCGTTCTCCACGGTCACGGGGGCGGCGAAGGACGAAAAACCGTCTTCGCTCACAAACGACTCTATGGTTGATAAGGAGTATGTCCCGACCGCGGAACACGGTGCATGGTTCCGCATTATCTCCGCATACGAGGGAAAGGAAGGGGCAAACAAACTTGTCCTGAAAAACAAGACGATTACCTTCCACGTTGCTTTCGAAAACTTCGGGAGCGAACAGCTGAAATTCAGATTTCTCATCGTAGAGAGCGGACATGATCTTACCAAAACGCCTCATTGGTACAACGAGGGGAATTCGGTCACGCTCGCGGGCGGCGGCGGCGCAGGGAGCAAAACGTCCTTCGATTTCGACGTTACGTATTCCGCGGAAATGGGCGATAATTACAACGTCATGCCGATCCTTTGGTTCGATACGGACGTAACGGACGGGCATCTCGGATTTGCCTGCTCATGGGAGTGGAAGGAGAATTGAGGAGGACAATATGGAAAAGATCAAACAACGCTGTAAAGATTTGATATTCGGCAGAACGGTAGGTTACTATATTGCCCTCGCCGTCGCGCTTGTGACGCTTTGCGTCTCCATTGCCTATGCGGCAATGTTTGCGGGCACGGAGCAATTTTCGGCGGGGACGTTCGTCCTCTGCTTCTTTGCGGCGTTTGTGTTCGTGGGCTTCTCCTTCTTCGGAATGCCCAAAACGGGCGCGGCAGGCATGGCGCTTTTCGCCTTTTTCTCCTTCGTCGTGTTTGTCATCGATGAATACAGCTATATCTATAATCTGATTGCCGATACTTTCATGGGGGACGCGCCCGCCATTCCCGCCGAATTCCTGCCCATGGCATACGCCGCGGGAATGCTGCTCGTAACGGCGATTCTGGGCAATATCGTTGCGTGGCTGAACCTCGGCAAACGTCCCGTTCCCGATCCCGTTCTTTACGAAAATCTCACGAAAATCATGCGTGAGAAAGGGCTATCGGAGAAAGAGCTTGCCGCGTCTCTTGCGACGGACACCTGCGTCGTTCACAGCTGGCTCAAGGGGAAGGCGCAACCTTCCTACGAAATGCTTCTACGCCTGCAAGAGGTGTACGGCGTCTCTCCGGAAGAACTTTTCGTCCAGAAAGATAACGGATCCGCGCCCATTGTCCCCGCAAAGGAAGATAAAGGAGGAAACAAACGATGACCAAGGGTTTTCAGATATTTGCCCGCATTTTGCTGAATATCGTAGTTGTAATTTTCGGAATTGCGCTTATTCTTGCGGTCCTGATACAGGATTCGCAAATTTACAGCCTCATCAGCACGCAGGTGTTCGGCGGCGCGACGGTCATTACCCACAACGATCCCGATAAGAAGGAAGATACTTCCTATTTCACCTCGAAGTGGGAAAGCGTTGCGCAACTCAATGCGGCAAACGGCAATATTGCGCTTGCCGCCGAGTCGGAGGGAGCCGTTCTGCTCAAAAACGACGGCGCCCTGCCGATTGCGGCGGGTAAGACGGTAAGTCTGTTCGGCGCCTCCGCCTATGCGCCCGTCTACACCATCGGCGGCGCGGGACGTATCCGCATGGAGGGTACGGACGAGGCGCGGGTCAAGCTCGCGCAGTCGCTTACGGCGGCGGGACTCACGGTGGATACCGCCCTCGCCAATTGGTATCAGGGCAAGGTGGACGGCTATAATCCCGATCATTGGCGGCTCGAAATCAACGGCGACGGCCTCAACAACGGCAAGAATCCGTATATCCTCGAGGAGGAGTGGAATGACATTCAAAGCAACATCGGCGCAACGGGCACGGGCAACGTCGCGGTGATGGCCATAGGCCGCGCGGGCACCGAGGCGATGAGTTCCGCTTCCGGAGAGGGCGGCGGCGATCTCTCGATGAAACAGACGGATTACTACAATCATTCGTCTTACACAGACGGCGATTATCTTCAGCTCAACGACAAGGAACGCGGGATTCTGGAGGGCATTTGCGCGGACAGCAGATTCGATAGCGTCGTCCTCCTCATCAACTCGGCGAGTCCCGTCGAACTCCGTCTCCTCAATGAGGACGCGGAAAAGTACGGCGTAAATGCGGTGATGTGGGTCGGGAACTACGGCTCCGCGGGCATTTGGGCGGTTGGCGATCTCCTTTCGGGCGCCGTCACGCCCTCGGGCAGGCTCTCGGATACCTGGTTTGCGGACAACGCCTATAATCCCGTGCACAATAATTGGGCGCAGACGAACGTCGTCTATCAGGAGGACATCTATCTCGGCTATAAGTATACCGAAACGCGCTACGAGGATATCGTTCTCGGGCAGGGGAACGCGCAAGACTTCGGGACGTTGCATTATTCGGGAGGCGCAGAGATTGCCGAAAGACCGGCAGGTTATTCGGACGTCGTGATGTATCCCTTCGGCTACGGGCTTTCCTATACGACTTTCTCCTATTCAGGTTTGACGGTGGAATATCACGAAGAGGAAAACACCGTTATGGGTCCTGCGGGTTACGAAGAGAAGTATTCCGATTATTACGATGTTTCCGTCACCGTCACCAACGACGGAGACGTTGCGGGCAAGGAAGCCGTGCAGATCTATGCGCAGAAACCCTATACCGCCGGGGGAACCGAGAAGGCGGCGGTCGAACTCGTCGGCTTTGCAAAGACGTCCAAGCTCGATCCGGGCGCGGGCGAGACGGTGCACGTCTATGTGCCCCGCTACTATCTCGCCGAATACAGCGACGCCGCAACTCACACGGTGGGAGAGGAAAGTCTCACCGGCTCCTTTGTCCTCGACGGCGGCGATTACTATCTCACCGCGGCGAAGGATTCGCACAACGCAATCAACAACATTCTCGCCGCAAAATCCCTTTCGGCGGAGCAGGCGGAAAGAATGGTAGGAGAGGGCAACGCCGATCTTGTTTATAAAATTGCGGAGGAGACGGCGGACGCGGAGACCTACGGCGTCTCCCACAATACGGGCTACAAGGTGCAAAACCTCTTCGACAACGTTGACTATAAAAAGACGCACACCGGCGCAGACAGCTGGGACTATCTCTCCCGCGAGCATTGGGATTCGTTTGAATTTGCCTACACCTCTACCTATCAGAGGGAAAACGGCTCGCTCACCCGCGTCTATACCTCCAGAAAGGTGACGGACAACAACGGGGGATTAAGCTCGGGCGAGAAGCCCGAAGGCACGTCTACGGGCGACCGTCCGACCTACGGCGCGGCGGGCGGGCTCAGTCTCATCGACCTGCGCGTTCAACCGCGCGACGCCGACGGCGACGGCGTGCCCGATACCGACGAAAACGGCAACGTCATCTATGAGGAGATCCCGTACGACGACCCGCAGTGGGATAAACTTCTGGACCAGCTCACATTCGAGGAGATCAACCGTCTCGTCACGAACGGCTTGCGCCATACCGAGGCGATTCCGGGCATCGCAAAGCCCGATACCGTAGACCACAACGGCAATAACGGTTTCAGCCAGCATTTCAGCGGCGGGCCCGAGGATCCCCAAAAGGGCAGTCACAACAAGGGGCTTGCAATCAAAATCAACGACCCCGACATGGACGCATATCCCACGGGGTATCCCTGCGAGGGCATTATTGCCTCTACGTTCAACCAAAAACTCATCTACACCGTAGGCACGGCGATCGGCGAGGATTCGCTCTGGTCGGGTCAGACGGGGCTCTACGGCTTCGGGCTCAACATGCACCGTTCGCCCTATCACTGCCGTTATGCGGAGTATTACAGCGAGGATCCGGTTTTAACGGGCATCGCGGCGGGCTACGAGACGGCGGGTGCCGTGTCATACGGCGTCATGGTGTACAACAAGCACCTTGTGCTCAACGACATGGATACCAACCGCATGGGAACGCCGACATGGACGACGGAACATAATCTCCGCATGAATTATCTCCGTCCCTTCGAAATCGCCTCCAACCTATGCAACGGCAGAATGAATGTTATGACGGCGTTCAACGGCGTGGGAAGCGTATGGAGCGGCGGGCAGTACAACCTCTGCACGGAGTGGCTCCGCCACGAGACGGGCATGAATGGCTTCGCCGTCACCGACTGGTTCTCGGGCGCGCTGAGCATGCAGTCCGGTATCATGGCGGGCAACGACTTGCCTGACGGTTCCTCGGCGGAATTAAGCACTTTCAACGACGGAAAGCATATCAACTACGAATGGGCGATGCGTGAATCGGCGCACAGGATCCTCTACATGGTGGCGCACTCCAACGCGATGAACGGCATCGGAACGGGTACATGGATCGAGGTTATCCAGCCCGAATGGCTCAGCATGGCAAATACGCTCCTGAATACGGTCTGGATCATCACAGGTTGCGTAGCGGGGGTGGTTCTTCTCGCCTGTGCAATGCGCGTCATCGCGCTCTATCGCCGCCATAAGCAGGAATATCCTTTCCGGAAACGGCGTCGGTAACCCTTTTCCCATATCTCCGCACGGCGCAAAAGAAAACGGAGTCCTTCGGGCTCCGTTTTCCGTAAGTTGCGGAAAAAAGAAGAATTGCAATGTAATTCAGTTAATATTGCAATTGAAAGACGGAACGAGATGTGATAAAATAAAAACGATAAGGAGAAAATGAATATGGAGGACACGAAAACGGTAAACCGAGCAAAACAATGGCAAGTTGCGCTGTTTCCGTTCAACAATGCGGCGACGAACGTCTATTTCGCATTTTATACCTATTTCACCTATTTTGCGATGATGTATCTGACGGGAAGCGCGGGTGCGGCGATCGGCGGCACGCTCATAGCGGGCGGGCTTGCGCTGGCAATCACGAGTTTTAATGCGATTTTCACGCCGCTCATGCGCGTTTTCGACGCCATCACAGACCCCATTTTGGGGGGACTCATGGACAGGACAAAGACGCGGCTGGGGAAGTTCCGTCCCTATATGATTCTCGGTAATATCCTGCTTGCGGTTTCCCTTCTTTTGATGATGGTGATTTTCCGCAATGTGGGGGACGGCCTCGCATGGTTCAGATGGGTGGTGTACATCGTCAGCTATATTATTTATGTTCTCGGCTATACCTGCCAATGCGCGGTGACAAAGGCCGGGCAAACCTGCCTCACCAACGATCCCAAGCAACGCTCGCAGTTTGTCGTTTGGAACATGATCGGCATGATCGGCTCCATTGTACTCGTCAATGTGATGGCGGGCGGCGTGCTCACGAACGAAGCGATCTGCCCCAAAGGGCTCATTATCTATGAGGCGGCGGACGGCGGGCTTTCCCTCGAAGCGCTCGCGGCGGAGTTCTCCGCGCGCAATATTACCTACGATCTCTCCCTGCTCGACGCGGGCAAGACGTACGCTTATGTCTACGGCGCGGGCTACGGCGCGCAATTCTATAACATCATGGTGCCCTTCGTCATCGTTCTCTCGGCGATTTACACGGTGATGGCGGTTGCGGCGATCTCCGAAAAAGATAAGCCGCAGTTCTGGGGAATCAAGACGGAACCCGCAAAACTCCGCGATTACGCGGGCATTCTCAAAGGAAATAAGGAAATCCGTTGGCTCGTGCTCTCCTCGGGGTTGAACAAGCTCGCCTCGACGATTGCGACGTCGGGCACCGTCGCCTTCCTTCTCTACGGCTGTCTCATGGGGGATTATAACGGGCTGTATATTCCCATCTATGCGCTCTGCTTTATATTTATGGGTATCTTTTTCCTCTGGGGTTCGTCCACGGCGGGAAAGAAAGGGCAAAAACGCGGCGTAGCGCAATTCACACTGTTCGCACTCCTCTTTTACGTCGGAGTTCTCGTGCTCCTGTGCATTTACGATCACGATAATCCCGCGACCCATCTCTCTCTTTTCTCCACGGAGGGGGGATTCCATCTTACGATCAACGCCTACACGGTGTTCTTCATTATCTTCTACGGTTGCGGCTACGGAGCCTTCAACTGTTGCGACAATCTTACCATTCCCATGGTTGCCGATTGCACCGATTACGAGACCTACCGTTCGGGTAAATACGTGCCGGGCATCATGGGGACGATCTTCTCCCTCGTGGATAAAATCATTTCTTCGCTGCAAACCCTGCTCCTCACGGTGTTCATAGTCTGTCTGGTACCCGGGCTGAACGCGTTGCCCGGCGAGGCGACTCCCTATATGGAGGGCATGAAACTTTCCACGATCATTTGTTTCTGTATCATTCCCATGGCGGCGTGGGTTGTAACGGTGTTCTGTATGACGCGGTATTCTCTCTCGGGCAAACGGTTGCAGGAGATACAGGCGGTGAACGCAGTGAGGAAGGCGGCTGTCGGGGGCGGCATGAGCATGGAGGAGGCGATGAAAACGTGGAAGACGATCGATCAGGTTCCCGCCCGTTTCGTCGCGCCCGCGCAAGTCCCGGTCAACAAAAAGACGGGACTTCCCAAAAAGGATAACGTTTTCGATAAAATTTATAAAACCGTATTCACGCGGCGGGAAAAATCGGTGGCGATGCCCTCCGTGAACGCAATCGAGATTCCCGAACAGTATCTTTCAAAGCCCGCGCCCGGGAATTTTAACGGAGAAACCGCCGCGGAGGGCGAAAATAACGGACAGGACAAAGAGTAATATGAAATTTTTTTCGGAAGAGGTGCTTCTGCATTCCGCAACTGCAAAAAAGCTGTATTACGGGATCAAAGATTTGCCCATTATAGACTATCATTCCCATCTTCCCGCGAAGGCGGTCGCCGAGGACGCCGCGTTTTCGACGATCACCGGACTGTGGTTGGACGGCGATCACTACAAGTGGCGCGCGATGCGATCGTGCGGCATTCCCGAGCGGGCAATTACGGGGGACGCGGACGACTTCGAAAAGTTTCTTGCCTATGCCTCCGTGATTCCGAAACTCATCGGCAATCCGCTCTATTATTGGACGCACTTCGAACTGAAATCCGTATTCGGAATCACGGAGCCGCTCAATGAACGGACTGCGCCCGCAATCTACCAAAGGGCGAACGAGGTATTGCGTTCGTTTACCGTCCGCGATCTTCTCAAACGCTTTCGCGTGGAATACATCGCGACTACGGACGGCCCTTCGGACCCGCTCTCCTTCCATGGGACGTTCGGAGGGGTGCGCGTCTGCCCGACTTTCCGCCCGGACAGGGCGGTGAAGCTCGACGGGGCGGAGCTGGAGGAACTCGGCAAGGCGGCGGGGGTTTCCATCCGCACGCTGGACGACTGGAAATACGCCCTCGAAACCCGGCTGGCGGCATTCCGCCAAAAGGGGTGCACGATCGCCGACGTCAGCGTGGAGGAAATGCCCGCGGCAGACGTTCCGGAGAGCGAAGCGCAAGCAATCTTTTTGCGCCGTGAACAGGCTACGGCAGAAGAACGGCACAAATTCTATTCCTACGCGATGCGTTATCTCGGCGCACTTTTCAAAAAGCAGGGGATCGTCTGGCAGTTGCATATCGGGGCGTTGCGCAACGTCAATATACCCGCTTACCGCGCGCTCGGCGCCGACGCGGGCTATGACGCGATGCGATGCTGCGTGGATACCGACGCGCTTGCGGCTTTTCTGAACGCACTGTATACGGCGGGGGATCTTCCCAAACTCGTGCTGTACACCCTGAATGCGGCTGCGCTGCCTGCGCTGTGCACGGTCGCGGGAAGTTTTCCGGACGTCCGCGTGGGCGCGGCGTGGTGGTTCAACGACACTCTGAAGGGAATCCGTTCCCATCTCGATACGCTTGCGGAGTACTCCGCGCTCGGCGTTTTCCCGGGAATGCTCACGGACAGCCGCTCCTTCTCGTCCTATTGCCGTTTCGATTTCTTTCGCAGAATTCTTGCGGATTTCGTTGCGGAGAAGGTAGACGCGGGCGAGTACGACGGGGAGGAAGCGGAAGCGCTTCTGTATCATATCTGTTACCGCAATCCGAAAACATTTATGAATTTATAAGGAGAAAAAGAGATGAAATTACCGTTTCGGGTAGACTTAAAGGGGAAGGTTGCCGTCATCACGGGCGCGGGCGGAGTTCTCATGAGCGAATTTGCGCGCGCGCTTCATGCGTGCGGCGCACGGGTGGCGCTTCTCGATATCAATTTTGAGGCGGCGAAAAAAATTGCCGACGAGATGGGGGACGCCATAGCCGTGCGGTGCGACTGCCTCGACAAGCAGAGCATCGGGCAGGCGAAGAAGATCGTGAACGAGGCGTTCGGGACCGTGAATTTTCTCGTCAACGGCGCGGGAGGGAACAGTCCCAAGGCGACTTGCGACAATGAGACGATGACGCCTTCGCTCCCTGAGGGCACGAAGTCCTTTTTCGGCCTTGACGAGGCGGGGCTTAAATTCGTATTCGACCTCAACATCACTTCGGCGTTTCTCGTGACGCAGGTGTTTGCGCAGGACATGGTGGAAAAGGGAGGCAACATCATCAATATTTCTTCGATGAACGCTTTCCGTCCGCTCACGAAAATACCCGCGTACTCCGCGGCGAAGGCGGGCATTTCCAACTTTACGCAGTGGCTCGCCGTGCACTTCGCACCCTGCCATATCCGCTGCAACGCAATCGCGCCCGGATTCTTCGTCACCAACCAAAACCGCGCCCTTTTGTACGACGCGGAGGGCAACCCCACGCCGCGCACGCGTAAGATTCTCGCCGCTACCCCGCAGAAGCGGTTCGGGGAGCCCTCCGATCTCATCGGCACCCTTCTTTGGCTTGCAAGCGACGAAGCGAGCGGTTTCGTCACGGGGTCCGTCATTGCCGTGGATGGAGGGTTTGCGGCTTATTCGGGCGTATAATAAGTATAATCGTTCTTGAAAGGAGAAATAAATGAAAAAGTATGCAATTATTGCGCCGACCAGCATGGGTGTGCGCATCACCCCGCCCGACCGCCAGCCCGTTGCTGTTTCGAACATCTTCCGCATGCAGGCAACAAGTGCGGAGAGCAACGTCCTCTCCATCTCCGCGGGGCTCGGGCTTCCCGTCAAGGTTCTCACGGCCTTTGTCGCGGACAGCCCTATTGCCCGGTTCATCAAGGGAGATCTGCGCCGCCGCGGCATCGATTTTGAGGGGAAGGAGGTCCCGCAGGGCGGGCCTTGGGGTTACCGCCACCAATTCAACATCGCGGACAGCGGATTTGGGCTCCGCGCTCCCCGCGTCGCCAACGACCGCGCGGGAGAGGTCGGCAGGACGCTCTCCGTCTCCGACTTTGACCTTCCCCGCATTTTCGGTCGGGAGGGCGCTGAAATTTTGCACCTTTCCGGGCTTATCTGCGCGCTCTCGCCCGAAACAGGCAGATTTTGCCTCGAACTTGCGCGGGCGGCGAAAAAATACGGCACAAAGATTTCTTTCGATCTGAACTACCGCGCCTCCTTTTGGAAGGGCAGGGAGAAGGAACTCTCCGCAATTTTCGCGGAGATCGCCTCAGTCGCAGACATTCTTGTCGGCAACGAGGAAGACTTCCAGCTTTGTCTCGGTGCGGAGGGCCCCGCACCGGGCGGCAGGGATATTTCCGCCAAGATCGGGAGTTTCAAAAGCATGGTTGAAAACATCAAAAAAGAGTATCCGAATGTGCACATATTTGCGACGACGCTCCGCGAGGTTGTCTCGGCGAACGAACACCTTTGGGGCGCGATCATGCTCTCGGGGGATTCATGGACGGTGATAGAACCCCGTTCCATTCCCGTTCTTGACCGCATCGGCGGCGGCGACGGCTTTGTGGGCGGGCTCCTCTATGCATCGGTCAAAGGCTGGACGGCGGAGAAAAGCGCGCAATTCGCATGGGCTTCGGGCGCCTTCGTCACAACCCTTCTCGACGACTTCGGCCTGCCCGCCGACGAAAAACAGATCTGGGACGTCTGGTCGGGCAATGCCCGCGTGCAGAGATAGGGATGCGCAAATGGGCCGTTGTCTCGCCGACGTCGCCGGGCGTGCGCATAGCGCCCGCGGAGCAGGGAAGCCGGAATCTCTTTTCTTTGCAGGCGACGAGTGCGGAAAGTAATGCTCTCTCCATTCCCGCCTCGCTGGGTTTGCCCGTGCTGGCGCTTGCGAGATTCGAAAAAAATGACCCGATCTCCGAATTTATCCGCCGTGAAATGCGCGGGCGGGGCATTGAATGCGCGGAAGTGCAGACGGAGAAAGGGAATCCGTGGGGAGACCGTCACCCGTGCAATATCGCGGACAGGGGATTCGGGCTGCGCGGCCCGCGCGTTGCAAACGACCGCGCGGGGGAACTCGGACGGGAACTTTGCGCCGGGGATTTCGATCTTGACCGTATTTTCGAAAAGGAAGGCGCGGAAATTCTGCATTTGAGTGGACTTGTCTGTTCGCTCTCGGCGCGATCCGCGCGGTGCGGTCTCGATCTTGCCGTACGGGCGAAGGCGAACGGCGCGCTCGTCTCGTTCGATACCAATTACCGCCCGTCCCTGTGGAAGGGGCGTGAGAGCGAACTTCTCGCGGCGTTTGACGCTATCGCAAGGCATGCGGATATCCTCTTCGGAGGCGACATTCTCGCCGAAAAAATGGAGGGCGCGGAGCCGTTTTTCGGACGGCTTGCCGCGGACGCGGATGAACTTGTGGAGAACGCGAAATTCTTCACAAAAAAAGCAAGGGAAAACTATCCTGCCGAAGTGTGCATTTCTACGATGCGCACAACGCCGTCCGCCAACCGCCATACATTCGGCGCGGTGGCGCTCACAGATTGGGGATATACGGCGCTTCCGCCTGCCGATATTCCTGTTTACGACAGGATCGGAGGCGGTGACGCGTTTGTGGGAGGATTTCTGTACGGAACGGTAAAAGGCTGGGAAATGCGGGAACGGCTATTGTTCGGAAGAAACTGCGCGGCGTTCGTTTCGGGGCTTGCGGACGATTACGGACTGCCCGCAAGCGAAGAGCAGATTTGGAATATGCGGTCGGAGAACGGCCGTGCGGACATGTAAAAATTTATCAAGGAGAAAAAATTATGCTTGCCGATATCGGAATGGTGGGGCTCGCCGTGATGGGGAGCAATCTCGTAAAAAACATGCTCGGGAAGGGCTTTTGCGTTGCCGTGTACAACCGGGAGCCCGAAATGACCGAGCGCTTCATGGAGCAGAACAAGGGGAAGGCGGTTGTTGCGGCATTCACCTATGAAGAACTTGTAAAGAGCGTCGCCCGCCCCCGCAAGATCATGATGATGATCCGTGCGGGCAATCCCGTGGACGAGGTCATCGGTGCGCTCATACCCCTTCTCGACGAGGGGGATATCATCATCGACGGCGGAAATTCGCACTTTTCCGACACGATGCGCCGTACGGCGCTTCTCGAAAGCAAAGGATTGCGCTACATCGGGATGGGCGTTTCGGGCGGCGGGGAGGGCGCCTTAAAGGGACCTTCCCTGATGCCGGGCGGTACGCCTTCCGCATGGGAGGAGGTGAAACCTGTCTTTCACGCCATCTGCGCAAAGTCGGAGGGTGTCCCCTGTTGCGAATGGATCGGGGAGAACGGCGCGGGGCACTTCGTGAAGATGGTGCATAACGGCATCGAATACGGCGATATGCAACTTATCTGCGAATGTTACCAGCTCATGCGCGATTATCTCGGCCTCTCCGCAGACGAGGCGGGCGAAGTGTTCCGCGCATGGAACAAGACGGAGCTTGACAGTTATCTCATCGAAATCACAGGGAACATTCTCGCCGAAAAAGATACGGACGGGCAACCCCTTATCGAAAAAATTCTCGATACGGCGGGACAAAAAGGCACGGGAAAGTGGACGGGAATCTCCTCTATGGAGGAGGGCGTCCCGCTTACCCTCATCTGTGAGGCGGTCCACGCGCGGTGCCTTTCCGCGATGAAGGAGGAACGCGTCGCGGCGTCCGGAATCTATCCCCGTACGGGCGCACGTTTTTCGGGGGACAAAACGGAGTTTCTCGAAGACATGCGCCGCGCCCTCTACTGTGCGAAGATCGTCTCCTATGCGCAGGGCTATACTCTCATGCGGTCGGCGGCAAAGACATACGGCTGGAATCTCAACTACGGCGGCATCGCGCTCACATGGCGGGGGGGATGTATCATCCGCTCCCGTTTCCTCGGGAAGATCAAGGAGGCGTTCGACCGCGAACCCGCGCTTCCCAACCTCCTGCTCGATCCCTTTTTCAAGGGGATGATCGAAAACTATACCGAAAGTTGGCGCAAGGCCGTTGCGGAGGCGTGTCTCGGAGGGATCCCCGTCCCCGCAATGAGTTCGGCGCTCTGCTATTTCGACGGATATACTACCGCCCGCCTTCCCGCAAATCTCTTGCAAGCGCAGCGGGATTATTTCGGCGCGCATACCTACGAACGGGTGGACTGTCCGCGCGGCGAACATTTTCATACCGTCTGGACGGAGGAGGGCGGGGACGCCGTCTCCACGGCTTACGAGGTCTGAAATGAATCTCAAACGGATCGCAACGGGGGAAACGCTTTCACCCGACGAGATCGGGGCTACGCTGATGGCCTCTCTTAAAGGAAAGAACCCGAAAAAAGTTCTCATCGTTCCGCCCGATTTCACCCGCTTTCACTCCAACGCGGGCTTTATCACCAATGTCTACTATCATGCGCTCGAAGACACCGCCGAAGTGGACATCATGCCCGCGCTCGGTACGCATGCTCCCATGACGCGGGATGAGTGCGCCGTGATGTTCGGTGATATTCCCTATGAAAAGTTTCTCGTACACCGTTGGCGGGAGGACGTCATAAAGGTGGGCACGGTACCCGCGGACTTTCTTGCCGGGATTTCCGAAGGCACATGGACGGAGCCAATCGACTGCGAAGTCAACAAAATCCTGTTTGCGGGTTACGATCTCATTCTCTCCGTCGGGCAGGTCGTCCCGCACGAGGTCGTCGGAATGTCAAACCACTCCAAAAACATTCTCGTCGGTCTGGGCGGCAGCAAGTTCATCAACGCCTCGCACATGGTGGGGGCGCTCTATGGCATGGAGCGCATGATGGGCAGGGACAACACCGTAACGCGGAAGCTGTTCGATTACTGCGTTGCGCATTTTTTGAAAGATTTACCTATTCTGTGGGTCCTTACGGTGACGACGGCTCCGCAGGGAACCATTCGCACCCACGGGCTTTTTATCGGCGAAGGCAGACAACCCCTCGAAAACGCGATCACGCTTGCGCAACAAAAAAACCTCGACCTTTTGGACAGACCCATCGGAAAATGCGTCGTCTATCTCACGCCCGGGGAATTCAAGAGCACGTGGCTCGGGAACAAGTCTGTTTACCGCACGCGCATGGCGATTGCGGACGGCGGGGAGCTCCTCGTGCTCGCACCCGGCATCGTGAAGTTCGGCGAGGATGAGACGCAGGACAGGCTCATCCGGAAATACGGTTATGTGGGCAGGAAGCGCGTTTTGGAGTTGTTCCGGACCGAGCGCGACTTAAAAGAAAATATGGGCGTTGCGGCGCACCTTATCCACGGTTCCTCCGACGGGCGGTTTACAATCACCTATGCGGTGAAGAAGATCCCGCGTGCGGAAATCGAGAGCGTTGGATTCAAAAGCGCGGACTACGATGAGGCGGTGCGCCGCTACGATCCCGAAAAATTAAAAACCGGTTGGAACGTTTTGAACGACGGAGAGGAGATCTTCTTCATTCCCAATCCTGCGCTGGGATTGTGGATGGAAAGGGGGAGGCTGAACAATGTTTAGTTTCGTCTATGGCGGAATCGATTTTGCGCATAAATTAGACGCGGCGAGCAGTCCGACAGAGTCATACTATAAGCATGTGCACACGCATAACGAAATCGTTTATTTCGTAGACGGGGATGCAACCTATACCGTCGAGTTGGAGACCCGCCGCCTGAAACCGGGGGATGTCGTGCTTATTCCTTCGGGGAAGTACCATTTTGCGACGGTCAATCCGAACGTCCCTTATGAGCGGTATGTGCTCAAATTTCCGGAGTCCATGCTCCCGAAATTCCTCGCATCCCGTTTCAGCTCGATCGGACCTTTCGTCCGCGCGCCCTCGGACGAGAGGATGCGCCGCTTCGACGATTACTACGGGTACGGAGGTTTCAATGCGGATGAACTTCATGCCATGTTCTGGACGGAGACCGTGCAACTGCTTGTCACCCTCTCCAAGAGCCATCCGGAGTTGCCCGACCGCATTGACCCCATGATTTCCATGATCGTGAAGTATATCGACGAGCATATCAAGGAGCCCATCTCTCTGGATTCTCTCAGCGAGGCATTCCTTCTCTCCAAATCCCACCTATGTAACATTTTCAAACAGCAGATGAAGATCCCTCTCATGCAGTATGTGCGCAAAAAGAAGATCATCGCGGCATATCAGCTCGTACTTGCGGGCGAGAGGAAAGTGCGCGTTGCCGAAATGCTCGGATTCGAGAGCTATTCGACCTTTTACAGACAATACGTCCGTCTTTTGAAAGAAGACGGCTTGCCCGTGCCGAAGGAGGATACGGAAGAATCATGAGAAAGATTTTTTCTCTCAATAAAGGCTGGCAGTTCGAAAAATGCGGCATTGTCACGCCCGTCGACCTTCCCCACACATGGAATGCCGCCGACGGGCAGGACGGCGGGGACGATTATTTCCGCGGCGTCTGCCGCTATCTCCGCACCTTTGCGGATCCGCGCGCCTCTTCCGATACGGACGGGCGGGTTTTTCTCGAATGCAAAGGTGTAAATTCTTCATGTAAGGTGTATGTAAACGGCGTTCCCGCCGCCTGTCACGACGGCGGATATTCCACCTTTCGCGCCGATATTACCGGCCTCTTGCGGGCACAGAACGAGCTCGTGATCGAGGCGGACAATTCACGGACGGAAAAAGTGTATCCGCAGACGGCGGACTTCACTTTTTATGGGGGTGTTTACCGCGACGTCAACCTGATTACCGTGCCCGGGACCCATTTCGACCTCTTATTCTACGGGGCGTCCGGTTTGAAGATCGACGCGGCCGTTTGCGGAACGGACGGCGTCGTTACCGCAACCGCCTACGCAAACGGCGGAACGGCGCGTATTTTTATCTACGACGCAGAGACGCTTGTCGCCGAAGCGAAGAGCGGGGAAAAGATAACCATCCCGAATGCCAGACTGTGGGAGGGGAGAAAGGCGCCCAATCTCTACCGCGCCGTTGCGCGGCTGTACGAGGGTGAGACCCTTCTCGACGAGGTGAGCGCAGACTTCGGCTTCCGCACTTTTTCGATCGATCCCAAAAAGGGGTTTTTCCTCAACGGGAAGCCCTATCCTTTGCACGGCGTGTGCCGCCATCAGGACAGAAAAGGGCTTGGAAACGCCATAACAAGGGCGGAGCACGAGGAGGACATGCGCCTTATTTTAGAGACGGGCGCAACCGCCCTGCGGCTCGCGCACTACCAACATGACGATTATTTTTATGAGCTGTGCGACAGATACGGGCTCGTCGTCTGGGCAGAGATCCCCTATATATCCCGCCATATGCCCGAGGCGGACGAAAACGCCGTCTTGCAAATGAAGGAACTTATCTATCAGCAGTACAACCACCCGAGCATTGTCTGTTGGGGAATTTCCAATGAGATCACGATGTTCCGCTGCCACAAAAAAGACATGTTGGCTACGCACCGAAAGCTCAACGCGCTTTGCCATGAACTCGACCCTTCCCGCTTCACCGTCCTCGCCTGCTTTGCAATGTGCGCGCCGTGGAACCGCGCCGGGAAAATCACGGACGCCGTGAGTTGGAATCTCTATCTCGGCTGGTATGTTCCCGGGCTGTTCCTCAACAAGGTTTGGTATGCGTTCTTTCGCCTGTTTAACCGAAGACGCATCTTCGGCATGAGCGAGTACGGAGCAGAGGGGATGCCCAATCTGCATGCGGCAAAGCCGAAGCGGGGAGACAACACCGAGGAATACCAGTTCAGGTACCATGAATACATGCTGAATTTTTTCGGTAAACACCCTGAATTTTGGGCGACACATCTGTGGAATTGTTTCGACTTCGCCGCCGACGCGCGCAATCAGGGAGGCGAGCCCGGCATGAACCACAAGGGGTTGATCACTTTTGACCGCAAGACAAAAAAAGACGCTTTTTATCTCTGCAAAGCGTATTGGTCGGACGAGCCGTTTGTGCATCTGTGCGGCAAGCGTTTTGTCAACAGGCCGGGGAAAAAACTGAAAATTACCGTCTGCACAAATTTGCCCGAGGCGGAAGTATTTGTAAACGGACGTTCTCTCGGAAAAAAGAGGGGACGCGTGTTACGCTTCGAGACGAAAATGGCGGAGAAGAACGGGATCGAGGTCCGCGCGGGAGAATATTCGGACCGCGGGACCGTCATAAAGGTAAAAAAGGAGGATCCCGCCTACCGTCTGCACAAAGGGAACACTGCGAATTGGAATAAGTAGGTTCACCGAAAGACGGGAGATAAAATATAAATATTATAATTATGAAAGGAATCGTTCAAGATGGAAAAAACAAACACTCTCGTATGTAAAACATGGAAGACAAAGACGGTTGCGGCGGTGCTTGCCGTCATCACGGCCGTGGCGCTGCCGCAGATCTGCCACCTTCTCGGCATGATTTCCGGTTTGGGTACTTCAATCGGGGAGACCTTTCTCCCCATGCACCTCGCGATCTTCCTCGTCGGATATTTTGCGGGCGCGTGGGCGGGACTGGCTGCCGGACTTGCGAGCCCCGCCGTCAGCTTTGCCCTCACGTCCGCCATGGGAAACCCAATGCCGGGGCTTACAATGCTCCCCTTCATGATCATCGAACTCGGCGTTTACGGGCTCACGACGGGACTGTTCGGCCAGTATCTCACCAAGGTAAAGATTCCGACGATCATCACCCTGCTCATCGCGCAGGTGGCGGGAAGGGCGGTCCGTGCGCTTGCGATCGTGATCGGGGTATACGCCTTCGGCGCGGACGTGAATGTGGCGACCATCCTGACGGGCATTCTCCCCGGGCTTCCCGGACTCATCCTGCAGTGGATCATCGTGCCCCTTACCGTCTACTATGTGGAGAAGAAGGCAAAGCATGAATGACGCCGTAAAAATACTCAGGGAGGGGGATTATACCCTCGTCATCATAGCGGGACGGATCTATACCGGCAAGGAGAGGGGCGTGAAGCCTCTTCTTGCTCTGATTGACAGTGGCGCAGACGTCAGGGGCGGCGTCTGCGCCGACAGGGTCGTAGGCAACGCCGCGGCGATGCTGTACGTGATTCTGGGCGTGAAGGCGGTCTATGCCGACGTCATGAGTTTGCCCGCAAGGAAGAACCTGCTTATGCACGGCATCGGGGCGGAGTGCGCTGTAGAGACTCCGCGGATCAAAAACCGGGCGGGAGACGGCTTATGCCCGATGGAGGCCGCCGTGGCGGGAATTTCCGACCCCTATGAAGCGCTTGCGGCGATACGCGCAATGCCGGGGAAAGCTATTTAGCGGTCTCTCCTCCCGAGCGGGCCCCGGCTCCCCCTCGAGTGGACAGCAAGTATTATATAAAAATAAAAATAATTTATAGGAAGGCTTGACATTTACGGAAAAAATGTGATATACTGATAATGCCAAACCAATTGAATTATTTGCAAGGGCTATTTTTGTTTCTATAAGCAAATAGCTCGCCTTGCGCTGTTTCCCATGGATTTGATAAAAATGCGAATCCTTTATCGGAAATAGTGTAGACGAGTTCTTGCTTTATTCGATTGGTTTGGCGACTATCGGGATTTGCGTTTTTTGTGCGCCTGTCTCGTAGGCGCACTTTTTATTTTTGACGGAGAATACAAATCGTATGGACGGTCCCCATGACCGTATATTATCATCCCGTCAAAGCCGTAAATTTTCTACATCACTATTGCATTTGAAATATATCAAAAAATCAACGGAAATTTGAGGCCGAAACGCCGGTTTTTCGGCGCTGAAAATAAAAATTTAATGAAAAACGGAGGAAAATCAATGGTAAACGGCAACAAACAATCTCTTTTCCGCGGTAGTTATTGCGGCACAAACAGCGGAACAATCTATGAGAAATATTGCGACATGTTCGGCTGGGACGAAACGCAGGCATCGCAATTCGGAAGTCGGGGTGCGCCTCTCTTTGCCCGCAAAGCCACGCCCGAGGGATATAACGTCTGGTGCATTTCTTACAGCAATTGGTGCGGCGGTTACGGTGGAAAGTGGAGGAATTATATTTCCTGCAATGGAGAAAAAATCGAGGAATTATGGGAAACGCTGCCGATCAAAGAGGACGAGTGGCATGATTTTCACGATACGACTTGCCGCGTAGTCTTTGCCAAGAAAAAAGAAGGGCATTACGAATTTCTCGGCGTATATAAATACGAAGGAACCTCTGCCAAGCCTGAAAAACCCGCATGGTCGGATGTCTCCGGCTATATCCGGACATATAAACGTATTTCCGAATATTATCCGATAGGGAGATGACGTTTGGCGGGGGTCCGCCGCGCTTAAATTCAGGCCCTCTATCAAAAAATCCCTGCGGGATCCATCCCTGCGGGGTGCTTTTTTGTAATGTCTTATTTCAATCGCCCCCTGTACAGGGGGCGATTGAAATAAGCAATGCCGCTCAGGAATCGCTGAAGCCCAAGCTGATGAGAATGGCGCGGTTGACGCGCGACATGGTGGAGGGGGGAAGTTCCCCGATCCGCGCCATCAATCTCTTTTTATCGATGGTACGGATCTGCTCCAAAAGAATGACGCTGTCACGCGCAAGCCCGAATGCGGACGGCAATTCGATGTGGGTGGGAAGGCGTGCCTTATGGATCTTGCTCGTCACGGCGGCCGCAATCACGGTGGGGGAATATTTATTTCCCGTATCGTTCTGCACGACGAGCACGGGGCGCACGCCGCCCTGTTCGCTTCCCACTACGGGGCTTAAGTCCGCATAATAAAGTTCTCCGCGTTTAACGACCATATTGTACCTCTTTCGTGAGCGTCCTCCGCTATCATGATATGTAACGGAAGAACCTGCTTGCTCACCGTATCCGGATTTTTGACGTTTTTGGGCGGAAATATACGCCGTATCCCGATGAAATTGGCCGTGCCGCCAACAAATTCTTTGAAATAAGCCCGAAAGGATTGTTTTTTCCGAAAAAAAATGGTATAATTATTTGGTATCGTTAATTTAACGGGGAGATGCGAAGCATGGCAAAAGTCATCGTAGACGCAATGGGCGGCGACAACGCCCCTGCGGAGATCATAAAGGGCGCGATCCTTGCGCTCGGAAAGAGAAAAGATTTTTCACTCGTCTTTACGGGCGACGAGGCGCTCGTGGAGCGTGAACTCGGCAAGTATAACTTCGATCCGTCCCGTGTCGAGGTCGTCTCCTGCAGGGAAGTCATCACGGGGGACGATATTCCCACCACCGCGGTGAGGACCAAACGGGACAGCTCCCTCGTCGTCGGGCTGAGAATGCTCAAAGAGGAGCCCGACGTTGCGGGATTTCTCTCCGCGGGCAGCACGGGCGCCGTGCTGACGGGCGGCGTCATGCACATCGGCAGGATCAGGGGCATTCTCCGCCCCGCGCTCTGCCCCGGTATCCCCAACGTGCGGGGCGGGCAGACGCTCCTGTGTGACTGCGGGGCAAACGCCGAATGCAAGCCCCAATATCTCGTGCAGTTCGGCCTCATGGCGGTTGCATATGCGCGGACGCGCGGAATCGAAAATCCCAAAGTCGGCCTTCTCAATAACGGCACCGAGGACCATAAGGGGGACGCCCTTCACCGGGAAGCGTTTGCGCTTTTGAAGGAACTTAAGGGCATCGATTTCATCGGCAATGTCGAGGGAAGGGATATTATGTACGGCGACGCGGACATCGTCGTCTCGGACGGCTTTTCTGGCAACGTCGCCCTGAAATCGGCAGAGGGGTGCGGGAAGACAGTCTCCGCCGTTTTGCGGGCGGAATTCACGAAGAACCTCCGCAGTAAGATCGGCTATGTTTTCGCAAAGAAGCAGGTCGACCGCCTGCGCGACATGCTCGACTATGCAAAACTCGGCGGAAGTCCCTTTTTGGGGCTCAAAAAACTTGTCGTCAAGTGCCACGGCTCCGCCAAGGCGAACAGCATCGCGCCCGCCGTGCTCCAGATTCTCGAAGCGTACGAGGGCGGCCTCATCGGCAGGATCGGGGAGATACTGAAAACTTCGGGCGTGGCGGCGGAGGAAGCATGAAAAACGGAGAAGACTGGACGGAGGAGACTTACAAAGAAGCGGAAAGGGCCATCGGCTATGCTTTCCGCAACAGAGAACTCTTAAAGACGTGTTTTACGCATTCCACTTACCGCAACAACGTTGCCCACGGCGGCGAGGACAACGAACGGCTGGAATTTCTGGGGGACGCGGTGTTGCAGCTCGCCGTCTCGGACTTTCTCTTCCGCACTACCGATAAGGACGAGGGAAAGCTGACCGAAAAGCGAAAGGGCTATGTTTCCAGGGAGGCGCTGACGCCCGTCGCCGAACGGTTGGGGCTCATGAAATTTCTCCGCCATTCCAACCGCGAAGAGGATATGGGCGGCAAGGACGGGAAGATCCAATCGAGTCTCTTCGAGGCTGTTACGGCGGGGATTTACCTTGACGGCGGCATGGAGGAGGCGGAACGTTTTTTGCGCCGCAATTTAGAATATATGGATATGGAAAGCCCCATTTCCGCCCTGCAGATCTATGTGCAGGAGAGGGCGAAGAGGACGCCGGTCTATTCGGAGCGGGCAGAAGGCGGGGAATTCTTCGCCGAAGCCGTGGCGCTCGGGGAAAAAGAAGAAGGCCGCGGCAAGAGCAAGCAGGCGGCGAAGGAAGCGGCCGCAAAGGCGCTCCTTGAAAAACTCAAAGAGAGGGAAAAACATTGAATCTGAAGGAAATCAAAATCGCGGGGTTCAAATCTTTTGCGGACAAGACCTCCATCCGGTTTGAGGACGGCGTCACCTGTATCGTCGGCCCCAACGGCTGCGGCAAATCCAACGTCGCGGACGCCGTCAGATGGGTGCTCGGCGAGCAATCGGCGAAGGTCCTGCGCGGCACTTCCATGCAGGACGTCATTTTCAACGGCACGGAGACGAGGCGGCAGCTCAGTTATTGCGAAGTGACCCTCGTCTTTGACAATACCAATCATCTCTTCGACGTCGACTACAGCGAAGTTGCCATGACGCGCCGCCTCTACCGTTCGGGCGAGAGCGAATATCTTCTGAACATGCAACCGTGCAGGCTCAAAGAAATCGTCTCCCTTCTCCATGACGTAGGCATCGGCAAGGAGGGCTACTCCATCATCGGCCAGAACAGGGTAGACATTATCATGAACGCGAAGCCCGAAGAGAGGCGCGCCGTCTTCGAAGAGGCGACGGGCGTCATGAAATTCAAACTCCAGCGGCGGGAGATCGAGGGCAAACTCCAGAATGCGCACGATAACCTTACCGTGTTCGTCCAGCGGATGGATGAAGCGGAAAAACAGCTTCGCCCTCTCGAACAGCAGGCGGAAACGGCAAAGAAATACCGCGGCTATTACGAGGATCTCCGCCGCGAGGAAGTCAATACATATCTTCTCCGCTATGAGAACTTCACCGAAGAGACGGAAAAGCACAGGCGGAAGATCGGGGAGGCCGAGGGCGAACTTGCCGGCGTGGAGGCCCGCCTTGCCGAGGTAGACGGCGAGGAGACGGCCGCGCGGAATCAGATCGAGGATGCAGACGCCGTCCTGCGCGACCTTAACGACAATCTCCGCCTCTACGAGGTGGGCATGGCGAACAAGACGGGCGAGGCAAAGGTCCTTTCCGCCCGTATCGAGAGCTATAAGAGGGAACTTGCGGCCGCATCCGAGACGGTGGACTATTCCATCCGCCGCACCAAGACCATTGACGGGCTCGTTGCGGAAGGGGAGGAGAAGGTAAAAAATATGCGCAGCCGTGCCGACGGGATCGGCAGGGAGAGCGCGGAATTGTCGGTGAAACTGCGCGAGGCCGAGGCAAGGATCCTTGCTTACGAGAAACTCTCCGTCGAGAAGCGGGCAAGCGAAATTTCTTCCGTAGAAAGCCTTGCGGACGTCCGCGCAAACGCGGGGAGCCTTGCGGCCAGACGCGATGCCGCGCAGGACCGTGCCGCCGAAGTCAGGGAGGCGATCAAAAAGGCACAGATCAGCCGCACGGAATATCTCCGCCAGAAAACGGAATGCCTTGCGGAGAAGGCGGAGTGCGAGAATTTCCTCAGCCGCAAGGAGAGCGAGGAGAGTACTCTCGCATCCGAAATTTCCGATCTTGCCAACAGCGAGCGGCGCATTTCGCAGGAGATCGTCGAGGCAAATTCTTCCATTGCAAGCTATCGGAACAACCTCGAATTGTATAAAAGTTTAAAGAACCAATACGAGGGTTACCGCGATTCCGTCCGCCGCCTTCAGCTCGAAGGGCAACGCAATCCCGATGTCGGCCGCCGTATCAAGGGTGCAATTGCAGACATTGTCCATACCGATAAAAAGTATGAAGTCGCCATCGAGACGGCCTTCGGCGCGGCCATGCAGAACCTTGTCACCGCCACACAGGACGATGCGCGGTGGCTCGTCGAATATCTGAAGCGCACGGGCTGGGGCATTGTTACCTTCCTGCCCGTAGACGGCATGCGCGCCCGCGTCAATTCCGCAGAAGTCCGCATGGCGCTCCGCGAGACGGGCGCGGCGGGCCTCGCGGACGAACTCGTGAAGTATGACCCGTATTACAACAGCGTAATCACAAACCTTCTCGGCAATACGCTCATCGTGGATACGATCGCGAGCGCGACGAATATTGCAAAGCGCTATCCCCACGCCTTCCGCATCGTCACGCTGGACGGCGATACGATCGCGACCTCCGGTGCCATCACGGGCGGCTCGCGGAAGAAGGAGAGCGGACATCTCCTTGCGGGCGAACGCAGGATCAAGGAATGCGAGGAGGAGATCGCCAGAAAGACGGCGACCGTCGGAAAGCTGAAGAGCGCGCTCGAATCGTGCGGCAGAGACCTCGACGAGGCGAGGGCGAAATACGAGGCTTTCCGAGTCAAGGTACAGGAACAGACGGCAAATCTTGCCGCCCTCTCGCAGAAGGAACTTGCCATTGTCTCGCTCATCGCGGATGCCGATAAGGACATCGCGGATTTTACCTCTCTCCTCGCACAGCTGACGAGGACGGCGGACGAACTCGAAAGCGAGGTCCTTTCCTCCGCCGAGAATGAGGAACTTTTGAACCGCATCCGCAATGAGGCCGCACGGGAAGCGGGTGAGCGGGAAGCCGAGAGCGGCAAGCTCAAAGAGTCCCGCGATGCCCTTTCGGAACAGCTCCATGCGCTCGAAGTAGAGGGCGCCGCCCTCTCCACCACTCTCGCCTCGGAAGAGGATAATATTGTCCGCCTCAAGGAAGAAAAACGGGATCTGTTGCAAAAAGCAGAGGAAACGCGCGCCTCCATCGCGGGGACCGAGAAGCAGATAGAGGCCCTGAAGCGCGACGAGGAAAAGGTTTCCCTGACCGAGGAGGAACAGGAAGCCGTCGGCATTCTCAGGAAAAAACTTTCCGAAGCCGAAGAGCAGAAAAAAACTTTCTACCAGAAGCAGACCCTTCTTGCGGAGGAGAAGAGAAAACTCCTCGCGCGCCGCATGACACTATCCGAAAAGAAACACCAATGCGAGCTCGAGATCTCCAAGGCGGAAACAATTCTTGAGAATATGCAACAGCGCATGGAGGAGGAATACCGGCTCACCTATGAGACCGCGCTTGAATTCCGCGATCCGGAATACGATGCCTCGCAGGCGGCTGCGAATATCGCTTCCCTGAAGCGGAAAATCACGGCGCTCGGCCCCGTCAACCCGCGGGCGGAAGAGGACTATGCGGCGCTTTTTGCGCGTTACAGCGACATGCAGACACAGAAGGACGACCTCGATAAAGCCATCGTAGATCTGACCACCGTGCTGGAGAACCTGAAGGCGGAGATGAAGAAGAAGTTCGACGAGGGCTTCGACAAGATCAACAAGAACTTTACGCAGATTTTTAAAGAGCTTTTCGGCGGCGGACATGCGGAAATGCAGCTCGATTATACCGACTGCACCGACCCTTTGGACGCGGGCGTCGAGATTATCGCCTGCCCTCCCGGGAAAAAACTGACGAAGATTTCCCTTCTCTCCGGAGGCGAGAGAGCGCTTACCGCCATAGCGATTTTGTTTGCGATTTTAAAGGCGAACCCCATGCCGTTCTGCATTCTCGACGAGATCGAGGCGGCTTTGGACGAGGCAAATGTGGATAGATTCGCAAAGTATCTCAAGAAATTTTCTCAGAATACGCAGTTTATAGTCATTACCCACAGAAAGCCGACGATGAATCAGGCCGATTCCCTCTTCGGCGTTACGATGGAGGAGAAGGGCATCAGCAAGATCGTCTCCGTTAAACTCTCCGAGGTTGAGAGCCGCTTGGGCGGGGACACGGTGATGTAAAAGATAATTTCGCGCGATTTCTTTTTTCGAACATTTCTTTGCTCGCCCCGCGGACGCGCTTCGCGCGTCATCCTGAGCCTGTCGAAGGATCTCGCGCGCTTCGCGCGTCACCCTGAGCCTGCCGAAGGGTCACATTATTTCCGTCACCCTGCCCCGCCCGCACGTTCTTTCGCAGACTAAGGGCGGCACGAGCCCGTAGGGCGAAGTAGCCTGCCGAAGGGTCACATTATTTCCGTCACCCTGCCCCGCCCGCCCGTTCTTTCGCTGACTAAGGGCGGCACGAGCCCGTAGGGCGAAGTAGCCTGCCGAAGGGTCACCATAAAAAAATCGTCACCCTGAGCCTGCCGAAGGGTCACCGCATAATAAGGTGATGGTTCGGCTACG
>CAZTBU010000023.1:21185-30571 GCA_964612545.1 uncultured Clostridia bacterium | reverse complement strand
GGTGACCCTTCGGCAAGCTACTTCGCCCTACGGGCTCGTGCCGCCCTTAGTCTGCAAAAGAACGTGCGGGCGGGGCAGGGTGACGAATTGGGACGGCAGGGTGACGGGAAAAATAATGTGACCCTTCGGCCGTTCTAATCACGTCATGGTGAGCGTAGCCGAACCATCACCTTATTATGCGGTGACCCTTCGGCAAGCTCAGGGTGACGATATTTTTTTTCTGCGGTGACCCTTCGGCAAGCTCAGGGTGACGAGAAAAAGAGTGTCCGCGAGGCGGGCAAAGAAATGTCCGAAAAAAGAAATTCTTCGAAATATACTTTCCTCTCACTTTACCCCGAACAGCGAAGAAAAACGGCTTGTGAACGCGTGGCAGAGGGCTACGGCAAGGGCGTCGGCCGCATCGTCGGGCCTCGGAATACTTTTCAGCCGCAGGTGTGAGGAGACGATCCGTTGCATCTGTTGCTTGTCTGCGCCGCCGTAGCCCGTAAGCGCCTGTTTGATCTGGTTGGGCGTATACTCGAATATCTTCCCGCACCGCTTGTTGCACGTCAGAAGCATTACTCCCCTCGCATGCGCGACGGCAATGCCCGTGGTGATGTTCTTGGAAAAGAACAGCTCCTCCATCGCCGCCTCTTCCGGCTTGAATTTGTCGAAAACGGCGTTCAGTTTTTCTTCGAGAATACACAGCCGCACGGGAAAACTCTCGGATGCGGGCGTCCTGACGGCGCCGAAGTCCACGGCGGTGCAGTTCCCGCGTGCGTCCTTTTCGACGACGCCGTAGCCCATTGTTCCGAAACCGGGGTCGAGGCCCAAAATTATCATAGAATTATTTTACAGGAATTCGGGTAATATGTCAAGAAATTCTCGCCCGCGCTTGCTTTTTTCCGCAAAACGGAGTAGGATAGAATGGCAATGGAAAACATCGAAGAAAACGTCGGAAAAATTTTAAACGAACTCCGCGGCGGCAACGGCTTCGGCGAGCCCGTTTCCCTCGTCGCCGCAACAAAGACGAGAACGCCCGAAGAAATCAACCGCGCCATAAGGGCGGGCGTTTGTATGATCGGAGAGAACAAAGTGCAGGAATTCCGCAATAAGTACGGTTTTTCGGAGGGGGCGGAACATCATTTCATCGGCAATTTGCAGACGAATAAGGTCAAGTATCTCATCGGGAAGTGCGACCTCATTCACTCCGTCGGGAGTGTGCATCTCGCCGAAGAGATTGCCCGCCTCTCCCTTGAAAAGGGCACCGTGCAGAACATCCTGCTCGAAATCAATTTGGGCGAACAGAGCAAGGGCGGCATTCCTTATGCGGAAGCGGACGATGCATACCGCAAAATTTCCGCGCTTGCGGGGTTAAGGGTAAAGGGCTTTATGGCCATGTTGCCCGCGGACGGGGAATTGCCCTATCTCGTCTCCCTCTGCAGGAATATGCGCCGTTTGTTCGGGTTTTACCGTGAAAAAAACGCGGAGACCGAATACCTTTCCATGGGAATGAGCGGAGACTACAAAATCTGCCTTGAGCACGGCTCCAACATGGTCCGCCTCGGCTCCCGCATTTTCGGGGAAAGAAAATACCCGTAACAAAGGCCTCTTCGTATAACCTGCGAAAAGAAAATGCCTTTTCCGTTTATTTTTTCCGTAAAAAGCAGTATAATGGTTTTTGAACCGTAAAAAACAAGGAGAATTCCATGCCTTCGTCCATTACCCACGAACTCATCGCAAAGAGTGCGGCCGCCCTTCTCGGCAAGGAACACAGGCAGGCCGCCCTCTCCGCACCCGATTACTACTATCTGGGTGCGCAGGGGCCCGATCTCTTTTTCTTTTATCAGCCTCTCAAAAAAAACAATTTCGGCAAGGCTCTCCACCGCGGCGGGTTGTACCGTTGGTTCGAAGCCCTTCTCTCCGCCCTCTCCTCCCGCACGGGCACGGAACGGGAGAAGTGCCTCGCCTATGCCCTCGGCTTCTGCACCCATCTCGAAGCGGACGTAGCCTTTCACCCGTTTGTTTACGGCTATATGAAGGAAAATGGCCTCAAAAAGCGCGAACACCAGCGCATTGAAAACGATTGGGACGTCTACTTTGCGGCAACCCTGGAGGAGAAGGGCGTGCGCGGCTACGGCTGGCCCTTCGATCTCAAAAAAATCGCACGCGAGGGCGTATTATATGCTTACCTGCGCGATGCCGCAGATATTTGGGGCAAAAAAATAGAGCGGGGCGCATTCAACCGCTGCCTTCGCTTTTTCCGTTGGTTTTTGAAGCATTTCCATAAAAAACATCTCCGCTATTTGCTGCCGTTCGTGCCGCAACTCTATCCCCGCCGCACGCCCGACGCGGGAATTACGGAGAACCCGCTCTTCGCCCGCCTGACGGAGGCCGCAAATGCCGACGCGCTCTTTCTCGCCGCCGCGGGACATTCGGCCGAGAGGGCGGAAGAATTTTTGCGCGCCGCGGACGGCGGCTCTCCTCTTTCCCCTGCCTTTTCGCGGCATTTGCTGACGGGAGAATCCCTCCCCGCGGATCCGGTATGAAAATAAAATCACCGCCGCGCGCCGCCCTTCGAGTACACGCATCCGCAATAATTCTGGCGATATAAATTGAATTTACGGGAAAGTTCAACGGACCGTAGATACCCGTTCCGCTTTTTAAAATCGGAGGGCAGATATCCTACCCCGTACTTCTCCCCGAGGGAAAAGCCGATCGCGTTCAATACTTCGCTGTCTTTGAGGGGTGAAACGGTCAGCGTTGTGCCGAAAAAGTCAAATCCCCCCTTCTTCGCCTCCTGCGCCGTACGCTCAAGACGGAGCAAGTAACACCGCTTGCACCGCGCGCCGCCCTCCGGCTCGCCCTCATACCCCCCGGCGATCTCGTCAAAGAGCTCCTTTTCGTAGCCGCAATCCAAAAAATCGGCCGCGCCCGTCTCTCCGAGCAGCCGTATCTGCTCGTTTTTGCGGCGATAATATTCCTCCTCGGTGTCCAGATTCGGGTTAAAGTAAAAGACGGTCGTCCTGAAAACAGGGGCAACCTGCGTTAAACAGTAGCTCGAACAGGGTGCGCAACAGCTGTGGAGAAGCAACCGCTTCCCCGCATTTTTTTCCAGCATTCCGAGCATTTCTCTGTCATAATTTCTCTTGTTCATGGTAAAAAAGAGGCCGCGGGATCACTCTTCGCCGCCGTCTCCGTCCCCGCCGTCCAGCTCTGCCGCCTCGTCCGCGTCCTCAAAATCCTCGTACTGGTTGCAGAATTCGGCAAAAACTTCGTCCAGAAGGGCATCGTCGTCGATGGTCTCGAGTTCTTCGTCGTCTTCGCCGCCGACGAGATGATAGATGACGATCTCCTCGCCGCTGTCGTCGTCTTCTTCTTCGGGCTTCTCCTCCGCCTCCTTGACGGGGGTCAGGGCAATGTACCATTCCTTCTTATACTCGAAGGTGAGAAGATGCTCGAAGGAGAGTTCCTCCCCCTCTTCGTTGACGAGCGTAACAATACTGTCGTCTTCGTAGTTGTTTGTTTCCTCTTTCATGGTTTCACCTCTCAGATTTTCTTCAAGATACCTTTCGAGAATGTAGGCCGCCGCAAGGGAATCCACATTCTTTTTCTTTTTGTCGTGTTTCGCGCTTATCCCCATCTGCCGCAGGTCGTCTTTGGCCTGCAAGGTGGAAAAACGTTCGTCCTCGGCAAAGACGGGGACGGATGCGATTTCCCTGAGGGCGGCGATAAAACGTTCGGCCTTGCGGGTCTGCACGCTCTCTGTGCCATCGGCATTCAGGGGGAGGCCGCAGACGATGAGGGCGGCGCCCCTGCTTCCCGCAATCTCATTGACGGCCGCAACGTCCCTTGCAAAGTCCCCCGTACGGAAGTAGGTATCGGAGGGTATGGCGTATCCCCCGGACGGGCCGGAAAACGCGACGCCGATGCGCCTGTCCCCGATGTCAAACGCAACGATTTGATTCATGGGGATATTGTACCATAAATAAGCGTTTTTGTCAATGAAAACAGCATAAAAGGAAGGCAATCCCGAAAAGAACAGCGCGTAGAATCACGCGCTGTTCTTTTCGGGATTTATTTCTTGGCCTTTTTCTCAGGAGCTTCGTCTTGAGGTTTCTGATCTTTTTGGAGTTTTTCATCCATCATTTCATCGAATTTCTGTACCATTTCGGCCTGGCTCTTCTTCACGAGGCAACGCATTTTGTAGCTGTTCGCAACAAGAAGCGCGCCGCCGACCATGCCGAGGGCAAGTCCCAAACAGAATAACTTTTCCATAATTTCCTCCCTGCATACAGTTTGTGAAAGGAAAAACGCGTTATTCGCCCTTCTCATTGCGCAATTTTTCCAATTCCGCTTTCAATCTTTCGTTTTCGCGCCTCAGATCGATGGCCAGACGGGAATAGAGTTCGTCGATCTCCCGCTCCAGTTTCCGCTGTAAAAAGCTCTTTTCCTCGGTAATGCCAACCTCGCGGGCGGCCTTCTCCACGCGCTCGGGCTGCTTTTTCAGAAGATTTCTGTACTTGTTCTGCATGCGGAGCATGAGTTTCTCGTCCCCGCCGCAAACGTTGATGATGGCGCGCCGCACGGAATACCCCTTTTTGCGCTCGGAGAGAATTTTTTTGAGCATTTCGTCCGTCTCTTCCTCGGTGAAGGGCTTGATTTCGCCCGCGGTGAGGTTCTTTCCCTCGAGAATGCGCCGTACCCTGCTGTCCTCCTGCTTTTTGAGGAAAGCGTAGTAGTAATTCCTGACGCTCCCCTTTGCCCTGCTGTGCTCTCTGCCGTAAGTTTCAAAGAGGTAAGAGAGTGTTTTACCCGCGTTTTTTCCCGTGTAAATGTACTCGATGAGTCCCGTCGCTTCCTCTTCGGTGTAGCCGTTGATCTTGTTCATAATTTCACCTCGGGGAAGATTGTTGACATAATTTTATCCCGCTATACATTTAATATCAATATGCAAGTGATTTTTTTAGCGGAAAAGCCATGTGTCCTCACGGTGAACGGGGCCTACTTCGGCACGGTAGACGGTTTTGAACGTAAAGCGGAACTCGATCCGAAGGACGGCCTCTTCTGCGAATTTCTCCCCGCGGAATATCTGCCCGTACGCTTTCGCCTCGACGAAGCGTTTCTTCTCGACCCGCCTCCGCAGGTCAGCCTGTACTTTATCAGGGGCGGCGCCGCGCTTTACTGCCACGGTTTCATCAGGAGCGACCCGTCGCTGACCGTTCTCTGGCAGGAAAGAACAGGCGGATCCCTCCTTACGCTCTGCATGCAGGGGAAATTACAGCTGAATCTCGAAAACGAAACGGGGTTCCACATCGTTGCGCTTCCCGAGGAACTCGAACAGTGCAGGCCGTATGCCTTGGGCGAAGAGATCCTGCTCGAGGGCGAAAAGGGCTTTGCCGTACTCAGCCGCGAAGGAAAGATTCTCCTCTGCACCGAGGGGAAGGTGCTCGGCAAAGAAGGAACGCTGAAGGCGGAGATCCCCTTCTGCGACAGCATGGGCCACACCGCCGTTATCGAACGGAAGGACGGAAAACTTATCTCCTGTTCGATCAAAAGCGCCTTCGAGCCGACAGAGCAGACCTTTGCGCTCGCGCTGTTCGAGAGCGTACTCATCGGCGCGGACGTCACGCCCTTTCTTGCGGAAAATCTTCTCCCGAAGGCAGGCTCGCTCAAAAAATTTTTGGGGAAATACACGTCCGCCGTTCTGACCGCCGACCCCGCGCTTACGGGCCTCGTATACGAACGCAAGCCGCGCGTCTTCGACGTGCGTTACTTCCGCGTGACAATCACGGACGGAAAAATTTCGAATATTTCAGAGGAATGACAAAAAGCGGCGGATGGCGCCGGAGAGGGCGGAGAATACACAAAACGGACGCCGGAGCGTCCGTTTTTTCCGTATTTATCCGAAAAATCAATATTTGGTGACCTTCACGGACTTCACAATGATGGGTTCCTTGGGAACATTGTAAGTTACGGCTTCGCCGCCCTTTCTTACGCTCTCGAAGACGGAAGCCACATCGCCGAAATTAAGGTGGTCAAGCGTATCGAGCTTGATCGACCCGCTTGTTTCCGTGGGAGAACTCTCGTCTTCCTCCGTGTCTTCATTGTCCTCGGGCATGGCCGCGGCAACGGCGTCGAGCAACGCCTGAAGACGGCTGAAGTCCTTCGTTTTGCCGAAAACGGCATACTTGCTGTCGAGCGAGGTACTCGAAGCGCCGAGATAGGTATAGAAGAGCGAGGTTGCGCTGTTGGTGGAATAGGGAATATTCTGCTCGGCCGTCCCCTCGTTATTGTCGCCGCCGTCGTTGCGCTCCACCGTGACGTTGATGCCCTTCGCGGAGCTCGATTTATCGGTATAATACATGACGAGCGCGCCCTTGGAGTGAACATTCACGCGGTTGCCCTCATTCTGTACGCCGTTATCGTAAAATTCGCCGTAGACGGTATAGAGAGGCGTCTTATTTTCGCCGTTCTTGTAGTAGACGGTCTGGGTGAATTCGTTGCCCTTCTCTTCAAGTTCGCGCACAACCGTGAAATAGTCCTTCTCGGTGAGTTCGTTTTGCTCGTTGTAATAATATCCGCCGCCATAGAGCGCCTCCGGCGCATAGTCGTGGATACAGGTGCCGTCGAAATAGCCCGCATCGGCAAGTTCGATGAAATGCTGGACCGTCTTGGGCGCGTCCGAACGGGAAAGTTTGTATTCTACCTCGTATTCCGTGCCGTCAAATTCATAGGTGATGGTAACCTCGGGCTCACTGCTCGTGCAGGCGGCGAACATTGCAAGGGCGCCCGCCGCAAGTACGGCCGCCGCCGCGATTGCGGCAAAACGGGTTGATTTTTTTCTCATGGGAAAACCTCCTCATTGATACGGTTCTATTTTACCCGTATTTTTCAAATCCGTCAAGTACTTTCGGTGTTATCGGCATGAAATTTATGGGGATTTGCCTCTTTCCCGCCCTTTTTGCTTCATCTGTAAAGAAAATCCCCGCACACCCGTGCGGGGATTTTACATTTCCGCTTATTTGAGTTCTGCGGTAGCGCCCGCTTCTTTAAGCTTGGAAAGAGCGGCTTCGGCGTCTGCCTTGGGCATCGCTTCCTTGATGGTGCCGAGCCCCTCGACAGCCTTCTTCGCCTCTGCGAGGCCGAGGCCCGTAAGTTCGCGGACAACCTTGATGACGGCGATCTTGTTCGCGCCGAAATCCTTGAGGACAAGGTCGAACTCCGTCTTTTCCTCTTCCTGCGGAGCCGCCTCCGCCGCACCTGCCGCACCTGCAACGGCAACGGGAGCCGCCGCGGAAACGCCGAATTCTTCTTCGAGAGCCTTCACGAGGTCGTTGAGCTCCACAACGCTCATCGCCTTTACTTCTTCAATCAATTTCTGAACATCCATTTTTTTGATCTCCTATAATTTATGATTTTTGGTCCGCGATTGCCTTCAATACATAGGCGAAATTCGCAATGGGCGCCTGCAAGCACCCGAGCATTTTGGCAATAAGCACCTCTCTCGAGGGAATTGCCGCCAACTTCTTCACGCCCTCGGTATCCACATAGGCGCCGTTTACATAGGCGCTCTTGGGAACGAGTTTGTCTGCGAGCGCGGGCGTCTCTTTCGCTGCCTTGGCGAGAATGGAGCAACCGCTCGTCTCGTCGGGGCAGAACACAAACGCCGTCGCGCCGTTGAGGTCGTCATGGAATTTGTCTACACCGAGTTCCTCGAACGCCTTGCGCACCAAAGTGTTTTTATACACCTTGTATTCGCATTGGGCGGCCTGGAACTTCCTGCGCAATTCCGTCGATTCCGCAACGGTCACCCGCTCGTAGTGCACGAGAACGACGGACTTGCTTGCGCCGATCTTCTCTTTGATCTCTTCGACGACGGCCTTCTTCGCTTCAAAGTTCTCCGACATACTTACCTCCTGTCCGGTTTGAAAATAAACTCCGCACGCAGACGGGTACGGAGTTGTTCTTAAAAATTGATTTTAAGAAGCCTGCCTCGACGGGAAATTGAGCTTAAGGATAAGCACCCGTTGTCTGCGGTGATAAATTCACGGGATCCGCCTTACGGCACAAACCGCGAACGGCTATATTGTACTGCACGGCCCGCATAAAGTCAAGCATTTTGACGCGGTTCCGCCCTATGCCTTACATCCTGCTGTAACTTACCTTCACGCCGGGGCCCATCGTACTCGCGATGACCACGGACTTGATATACTGCCCTTTGGCCGCCGCGGGCTTCGCCTTGACGATGGCGTCCATGAGAGCGGTGAAATTCTCGCGTATCTTCTCCGCGCCGAAACTCTTCTTGCCGATCGGGCAGTGGATAATTGCGGTCTTATCGAGACGGTACTCGACTTTACCTGCTTTCACTTCCTGCACGGCCTTTGCGACGTCCATCGTGACCGTGCCCGACTTGGGATTCGGCATGAGGCCCTTGGGGCCGAGGATACGGCCGATACGGCCGACGACGCCCATCATGTCGGGCGTGGTGATGACGGTGTCGAATCCGAACCAATTCTCGGTCTGGATCTTCTGGACCATCTCTTCCGCGCCGACGAAATCCGCGCCCGCGGCCTGCGCCGCGTCCGCCCTCTCGCCCTTTGCGATGACGAGAACGCGCTTGGTTTTACCCGTGCCGTTGGGAAGGACAATGACGCCGCGGACCTGCTGGTCTGCCTGCCTCGGATCGACGCCGAGACGGACATGCAGCTCGATCGTCTCGTCGAATTTCGCCTTCGCATTGTTCAGAACAATCTGCATAGCTTCTGCGGCATCGTAGAGTTTTGACTTATCGTAAGACTTGAGGCTTTCCGAATATTTTTTTCCGTATTTCATCTTCACGGCCTCCTTATTCCTCGACGGTGACGCCCATGCTGCGGGCAGTGCCCTTGATCATACTCATCGCACTCTCGAGCGACGTGCAGTTGAGGTCGGGCATCTTCGTCTTTGCGATCTCTTCCACCTGTGCCTTGGTAAGCTTACCCACCTTGGCCTTGTTGGGGGTCGCGGACGCCGTTTCGAGCCCAAGCGCCTTCTTGATGAGGACGGGGGCGGGCGGTGTCTTGAGGACGAACGTAAACGAACGGTCCTGATAGATGGTCATGACGACGGGGATGATAAGCCCCTCCTGGCCTGCCGTCTTTGCGTTGAATTCCTTGGTGAACCCGGGGATGTTGACGCCGTGCGGGCCCAATGTAGAACCTACAGGGGGACCGGGGGTCGCTTTTCCGGCGGGCAGCTGCAATTTTACGATTGCCGTTACCTTTTTTGCCATAAACTGCTCCTTCTATGTGGTATTCGCGGCGGCATGAATAGATTTACCGCCTTCCACTTCGTCGCCGCAAATCAGGCCTTTTCCGCCCTTTGCAACGATGATTCCTTCAGTTATATATCTTTCCATAACTCCG
>CAZTBU010000023.1:0-21085 GCA_964612545.1 uncultured Clostridia bacterium | reverse complement strand
GGCTCCTCTTCCCGAAAAAATACTGCGTCTTTTTTCGGGAGCACTCTTGCAAGGCTTTTTCCGCCCTTTGCAACGATGATTCCTTCAGTTATATATCTTTCCATAACTCCGCAAAGGGCGCGTTTTGCCTGATTGCGGCTCCTCTTCCCGAAAAAATACTGCGTCTTTTTTCGGGAGCACTCTTGCAAGGCCTTTTCCGCCCTTTGCAACGATGATTCCGGATTTACTCTTCGCCGTCTTTGGGAATCTCCACCGCATCCTCGCTGATTTTCTTTATTTGGATATATTCCACTTCGACTTCCTGCCTGCAGCCGAACATCGTGATCGCAACCTTCGCCCGCTGCGTTTCGTTGTTGAGTTCTTTGATGACCCCGATGAAGCCCTCCAAAGGGCCGCTTTCGATCGAGACCCTGTCTCCCGCCTTGAAATCGGCGTACTCCACGAAGTCCTCGAGGTGCATCTTTCTGATCTCGTCCTCCTTCATCGGAATGGGATGGCCCTGCGGCCCGCAGAAGCCCGTCACGCCCCTCGTGTTGGTAACAAGATACCAAATTTGATTGGTATAGATCATCTTGACAAAGACGTAGCAGGGCACACGTTTGCGCTCTACGACCTTTTTCTTGCCGTTCGCCTTCTCCTCGATCGTCTGTTCGGTGGGGATCCTGACGTCGGTGATCATATCGCCTAAATTATTGTTTTCTATGAGCCGCAAAAGGCTCTCTTTCACCATCGCCTCGTAACCGGAGTACGTGTGAACAATGTACCACTTGGGCTCTGTATCGACGGTAGCCATATCAGCCTACGTTCCCCCATGAGGTCATGAGTTTCAACAGCTCCGTAAAACCGACGTTCACGCAGGTGACAAACACGGTAAAGACGAGAACGACGACAAGCACCACGCCCGTGGCCTTGAGCGCCTTGCCGAAAGAGGGCCATGTGACGTTTTTAAGCTCGGAAAAAGTCTCTTTCAGCTTTCTGCCCATGCGGACGAAAATATTGGGCTTCTTGTTTTTATCTTTCTTGGCGGGCTTATCCGCAGATTGGTTTTTCGCCATGATATACCTCCCTTGGGGCTTACTTGGATTCCTTGTGGACCGTGTGCTTTCTGCAGACGGGACAATACTTTTTGAGCTCGAGGCGGTCGGGATCGTTGCGCTTGTTCTTATAGCTGTCGTAATTGCGGTTCTTGCACTCCGTGCATTCGAACGTGATCTTCGCTCTCGTTGATTTAACGGCCATTTTGTGTGAACTCCATACAAAAAAATTACACCCACTGCGGTGCGTATTCTCAGTCTAACACAAAGAAACAGGCTTGTCAACCGATTTTGAAGGGATTTTTCTATTTTTATCGCGGAAAGCGGATGAAAATCCGCCGTCCGCGGCAAGTGCCGCGGACGGCGGGGCACAACGGGTTTCATTCCCGGAGCAAGGCCCTTCCGCGGCGGGCCCGCTTTTTTCATAACGCGTGCGGTTGGCGTCCAACCGCGGGCGGAACCGCGCGGAAATTCAGAAAATATCCTTGCAGACAGGGCGTAAGAATTGCGGGGCGATCTCGCTGTGCGGGAAATTCCCGAGAAGCCACATGAGTTTCGTCAGCGCCGCCTCGAGCGTCATGCACCGCGCTTCGAGCACATTGCCTCGGGCGAGAAGCCGCCGCCCCACTTCGTATTTGCCGAGCGCGCTGCCTTCCCGCTCCACCTGCGTCGTGAGCACTGCGGTCTTGCCCATATCCAGATACCGGTTGAGCCGCGTGAAAAACATGTCGTCCCCATATCTCGGCAGGCCGCCCGAACCGAAAGATTCGATGATAAGGCCCTCGGTGTGCGCGTCGCAGTAATCGAAGATGCCGGCCGAAAGGCCGGGGATCATCTTCAGCACAAACACCCGCTCTTCGAGTTTGCGGTAAAATTTCGGGGAAACGGGCTTCGTCTCCTTTATATAATAACAAGGAACCCCCTCCCGCACGATGGCGATCTCGGGATAATCGATGCTTGCAAAGGCGTTGTAACTGCGCGTCCTCGTTTTCTTGGCGCGGGTGCCCAGAATGACTTTGCCGTCAAACACGACGTTTACGCCGAACGCTCCGCCGTCGGCGCAGTAACAGAAGGCGTCGAGGAGATTTTGCCGCGCGTCGGTATCCCGCAAGCAAACGGATCTCTGAGAACCCGTAAAAACGATCGGCTTGGGGGAATCCTGCACGAGATAGGAAAGCGCGGCCGCGGTGTAGGCAAGCGTATCCGTACCGTGCGTTATCACAAAACCGTCATATAAGTTGTAGTTTTTTTCGATAAGGGCAGCCATTTCGAGCCAGTGGCGGGCATAGATGTCGGTGCTGTCGAGATTGAACGGCTGGACGGCGTCGACGTCGCATATATCCCTGACTTCGGGCACCTCGGAAAGAAGCTCCCCGGAAGAAATTGCGGGCGCAAGGCCCTTCCCCTCGTTCTTTGAGGCGATCGTTCCGCCCGTTGCAATGAGTAAAATGTGTTTTTTCATGGTTATTTGACCCGCTGCCGGGAATTGAAATCATAAAATGAAAGGTAAGGGCGGCAGACACGGCCCTACCTCAGTTTTTCGCGCAGGGAGACGAGAAGGGAGGGCGGAACGTCCTTTGGCTCTTCCCCGCGCACGATGCGGAGAACGAGCGAGGCGGCCTCCCTCACGTTCTCGCCGAAAAGAAGCGTGCATATCCCTCTTTCCGCCGCCGCAAAGAGCCATTTTCCGTCGCATGTGTTGCATTTTTTAACGCAAAGCCCCTCCGCGGCCTCTTCACTCTCCGCAATCAGAATGCGCCGCAATCTCGTGTAATGCCTGTCGTCATAGCGCACGCCGCCGAGGTCGAAAACTCCTTTTTTTACCTCCCTGTCGCCGTATCTTGCAAGGATGCGCTTGCAGAAAACGGGCGGATAGGGCGCCTTTTCCTCCCGAAAAGCTTCCGCTCTTTCGACGCGTGCGCATTGTATTTTGTCGTGCGGGCCGACGGGTGCGAGCACCCGCTCCCCCTCTTTTACGGAAAAAGGCGCGAGATACCAATACACGCGCCCCGTAAGATTTTCGTCCTCTGTAAACCGCAGTGCGGCAAAAAGGTCCATATGCATACCCCCGCAACGCGGATCAGCCGCCCCGTTTGCCGCCTTTCTTTCTGCCTGATTCCACGGCATAGGCGACGACGCAGGCAATAAGGAACCCGCCGATAAAACTGCCGAGCGCGGCAACGATCATGTTCACATCACCGCTCGACGCCACCTTCTGCGCATCGAAACGTACGGACATGCCGCTGGTATAGATCGAAGAAATGACCTCGGTAAGCTGTTCCGCTTCGGCGTTCAGCTTTTCGAACTCCTCGGACAGGCGGGCGGCAAAGCGGGCGACGCTCTCCTCCTGCAATGTGCCCTTGGCGGGGTCCTGCGTGACCTCCACCGTACCGTCCTCCTTCACGGTCTCCACGATCCCGATCCAATGCGCGATTCTCGTATTGCGCCTGATGAGTTCGGCAAGACGCTGGGAAAGATCCGGCTGTTGCTCCGCGCCCGCGGATGATACGCCGTTAAGAAGGGACGGAGAATTTACGGCGTCTGCCGGACTTCCCTTGAGCAAGTCCCCGATCCTTCTTATCTCCCCGCTGTTCTGATCGTATTCGAGCCTGAGCTGGGCGGCATATGTATCGAGGTCCCCGCTGTAGTAGCCGCCGAATTCGAGTTCGCTCTCGAGTTCTGCGCGGACGCTCCCGCCGAAGAGGGCGGAGACGGAATCGCGGTAATCCTTCAGCCGTCCTCCGCCGACCCTGTACGTCTCGCTGTAGACGGCGATCCAACTGTCGTAGACGGAGAGCAGATTCTCCCTTTCCTGCACCAAAAGCGCGATCCTCTCCTCGAAGGGCGCGCTCTCGAAGATATCCTTATCGGAAGCGTAGTTTACGTTCTCCGCCATGGCGCGCATGCGCGCCACGGGGACGCCCGCAATCGCCTCGATAAACTGCTCCGCCTGATCGCCGCTCTTAAAATAGGAACTCTTCACGGAGATGTTGTACCTGCCCGTGTATTCGGTGAAACCGTTTTCTTCCGATTTTTCCGCCTCGATCGTGATGTCGCCGTTTTTATACATCTTATCGGTATTGACACCCGAAAGCGCGTCCGAAGAGTTCTTCGCTTCCGCCAGAAATTCCGTGGAGATCATGTCCTGATAGAAAAAAGGAGAACCGTCGGGATAGGCTTCGGACCCCTCGGAAGGAAAGACGAGACGGAACTCCATAGAATAGGTTGCGACCCTCGGATTCACGGCGAATTCGATGATGAGCGCCATTGCAACGGTAAAAAGAACGGTTGCGCCGAGAATATACCAAATTTTTCGCTTGATCGTACGGAAAATATCTCCTGCGCTTACGCTCTCCGCTTCTTCTTCCATGAATAACCTCCCTTTCAGACGGTTATATTATACCCGCTTCTTTCCGTTTCGTCAAGAGTTTTCAGTGCAATGGATGCAAAAGCATGAGATACTCACCGAGCGCGGCGGGTTCCGTGTCCGTTTTTCGGCGGAAATAGGCGCCGAGAAGGCGCAGGGCCCGCAGATTGCCGTCGTCCGTGCTCCCGCCTTCCCCGCGCGCGGCGCGGACCGCACGGTACGTCGCCTCGCTCGCGGGAACGCCGTCCGAATGGCCGTAGCAGGTAAAAATTCCGCGGTCCATGTCGAATTTCATGCGGCCGGCGGGCACTTTACCGCATACGGGGCAACATTTTGCCTCTACGGGATAACCCGCAAATTCCAGAGCCTTCAGGAAAAATTCCACGAGCGCGCCTGCGCCGCCGCCCGATGACAGCCTGCCGAGCGCGCGCACGGCTGCAACCAGCAGCGCCCCGCCCGCCATGCCCTCGTAGAGGAGGAGATCGCAGGCCTGCGTGACACAGGCAGCCGCGTAGAGGGAGGAAATGTCTTCGCTGAGGGGAAAGAACCCGTCATGTAAGCTCGCGCCCGTTACGGTGTTCCGTCCGTCCTTTCCGGCGATCACGAATTCGGCAAAACAAAAAGGCCGCGACGCAAAATTGAGCTTGGCGCCCGCCTTTTTCACCCCCCTCAGAACGGCGGTGATTTTTCCGCGTTCCGCCGTCAGAAGGGTGACGATTCTGTCGTTTTCCCTGTAATCCGCGCTCCGCAAGACCAGCGCGTCCGTCTTGAATACCATCTCTTATTTGAGCCTTTTATAGAGCATATAATAGCTTAAATTTCCCGTCTTTTCAAAGAGTTCCCACGCGATCTCCGCCGCCGATTTGTTCTCTTTCATGCCTTCCCTCCCATCCGCAGTATGGGGCAATTACGGGAAGTTATACCGCAATATGTTCAAAGGGAGTGTTTACGGATCACTCCTCTCCGTATCCGTACTCATTGAGAAGGGACGCGCGGTCGCGCCAGTCCTCGCGGACTTTCACGAAGACCGTCAGAAATACCTTTGCGCCCAAAAATTTTTCCATGTCCCGCCGCGCGAAAGACGCGGTCTCCTTCAGCGCCTGTCCCTGCTTGCCGATGAGAATGGCTTTGTGGTTTTTCTTCTCGCAGACGATGTCCAAATCTATCGTATAAGCGCCGTTTTCCTGCCGTTCGAACCTGTTCACGACGATTGCAACGCCGTGCGGGATCTCCTTGTCGTACCTGAGAAGAATTTTCTCGCGCATGAGTTCGGAGATCATGAAGCGCTCGCTCCTGTCCGAAACGACGCCGTCGGGAAAGAGCTTGTCCTGCACGGGCAGAAGTTTTACGATCTCCCGTTCCAGAAGACGGATATTTCTCCCCTTCCGCGCCGAGACGGGCACGACATCCTGCCCGATCCCCGCCCCGTACAGGATCTTCGCGTCACGCGGAATATTTTCCTTGGGCATGATGTCCGTCTTGGTGTAGGCGATGAGCATGGGCACGCCGAGCGCGGAATACTTCTTCATGAGCGAAATATCCTCTTCTTCGATCCCCGCGTGGCCGTCGTGGACATAGAGAATGACGTCGACTTCCTTCGAGGTGTTCTCGGTGGTGTGCATCATGCGGTCGGAAAGGCCGTTGCGGAAGCGGTAGACGCCCGGAGTATCCACGAACACGATCTGATAATTTTCCCGCGTCAGGATACCCATGATACGGTCCCGCGTCGTCTGCGGCTTCGGGGAGACGATGGCAACTTTCTCCCCTACCAATACATTGACAAGCGTCGATTTCCCCGCATTCGCCTTGCCGATCACGGCGACTGTTCCGCTCTTCATTCTTCTCTCCCCAAATTGAGCTTTGCCATGATTTTTTCTTCCTTTTCGCGCATGGCGCGCTTGTCCTCCTCCGTCATGTGGTCGTAGCCGAGGCAATGGAGCGCCCCGTGTACGATGAGATAACAGATCTCTCTCCCGACGGAATGCCCGTACTCTGCGGCCTGCTCCTCCGCCCGCTTCCCGCAGACGGCGACGGAGCCGAGATAGAGGCGCACTTCCTTTAATACCCGCTTGCCCTTCCGCATCCCCATGACGGGCTCTATGCAGTCGGCGTGCTCGGCGGCGAGAATGGGCTTGCCGCACGCATAAAGGGAGGCGGGAAAGGACAGCACGTCGGTGACGGCGTCTATCCCCCGCTCGCGGCGGTTGAGCGCGCGGATTTCATCCTCGGAGACGATACCGAGTTCGAGGATAAGGTGCGCATCCGTAACGATTTCCTCCGCAAGCGCGGCGGCGATCCTTTTTCTGTCTGCGGCGGGAAGCCCGCCTTCGATCGTCAGTTTCATTTCTTATCCTTTGTATCCGCCCGTTATTCCACGGACCTGTCCCGCTTGATGCGGATAGACGGGTACTCCACGCGGTGATGGTGCACGCCCCCCGAGATCGTTTCCACCAAAGTCTGTTTGATGATGGTGAGATCCCGCATCGTAATGTTGCAGTCGATGAACTGGCCGAGGTCCATCCTCTCCTCGATGATAGTGCGCACGGTCTTCTCGACATTTTCGGGGCTATGGTCCTTCAAGGCGCGGGTGGCCGCCTCCGCGCCATCCGCAATCATGACGATTGCCGCGATCTTTGTCCGCGGCGTGGGCCCGAAGTAGGAATAGTCCGCGATATTTGCCTCCCCGCCCGAAATGCGCAGGGCCTTGTTGAAGAAATACTTGATGGGAAGCGTGCCGTGGTGCTCCAGAGCTACGTCCGCGATGGCCTTGGGCAGGTGATTGTAGATGAGAAGATCGTACCCGTCCTTTGCGTGGGCGCGGATGATGTCCGCCGAGAGTTCGGGGGTAAGTTCGTTGTGCACGTTGTAATCGGTTTGGTTCTCGGTAAAGCACTGTGGATCTTTGAGTTTTCCGACGTCGTGGTAATAGGCGGCCGCACGGGCAAGTTCGGCGTTTTCGCCGATCGCAACGGCGCACGCCTCGGAGAGCTGTGCCACGATGAGCGAATGGTTGAATGTGCCGGGGGCCTCCCGTTTGAGCCTGTTGATAAGGGGCGCGTTTGTGCTCGTAAGCTCCCTGAGGCGGAAAACCGTCAGTTTATTGAAGATCGATTCGAAGACGGGAAGAAGCGCGAGGGAGAGCACGGCCGAAATGATACTGCCGAGCATTCCGTAGCCGATATTCGTCAGATACAGCCAAGGGTCGGTCATGGAGGCAAAATTGAGAAGGGCGACGACGATACTTGCGGGAAGCGCCAGAATGACGCCCGTAAAGATGAGGCCCGACCTCGTCTTGACGTTCCCCGCAAAGAATACGGCGAGCGTGCCGTTCACGAATCCGAGCATGAGCGTGGAATAGATTTCGTTCGCCGCGCCCCCCGCACCGTTCGTGTACATATCGATGACGAAAATCAGGAAGGTAAAGATAAAGTTCAAAAATATCGCTTTCCGCCTGTCGAAAAGGTACAGCACGAGGAGCGAAAACAGTGCAAACGGGCGGATATAGGCGGAAACGTATCTTCCGAAAAGATAGCATACGGCCGAACAGACGAGAATCAAAGAAAAGATGAGAAAAGTATTCGAAGTGCTTGTGAGCGTCTCCCTGCCTTCGAAAAAGAAGTAGAAAAAGACGATGACAACGAGGAGAAAGACGCTGACCATGAGAAAGAGCACATCGGGAATATTTTCCGTGAGCCAAATCGCCCAACCGTGGGGCTGGTTCAGAACGACCATGCCGAAAATTGCCGCAAGGAGCAATAAGTAGCCGAGAAAGTAGAAGCCGACACAGGCGGCCATACGTCTCTTCTTTTTCGGGTCCTTTTTCTTCTTCGGGGATTTTCTGACGTCCACGGAATCGTGCAAATATTGCATTTTTTGCTGTGTCGTCATCTGTTCGAAACCGGACGGGTTGTCCCTCTTCCGTTTACTCATTTTTTGTCCTCCTTCTTCCGTTTCGTCTCCGCCGCCTCATAGGCACGGACTATCTTCGTGACAAGCGGGTGCCGCACGACGTCCTTATCCGTCAGGCGGCAGACGGCGATGTCTTCCACTCCCTTCAGGATGGTGACGGCCTGCCTGAGCCCGCTTGTTTTTCCTTCGGGCAGATCCGTCTGCGTCAGATCCCCCGTCACTACCATTTTGCTCCCTTCGCCGAGGCGGGTCAGGAACATCTTCATCTGTTCGCGCGTGGCGTTCTGCGCTTCGTCGAGAATGACGAAGGCATTCGAAAGGGTCCTGCCGCGCATGTAAGCGAGAGGCGCAACTTCGATGGCCCCCTTTTCCATAAGTTTTTGATAGGATTCGAACCCGAACATCTCCTGAAGGGCGTCATACAGGGGACGGAGATAGGGATCGACCTTGGTCTGCATGTCACCGGGCAGAAAACCGAGTTTTTCTCCCGCTTCCACGGCGGGACGGGTCAGAATGATCTTTTCAACCCGTTTTTCCTTGTAGGCCGAGACGGCAAGGCAGACGGCAAGATACGTCTTTCCCGTACCTGCGGGTCCCACTCCGAACGTCACCGTGTTCTTTTTAACGGCCTCGGCATAATTTTTTTGCCCCACCGTCTTGCACTTGACCGGCCTGCCCTTTGCGGTGACGGCCAAAACGCCCTGCATCAAGCCCGCAATGTCGGAGGCATGTCCCTCCCGCGCGAGGGAAATACAGTACAAAAGACTGCCCTTGTCGATATTGCCGCCCGCTTCCGCCGTGGCAAGAAGGCTCTTTACGACTTCCGCGCCGACGTCGGCCGCCTCTCCCTCGAACCTGATGACGGAGCCTTCAACGTGCGCCGTAAGATTCAATTCCCGCGCTATAAGCGTAAGATTTTCGTCAAACACGCCGAGCACGGCGCTTAAGTTTGCGAGACTTCCCGTATCTACCGCGGTAACTTTTTCCATGTTCCTCCTCAGCCGAAGTTTTTGACTCCTTCGGCATGGCCCGTGCCTTCGACCAGCCAGCCCTGCGCCGTCTTTGTCGTATGTATTTCCGAAATTTCCCCGAAGTCGAGCAGGGCCTGCAATCTTGCCTGCTCCTCGCCGAGCGCATATTCCCTCGAGACGGGGAATGAAATTCTGGCGAAGGCGACGACGATGCAGTCCACACGCAGCTCCCCGCGGAGCGCATAGGCGCCGACCAACTCCTGACCGGCTGCGACGCTGTCGCCGACGGCGACGAGCGGCGTGCCGCGGAGCACCGTGAGTTCCTCCACCGTTCCCGCCGCAGGGGACAGGAGCGGCTCCGCCGAAAACGTGCCCGTCTCGTCGCCGACCTCCACATCGACGGTCAAAATCCCGCCTTCTCCCTTAACGGAACAAAAATGCACGCGGGGGAGAGATAAAATCACGGGTATCACCGCGTCCGGCTGCGGCATGGCGGAAAAATAGCCCACGCCCTGCTCGCTGAGAACCGCGCGGATCTGCGGTTCGAGATAGGCTCCGCTGCCCGTAATCTCGATCCTGAGTACCCTGCTCTGCATGATCAAAATCCCGGAAAGGGCAATTACGGCGCCGAGAAACAGGCCGAAGGCGCGGCGGGCGGCTTCGGCCGCGCGCATGAGTCCCAATGGATGGGACTTTTTTATATTATAACACGACCCTTGCAGAATTGCAAAGGTTTTTTTCCGTTCGTTTGCGGAAACAACGATTTTTAAAATGTTTTTCGGGAATTTTTTGGCGGATATGATCGAAATCCCCTCCCTGCGCAGGCGGTCCACGGCGCGGTAAACGGAAAGCCCTTCCAATTCGAATTCATAGAAAAATCCCGTCATGCTCGCTCCACCCTGAGGATCTCTCCCGCGACGCACACGTCACCCATGTAGCATTTGCCGAGAGAAAGGCCCTTCCCTTCCACCGCGACGGTATCTTTTTTCCCCGCGAGAACGATGCGCTCCTCCGAAAATTCGAGAATCTTCCTGACATTCTGGAAGTAGCCGCCCCTGCCGTCCTGTACCGTGTACCGGATCTTGCCCGTATCGGGCCCCTCCGCCGCATAAAAAACACTCATATGTGCTTATTTTATGCGACACAGAGGCGTTTTACTACTGCAAAGGCTTCCGTGGGAAGGCATGTTCCGCCCCCTTCGGTATCCGCGGCGAAGAACGGGAGCCGCGGCAAAAACGGCTTTTTTCATATTATGTCACATAAGCGGCAAAAAAACAATTTACAATGCCGGGTGAATGTGATATAATGAAAATACAATTTGAATATCCGTCGTGGGTGCCCCAAAAAGGCTGAGATGATACCATTTGAATCGGGCAAGGCAATGCTTGCACGAAAGGAACGGACTTCGGGGAATTTTTTCCGCCCGCATTTTCAGCGGGCGGTTTTTTTTCCACCGCGGAAATTCAAACACACATTTTACGGAGGTTTTTATGTTTCCTTTTTCCCTTTTGGCGGACGGAATGACGTGGTATCCCGTTCTTTTCGATTCTCCGCTCAACATCGCACGCGGCGTCGCCTTTTGGCTGACGGTGGCCCTCGCGCTGGGCTTTGCCGCCGGAGCGATCTTGCTGAAGGATGAAAAGCGCAAAAAATTTATAAAGTATTGCGCAATTTCCGCGGTTTGTTATGCCTGTGCCGTCGCCATGGTCTTCCTCGTCTGGACGTTTGCGGAGGACGGGATCGTGCCCATGCTCTTTGTTCCCCTTCTGATTCTCCTCATTACGGTCGCTGCGGGCTCCGCCGTGCTCTTTTTCAACCGTTCCAAACCCGTTGTCATTGTCCTCGGGTGCATCGCCGGTGCCGCCGCGATCGCAACGCTCGTCTGCTTCGGCGTATATGGCGCAGGGCAGGAAGACAGCGGCATCACCGCGCAGGACAACGCGCTCCTCTATGTATCCGCCGCCGCGCTTACCGGTTTGATTGTCCTCTTTGCCTTCCTCTTCGGGAGAAAGGACAAAAAAGGCTTCGACAGCAAATCCCTTACCTATGCGGGCGTCTGCATTGCCATGAGTTTTGCGCTCTCTTACGTGAGGTTTTTCAAACTTCCGCAGGGCGGCTCCGTGACGCTCGCGTCCCTGCTCCCGCTCATGATCTATTCTTACATGTTCGGCACGCGCAAGGGCGTGTTCGCGGGGCTTATTTACGGCGTCCTGCAGGCTGTGCAGGACCCCTATATCATTCATCCCGCACAGTTTTTGCTTGACTATCCGATCGCGTTCGCCGCAATCGGGATTTCGGGCATGTTCGCAACCGCCCGCAAACTGGATAAACTGCCGCAGGTCCAATTTGCGCTCGGCGCAATCGTCGGGAGCGTTTTCCGCTATCTTTCGCACCTTTTCTCGGGCGTTTTTGCCTTTGCCGACCTCGGCGCGGACCCCGCCGGCGCATGGATTTACAGTCTGAGCTATAACTCTTTCGTGTTCGTCGATATTGCCATCGCAATCGCCGCCGGGATCATCCTGTTCAGCTCCAAGGCGTTCGTGAAGCAGGCGAGAAAGTTCCGCCCCGCCGAACAGCCCGCGGAAGAAAACCTCTCCTGAAGAGAAAAACATCAAAAAAGCGCACATATGTGCGCTTTTTTATTTTGTCTATACGAATTGCAGAATATCCACCAGTATCGCAAAGCCGATGAGAAGAATGAATCCCGCCGCGTGGATGAACGCCTCGACCTTGCGGGAAATGGGTTTCCCCCGCACCCATTCGATGGCGGTAAACACCACCTTGCTGCCGTCGAGCGCGGGAATGGGCAAAAGGTTGAACACTGCCAGATTGACTCCGATAAGCGAAGAAATTTCCAGAAACTGCCTGAATCCCTGCGAGGCGATCTTCGACGTCATCGTGATCGTCGTCACGGGCCCGCCGATGGCATTGAGCCCCAACCGCCCCGTCAGCAGTTCGCCGAGGACCCTGAAAACAGAGCCCGCCTGTTTGAAGGAGTAGACGAAAGATTTCCCGATTGCCTCAAAGAAAGAAAGGCGGTGGAGGCCGTTCGCGAGCATGTACGTTTTTTCCGCTTCACTGTACTTTATCCCGAGCGCCCGCCAGACGCAATCCAGATCCGAGCTGTTTTTCACCGTCACATCCTCGCGCAACATGACCTGAATTTCCATGATCTCGCGGTGATCGAACTGCGGAACGCGGTTGCCGTTTTCGTCTTCGGTCCACGTGAACCCGACGGCGCGGGAAACGCGCATCGAGACGAGATCTCCCTTTTTCTTGCCGTTGAGCGCCTGTGCAATGTCCGTCGTCAAATAAATATCTTTCCCTTCCGCCTGCAGGAAAATGTCGATGTCCCGGAGGCTGTAAGCCGCATACTCGCCCGTAGCCTCCTCGGTTTCATAGACGGCAAGCATGGTCTGCCCGTAAGAGAAAAATTCAATCAGTATGAGCAAAAGGGCCAAAATGTAGTTCATGGCCGCCCCCGCGACGAGCACGATAATGCGCTTCCACGGCTTCATGTGCGTAAAACTGCCGTCGTCCGTCCAGCGGCGTTTGGGGACTTCCCGCTTTTTCCGCGGCGCAACCTCTTCCGCCGCAGCGTCCGTATTTTCCGTGCCGTCCCGTCCGGGGGCCTCTTCCGCCGCAGCAGCATCCGGATTTTCCGTGCCGTCCGATGTGGCAAGCGCGGAACGGCCGCCGCCGTCCTGCCCCGTCCCTTCCTCCGCCGCGGGAGAAACGGGCTCTTCGTCCTCCATTCCGTCCTCGCCGCTGAAAGAACAGTAGCCGCCGAGCGGAATGAGACGCACCGCGAAGAGCTCCCCCGATTTCTTCCGCTTGATCTTAAAGATGGCGGGGCCGAAACCGACGGAGAACTCGTCGATCCTGAATTTTAATATCTTCCCCGCAATGTAGTGCCCGAATTCATGGATCGTGATCATGGCAAGGAGAATCAGAACGGCCAGCGCGACCGAGCCGATCGTATTCCATACGCTCATGAGATTATTCATCGATCAAGCGCCGCGCCTCCTCCCGCGCCCGTGCGTCCGCACGGGAAAGCGTTCCGTAGTTCTCCGCCTTTTCCGTGGGAATGCGGCTGAGAACACCTTCTATAATTTCCGCAATGTCAGAAAATCCTATTCTCCCCTGCAAAAAGGCCTGTACGGCAATTTCCGCCGCCCCGTTCAGGAGCGTCGGGGCGGTTCCGCCCGCCTTCCCCGCCTCGACGGCGAGGCCGAAGCAGGGAAACTTTTCTTCGGGAAGCCTTTCAAAATGCAGCGCGCCGAGCTTGACGAGATCCGGCTCTTCACAACAGGGAAGCCTGTGCGGATAGGTCAGGGCGAGCTGGATGGGAAGCCTCATATCCGGATAACCGAGCTGGGCAAGCATCGCCCCGTCCGGAAAGAGCACGAGGGAATGCACGATGCTCTCGGGATGGACAACGGCCTTGATCTGCGAAAAATCCGCCCCGTACAGCCATTTCGCTTCGATGACTTCGTAGCCCTTATTGAGGAGCGTCGCGCAGTCGACGGTGATCTTCGCCCCCATATTCCACGTGGGGTGGCGGAGGGCGGCGGCAACGGTCACATGCTTCAGATCTTCGCATGTATAGCGCAAAAAAGGGCCTCCGCTCGCCGTCAGAATGAGCTCCCGGAAGGGAGTATCCCGCCTCATGCCCAAACATTGGAAGAGGGCGGAATGTTCGCTGTCCACGGGAACAATATCGACGCCCTTCCGCTTCGCAGCGCTCATCACGAGTCCGCCGCCGCACACCAAACTCTCTTTATTTGCGAGGGCAACGGTCTTGCCCTCTTCGATGGCGGCAAGGGTGTACCTGAGCCCCGCAAAGCCTCCCGAAGCTATGAAGGCGACGTCCGCATCCGCAAAGAGCGCGGAGTGCGAGGGAATTTCCGCGGCGAGGCATGCAATCTTCGGTTTGAATTCGCCCGCGAGCGCGCTGAGGCCCGCCCTGTCGCTTCCCGCGACGAGCGCCGTAAAACAAAATTCTTCCCTGTGGGAACGGACGACTTCACAGACTTGCCGTCCGATGCTGCCCGTGCAGCCGATAAGTGCGATTTTTTTCATAATGATTGAAAACGTCCGCCTTCGCGGACGCCGTATACAGGATATGATATGCGCTTCAGCCGAAAATCATGATCCTTATCACCATGACGAGGCAGACGATGAGCCCCGCATAGAGAGAAGAATCCACCCTGTCTAAAATTCCGCCGTGGCCCGGCAGGAGTTTTCCCATATCCTTGATGCCGATCTTGCGCTTGATTGCGCTCTCGACGAGATCGCCCACTTCGCAGAACACGGCCGTCAGAATGCCGAGCCCGACGAAGAAAAGCGCTTCGGGCAGATTAAAAGTGAATTCTCCCCGGGCCAAAGAATCGGCAAGGAGATTTTCCGGAATGAGGGTCAGTCCGTAATAACAGAAGAAGATCACGGCGCCGCCGAGCGCGCCTCCGAACAGGCCGCCGATGCCTCCCACGACCGTCTTTTTGGGAGAGACGTGCGGCGCCATCTTGTACGGGAACCTCTTGCCGAGCCATCTTCCGAAGACAAGCGCAAAGGAGTCCGAAAAGGGACAGAGGACGAACACAAACAAAAGTGCGAGCGCGGAATAGATCTCCAAGTGATTGCAGACGACGAGCACGACGAGAAAACAGGAAGGATACATGAAGGATAACAGCGCATAACCCGTCGATTCCAGCGACGTCTCCTCGTGGCGGAACACGAGAAGGGAGAGGAGAACGGCGGCCCCCGCTATATACACGCCGCTTGTGATAAATACGGAATAATTCCTGCCGAGCGTCGTCGAAGGGTTTGCGCCGGGCTCCGGCAGCATAATATCGAGAATATCCGAAAAGATAAAGTCGCTGACGGCATACGTCGCAACGATCAATGCCGCAAAGATCATGACGATGACCTTCTGCGTCTTCGTAATCTTCCCGCCGAATGCACGCAACATCTCGAACGTCCCGAGAACGGTGATTGCCAAAAGGAGTGCGTCGAAAAACAGGTCGCTTACGAAGATCTTCAAAGCAAAAAAGGCAAGAAGGACGGCGCAATAGACAATGCCCGTAATGAGTCTTACCCAAAATTCGTCAAGTTTTTTCGGCGCGGGTGCGCCGGAACTTTCGTTCTCCATAAAATCCACCTTATATTCTGCCGAACCGCCTGTCCCGCAGGGAATAAGCTTCCATCACTTTATCGAAATCTCCGTTAGAGAAATCGGGAAAGAGCTTTTTCGAGAAATACAGTTCGGCATACGCCGCCTGATAGAGCAAAAAGTTGGAAAGCCGCAACTCCCCGCCCGTGCGGATGAGAAGGTCGAGGGGGGGAAGCCCCTCCGTTTCGAGAAGGGAAGAAAATTCCTCTTCGGTGACCTCCTTCCCCGCCCGCACCGCGCGGTTTACGGCGCCGACGATCTCCTGCTTTGAGCCGTAGGCGATGGCCAGAACGAGCGTGCCCTTCTCCCCTCCCGCCGTCATATGTTCGGCATCCGAAATCATCGTCCGGATGTCACCGGGCAGGACGGATGTATTTCCTATGACGCGTAGCGTGATGCCGTGCTCCTTCAACTGCACGGCATGCTTGGGAAAATACTCGCGGAAAATCCCGAAAAGCCCCTCGATCTCCTCCCGGGGGCGGTTCAGGTTCTCCAGCGAGAGGGCATAGAGTGTGAGGCAATTGACCCCGTATGAAAAAGCGTGGTCCGCAAGCGTAAGCATGCGCTTGTAACCCGCCCTGTGCCCCGCTATGCGCGGAAGAAGCCGCTTTTTCGCCCAGCGGCCGTTTCCGTCCATGATGATCGCAACGTGGTTTGCTGTCATCAGACGGTCATGAGCTCCTTTTCCTTGCCCGCAACGGCCGCATCGATCGAGGCCATGCACTTCCCGACGGCCTCTTCAACGTCCTGCTCGCAGTTCTTGCTCTCATCCTCGGAAAGTTCCTTGTTGGCCTTCATCTTCTTAATGGTTTCCATGGCCTCGCGGCGGACATTGCGCGCCGCGATCTTGGCATCCTCGCCCATTTTACGGACCTGTTTCACAAGCTCCTTCCTGCGTTCCTCCGTAAGCATGGGGAAAACAAGGCGGATGACGTTACCGTCGTTGGAGGGGGTAATGCCGATATTGGAAGCGAGAATGGCCTTTTCGATGGCCTTTAAAAGAGACTTATCCCACGGGGCGATGACGAGACATCTCGCGTCGGAGACGGAAATATTGCCGAGCTGTTGGAGCTGGCTCATGCCGCCGTATGCCTCCACCTGCAACTTGTCGAGAATGTGGGGATTGGCGCGGCCCGCGCGGATCGCGGCATAGTCGTCCTGCAGAACGGTCACGGTCTTATCGAGCTTATCTTCGAGATTCAGAAAGAGTTCTTCCAGCTTTTCGTTGTCGATCATACTATTCTCCTTTTTCTGTTTTTTGGTTGTCGGTTTTTCCCCGCGGAACCATGCGGTGCACTGCGGACTAATTGGAGATCAGCGTGCCCAGATGTTCGCCGCATACCGCACGGATAATGGAGTCCTTTTCACCGAGCGCAAAGGCGAGAACGGGAATATTGTTCTCCATGCACATCGTGGCGGCGGTGACGTCCATCGCCTTGAGGCGTTTTTCGATGATCTCCTCAAACGTCAGCGTTTCGTACTTCTTTGCATGCGGATTTTGGGTGGGATCGGAATCATAAATACCGTCCACGTTCTTGGCCATGAGCAAAACATCCGCACCGATTTCGCAGGAGCGCTGGGCGGCCGCGGTATCCGTCGAACAATACGGGTTCCCCGTGCCGCAGGCGATAATGACGATCCTTCCCTTTTCGAAGTGGCGGAGCGTCTTTCTCAAAACATACGGCTCGGCGACGGAGATCATGTTGAGAGCCGTCTGCACGCGCGTGGGGATCCCCCGTTTCTCGATGGCGTCCATCATGGCGAGAGAATTCATGACCGTGGCGAGCATGCCCATCTGGTCGGCCGTGGTGCGGTCCATATTGGTGCCCTGCCTGCCCCGCCAGAAGTTGCCGCCGCCGATGACGAGGGCGATCTCCACCCCCATTCCGTGGATTCTGACGAGCTGGCCGACAACTTCGGAAATGACGTCCTCATTGAGGCCGAATTTCTGTTCTCCCGCAAGCGCCTCGCCCGAAAGTTTCAAAAGAATGCGTTTGTATTTCGGAACCATAATCTTCTCCGCATGCAATTTTTTCCAGTATACCACAGTTCTTATAAAAATGCAAGGCTTTTGGAGAACGGAAAAAAGCGCATAGGAAATACCCTGCGGCTGTTGCCGCAGGGCGCTCTCGTTATTCCTCGCGTTCCTTGATCTCAACGATGTATTTCTTGGAATCTCTGGGGGTTGCGGCGCGGACAAGCGTCCTGAGCGCCTTTGCGATCTTTCCCTGCCTGCCGATGACCTTTCCCATGTCCGACCCCGAAAGGAGCACGGTGACGTTGATGGAATCCTCCGTCTCCTCCACGGCGTAGCCGACATGTTCCTTATCCTCTGCAAACCTGTCTACGATATACTTGATTAAATCCAACATATTTACTCCTGTTTTCTCCTTTCAGAAAAAATTTCCCTGCAACGGATGATGATGAAATGCGATCGCTTTCCGCTGCGGACGAAGTTCTTTAAAATCCGTTACTTCTTCTTTTTCTTGCCCTTGGTCTTGGGAGCGGAAAGCTTTGCGGGCTTTTCCATTGCCCCTGCCTGCACGAGGAGACTCTTCACCGTCTCGGTGGGTTGAACGCCCTTTGCGAGCCATTCCTTCGCCTTTTCGACGTCGACCGTAAGCGTCACGGGGTTCGACTTGGGATCGTAGAAACCGACTTTCTCGATGTACTCGCCCGTTGCCGCCTTGCGCGCGTCGACGACGACGATCCTGTAGACGGGAGACTTCTTGTCGCCCATTCTGACCAATCTCATTTTGACCATTGTTTGCTACCTCTTTATGATAATTTTTATTTTTTTGGTTTTAACTCCGCCCTCCCCGGACCCTCTACACCGGAAGGCGCTTTTTTCCGCCGCGGAAGCGCTTCATCATTTCTTTCGTCTGTTCGAATTGTTTCAGTAACTGATTGACGTCCTGCACCGTCGTGCCGGAGCCCAAAGCAATTCTGCGCTTGCGGGATGAGTTGATGATCTGCGGATTGTCTCTCTCCTTCGGCGTCATGGAGAGAATGATGGCGCGGATGCGCTCCAGCTTGCTCTCGTCTATGTCTCCGTCCTTCAGCTTCATTTTGTTCGCTCCGGGAAGCATATTGAGGAGAGCTCCCGCGCCGCCCATCTTCTTGAGAGTCTCGAACTGCGTCAGATAATCGGCAAGGGTAAAGGAATTTTCGCGCATTTTGCGCTCCATTTCCTTTGCCTGCTGTTCGGTGACGGCCTCCTGCGCCTTCTCGATGAGGGAGAGAACGTCCCCCATGCCCAGAATGCGGCTTGCCATGCGGTCGGGATAAAAGGGTTCCAGATCGGTGATCTTCTCCCCTACGCCGATAAATTTGATCGGCTTCCCCGTGACGGCCTTGATGGAAAGACATGCGCCGCCGCGCGTATCGCCGTCGAGCTTTGTAAGGATCACGCCCGTAACGTCAAGGCGGGAGTTGAAGGCTTCGGCGACGTTCACCGCATCCTGCCCCGTCATGGCGTCGACGGTAAGGAGCGTCTCCGTGACTTCCACTTCTTTTTTGATGTCCTCAAGCTCCTGCATGAGCTTTTCGTCGATATGAAGCCGCCCCGCCGTATCGATGACGACGGTATCGTACCCCATCTTCAGGGCATATCCGGCTGCCTCTTTTGCCGTTTTGGGGGGAGCCTGCGTACCCCTTTCAAATACTTCCGCGCCCGCCTTGGCCGCGACGACTTTCAATTGGTCAATGGCGGCGGGACGGTAAATGTCGCAAGCGGCGAGGAGAGGCTTTTTACCCTGCTTCCTGAGCTGGACGGCAAGTTTTGCGCACATCGTCGTCTTGCCGGCGCCCTGAAGGCCGCACATCATGATGACCGTCGGTGGTTTGGACGCGACTTCCAGCTTGGCGTTCCCCGGTCCCATGAGGGCTATGAGTTCGTCGTTGACGATTTTGATGACCTGTTGGGCGGGATTGAGCGACTGCAGGACCTGCTGTCCCACCGCCTTTTCGCTGACGGCGGCGATGAAGTCCTTGGCAACTTTCAGGTTGACGTCCGCCTCGAGAAGGGCGACGCGCACTTCCCGCATGGCCTGCCTTATTTCGAGTTCGGTAAGTTTTCCGCGCTTGGTAAGTTTTGAAAAAATGTGGTTGAGCCGCTCGGAAAGCGATGCAAAGAGTGCCATTTAATTCTCCTTTGCGGCGGGGACGTCCGTTCCTCCGTCCGTAATTCTTTTGATGATGCCGCCGATCTCCCGCGCATATTCGGGATGATTTGTTCTGAATTCTTCGAGCGCACGCGTCACATCCGTCAGCATGCGTGAAACTTCGGGCGAATCATTCCGGTTTTGTTCGTTGAAATGCAGTTTTTCTTCATAAGAGCCGAGGAGTTCGCGGCTCGTCCTGAGCGCATCGGATACGGCCTGTTTGCTGATTCCCTTCTCTTCGGCGATCTCGGAGAGGGAAAGATCGTACATGTAATAATTCTCGCAGATCTCCCGTTGCGTGTCCGTGAGAAGAGGCCCATAGAGATCGAAGAGCTGTATATCCCTGAGATCCTTCATCCGCGCTCCTTTGCGGCCATTATAACAGAAAAAAATTTGCCCGTCAAGCATTTTTCCTTGACAGACAAAAAATTTTTAAGCGGCGCGCCCCAAACCCTCCGGGAAACGGGCCCGTACGGTTTTCCGCCGCCATAAGAGGCCTATTTTAATATCAGAATATCATCGTACGCGGGGCAATATGCGATCTCCAATTCCCGCGCGCGCCCGCATTCGGAAAAAAATTTGCTTTTGCGGGCCGAGACCCGCACCTCCGTTTTGCCTTCCGAAAGAAATTCCAACTTAAGTTTTGCCGCCGCGAAACTTTTTCCCTCTGCGGACGGATACGCCGTGGCCCTCACCGTTCCCGCTTTTAAGCATTTTGCAATATGAATGCGGATAGATATGCCGCGGACGGCGTCCGCACAACGAACCGCGGTGCAGACGAAAAGCATAGCGGCCACGATCCAACCTATGGCGGCAGCGGGGCCCCCGTACGGGTCCGCCGCCATTGCCGCTGCGAGAACACCCGCCGCGGCAAGAGAACAAACCGTGAAAAATCCATTCAATACCAAAGCGGCCGCAGACGGGTTCTTCCCGCGGCTGAGAGCGCCCGCCACTTTTGTGCAATCCATCTCTGCCTCTTTCATTCCCGATAAGTTCCTTAGCCATTGTCCTTCAGGGCTTCATGGTTTCAGGGCCTCAAAACCCGTGGCGTGACGAGTGGTCATGGTGAACGTTCAAATCACGTCATGGTGAGCGTTCTAATCACGTCATGGTGAGCGTAGCCGAACCATCACCTTATTTTGCGGTGACCCTTCGGCAAGGGTGACAAATAGAATGCCCACCGTTTCAAATCACGTCATGGTGAGCGTAGCCGAACCATCACCTTATCGTCATGGTGAGCGTAGCCGAACCATCACCTTATTATGCGGTGACCCTTCGCCAAGGGTGACAAATAGAATGCCCGCCGTTCCGAATCATGTCATGGTGAGCGTAGCCGAACCATCACCTTATTTTGCGGTGACCCTTCGACCGTTCCGAATCATGTCATGGTGAGCTTGCCGAACCATCACCTTATCGTCATGGTGAGCGTAGCCGAACCATCACCTTATTATGCGGTGACCCTTCGGCAG
>CAZTBU010000022.1:0-31950 GCA_964612545.1 uncultured Clostridia bacterium | reverse complement strand
TGCGGTGACCCTTCGGCAGGCTACTTCGCCCTACGGGCTCGTGCCGCCCTTAGTCTGCGAAAGAACGTGCGGGCGGGGCAGGGTGACAAAAAGAATGCGCGCGTGGCAGGGCCCCTGCCTTAGCGACCCAATAAATTAAAAAAGGAGTACATATGATCGATTTGGGAGATTGGAAGGAGCCGCTCGCTCCCCTTTTTGCGGACGAGCGGTACAAAAAGATACGGGAATTTCTGAAGTACGAATATTCCCACTATATTGTCTATCCCGACATGTACGACCTCTACAACTGCTTTCGTTATACGCCGTATGCAAAGGTAAAGGCCGTGTTGCTCGGGCAGGATCCCTATCATAACGAGGGCCAGGCGCACGGACTGTGTTTTTCGGTGAAGGACGGCGTTCCGAAACCCCCTTCCCTCGAAAACATGCTTAAGGAACTGAAGGACGATTTGGGCTATCCCGCTCCGAAGAGCGGAAATCTGACGAAATGGGCAGAGGAAGGCGTCTTACTCATGAACACGGCCCTGACAGTGCGGGAACATCAGGCGAATTCCCACGCGGGCTGCGGCTGGAGTTGGTTCACCGACTCCGTCATCGGGCTTTTATCCCGCGAAAAAGAGCACCTCGTGTTCATTTTATGGGGAAATAACGCAAGAAGAAAAAAACCTCTCATCGATGAAGGAAAACACCTGATTCTGGAAGCGCCGCACCCCTCCCCTCTTTCCGCCTACAACGGATTTTTCGGTTGCCGCCACTACTCCAAGACAAATGAATATCTCACCGCTCACGGCATCGGCCCCATCGATTGGAATTTGAACGGTTGAACGGAATCGGCCTTTAACCCCCCGCCGCCCGAGGATTTTATCCTCGGGCGGCGGGCTCGGCATGTGCGGAGAATGGCCGCGGAAGGCTATTTTTACTTGCATTTTTTTTGAAAATGTGCTACCATATTCACAATATGGGAAATAACATTGATGAAAAAAGTGCAGAAGGGAAAGAAGATCCCTCGACTGCGCTCGGGATGACGGAAAAGGACGACGGGAAGACGGAAAAGGACGACGGGAAGACGGAAATAAACAATGTTGCTACGGAAAACAACGTCGGGAAGGCGGATTTAAACAAAGCGGAAACGGACGGAAATACGACGGAAAATAACGCCGCAATGACGGAAACGGACGAAGGGCCGACGGACACGGGTAAGGGAAAAGCGTTCCTTAAATGTCTCAAAAAGTTTGCAAACCGCTACTTTATCGTCGCTTTTTCGGGCATGGCAAACGGACTCTTTTGTACCCTCATTGCGGGGACGATCGTCTGCCAGATTGCCCGCATCTTCGGGAACGGCAATTCGGAGAACGAAATACTTAACTTATGCTACCGTTTTTTGAACGGCATCGGCACGTTTGCCAAGGTCATGATGGGCGCCGGAATCGGCGTCGGGATCGCATATTCTCTCAAAGCTCCGAAAATGGCGCTCGCGTGCAGCGTCGCCGTAGGGATTTTCTCCGCAAACGCCACGGCGTTTATCTCCTGTGTCACGGGGGAAACGCAGCTCTCTTCCTCCGTTCTTATCGCCACGGGTAACCCCGTTACATGTTATCTCGCCGTCGTCGTAGCGACGGAACTCGGCACATTTGTGACGGGAAAGACAAAGCTCGACATTCTCATCGTTCCTCTCGTGAGCCTCATTGCGGGCGGATCGGTAGCCGCGATTGCCGGCGGCCCCGTCGAATGGCTGATGGGAAAAATCGGCGACGGCATCAACGCCGCAACAAAACTGCAACCCTTCCTCATGGGACTCATCATTTCGGCGGTCATGGGGCTTCTTTTGACCCTCCCCACATCGAGCGCCGCAATCGGCGTTTCGATCGGGCTCGAGGGAATTGCCGCGGGCGCGGGCGTTGCGGGTTGCTGTGCGCATATGATCGGATTTGCGGTCGCGAGCTATCGCGAAAACAAATTTTCGGGCCTCATCGCGCAGGGGCTGGGAACGTCCATGCTTCAGATTCCCAATCTGAAGAATCCCCGCATTCTGCTCCCCGCAGTGGTTTCTTCCCTTGTCGTCGGCCCGGTTTCGACCTGTATTTTCAAACTCGAGGCGACGGCCGTCGGCGCAGGCATGGGCACGGCGGGGCTCGTCGGCGTCATCGACATGATCGGTGCTTCGGCCGGGATCGTCCCCACGGTGCAACTCGTATTCGGGGTGATCCTGGTCTGCTTTTTGCTTCCCGCAACGATCTCCTTGGCCGTGAGCGAACTCTTAAGAAAGATTGGCTGGATCAAACCCGGAGATATGAAAATCGAACTATAAACGGCTTTTTTTGCTTGAAAACCGATAACGCCGCCCGCAGTTGTAAGGGTGTGCTTCATAGGGATTTCAAGAAAAAAATAAATTTTATATTGAAGCGAGTTGAAGAAACAGCGGGGAATAAATCCCCGCTGTTTTTTATACAAATCTTTGAAAATGCGCGTACGATTGTAGGCGCATTTTTTATACCGAAGAAGGCTCGGCTGCGGATTGTGGCGACAAGGAAGACAATAAAAGATTCAATAGTGCGCCGTTCGCCCGTATAGACGAAGCCCGCGGAAGCGGAGAGTCCCGAACCCGCGACGACCGCCTCGCAATCTTTAAGCGCCTCTCTCAGACGGTTGAAGAAAGTTTTTTCAGAGCAGGGCATCGCCCGCCGTGTAGCCCTCGAGGGAGTGCTCTTTGACCTGGATGCAGAGGTAGCGGAGCCCCTCTTTCTCCGCCGCAAAAAATTGCCGTTTTCCCGCGGGAGAAATGCGGAGCCAATCCCCCGCCGCAAGAGGAACCGTCTCGCCGTCGACAACGGCTTTGCCCGATCCTTCCAGAATTCCGTAGATTTCTTCGTTCTGTTTGTGCGCATGGACGAAAGGCACGTCCGCGCCTGCGGGAAGATAATTTACGCTGATTTCCGCGCCCGTAAGTTGCAGCAAATCGTGAAGTTCGATGCGGTCGTTGCCGCATGCCGTCGTTTTTGCAAAATTTTTCATTTTCATACCTCCGTTGATTGGTTGCCGATATTATAGCGCGAAATCAAAGCAATGTATCGAAAGTTACCGAATGTTTTGTCTGTAATAAAAAAGTAACTATAAAACTTTCTTCTTGAAACTTAATGTAAAAAACGGTTGCAATGTGCAAACGGTTCTGTTATAATGAAAAAAAATATAAAGAAGAAAGGAGAGGAAGTGCGATGCTGACGAAAGAGGAGCTACCCGAGTGCCCGGTCGCGACGACGGTGGGGTTTATCGGGAACAAGTGGAAACTTCTCATCATAAGGAATCTTTTGGACGGGCCGCAGCGGTTCAAGGACTTTTTGAAGGCGCTTCCCATCAGCGGGAAGGTGCTGACGGACAATCTGCGCGCGCTCGAAAGCGACGGACTTATTCTGCGCGAGGCGTTTGCGGAGGTGCCGCCGCGGGTCGTCTATACACTCAGCGAGCTTGGGGAGAGCCTCCGTCCCATTCTCGACGCCATGCGCGATTGGGGAGAGGCGTACAAAAAGAATTTGCAAAATTTCGGTTAACATCGTGTTGGACAGCCGCCCGCGGCCTTTACGGCTGCGGGCGGCAATTTATTGCCCCGCTTTCCGGTATCACTCTAAAAAAAGACTATCCGTCGTCACTCCCAACACGGAAGCAATGAAAAACACTTCCTTGTCCGTCGCAAGCCGTAACTGCCCTTCAAGTTTGGAATAGCTTGTAGGATTGATATCTAACCCCGCAAGTTGCAACTGTGCAATGAAATCCGCTTGCTTCATGTGCCTCTCCTTCCTCAGGCGCTCCACATTCCGCCCGATCATGTTGCAGGTCCCATACTCCTTCTTCCTGAGTTTCATGCTTTCCTTCCGTAAATTCTTTTACGGAATTTTACCACGAAAAATCCTTGACATAATTCCATTATGGAATTATAATGTACATATCCCCGCCGATTATACTCTGCCGCGCACATTTCCCCTTTTTTTTCAAGCAAAAGTCCCGCGGCCTTACGGCTGCGGGCGGCGGGCGGGAATTTCCCTGCGTTCCGGACCTTTCCCATAGGCATCATCATGCAGGAACCCGTGATAAAGTTTTTTGCCGGGGGGTATGCTTCAATTGTTTTTACCCATTCGGCCAAGTACCGGATTACTTTAAAAGAGCCGCTATATCTTCCCCGATCTTCTCGGGCGTGGTGGCGGGTGCATAGCGCTCTACAACGTTTCCTTCCCTGTCGATGAGAAATTTTGTGAAGTTCCACTTGATATTTTTGCCGAACGAGCCGCCCTTCTGCTCTTTCAGCCACGTGTAAAGGGGTTCTTCGTTTTTGCCGTTGACTTCGATTTTCGCAAACTGTTTAAAAGTAACGTCGTACTTCGTCTTGCAGAAGGAAACGATTTCCTCTTCCGTCCCGGGCGCCTGATGCCCGAATTGATTGCAGGGAAAATCCAAAATTTCGAATCCCTCCGCATTGTACTTTTCGTACAGCTTTTCGAGCCCTTCGTATTGCGGTGTGAATCCGCATCCCGTTGCCGTATTTACTACCAGCAAAACTTTTCCCTTGAATATGGAAAGCGCAACATCGTTTCCCGCGATATCCTTCACGGTAAAATCGTAGAAAGCCATATGAGTTTCCTCCTCAAAATTTAATCAGATACGTAAATTATATTCGAAAAACAGAAAATGTCAAGCGAATATCGGAATTTTACTTGCTTTCGTAATAAAAATAGGTTATAATAAACTTACGCGCAGAGCCAAAGAAAAAAGAGTCGGGGGACCGGAACGGAAGGGAACATTCCGGACTTACCGTTGCGCTTCGAAAAACCCGCGGAAAATGCGCTTTAACGGCGGCGGGCGGCGCGCTTTACTTTGTCCCGAGAAGTTCATCTATCGAAATTTCAAAAAAATTCGAAATTCTGACAAGGCAGTCGTAATCGGGCTCGCGTCTGCCTGATTCCCAAAAACTCACCGTTTGATTGCAGAAGCCGAGAACCTCGCCAAGCTCTTTCTGTGTCATCCCCTTCGCTTGCCGTAACTCTTTCAGCTGTCTGCCGAAATAGTTGTCTTTCATAAAAAAATAATATCAAAATATTCCCGCAAAACGTTGACTTCCTACATACTGTAGGATTATAATATATGTAAAAGGAGAAATTATGATACAAGAAAACAAAAAAAACATGGTAACTGAACTTCATACGGCGTATTTATCGCTCGTGCACGCTTGCTGTATTTGCAATATGGCCGATGAAAAAGAAAAAAAGACTCTCTTCCGCCTGAAGGAAGAAGTCTACGCCATTTACATGGAAAAATACGAGCAAGCCCGGGAAGCCGCGGAAACAAAAGAAGAGCAATGAAAAAATCTGCCGTTGACGGCACATTGCGCGGCTTTTTTCCGAACGGCAAAGCGCCGTCCGCGGCCGGTCGGCCGCAGACGGCGCTTTGATGGGGCGGCCCTCCCGTTCCAAAGTTCCCCAAGGAGCGGGAGGGGCACGCTGCGTTACTTCATACGTTGAAGCGGAACAACACAACGTCGCCGTCCTTCATGACATAGTCCTTTCCCTCGGAGCGTACCTTGCCCCTCTCACGCGCTTCGGCAAGCCCGCCGCATTCGAGCAATGTCTCCCAATCGACAACCTCGGCGCGGATGAACCCCTTTTCAAAATCCGTGTGGATCTTCCCCGCCGCCTGCGGCGCCTTGGTGCCGTTTGCGATCGTCCACGCGCGGGTTTCTTTTTCTCCTGCCGTCAGGTAAGAAATGAGCCCGAGCAGCGAATAGGACGCCCTGATGAGTTTCTTGAGCCCGCTCTCCTTGAGGCCGAACTCCTCTAAAAACACCTTCGCGTCTTCGGGGTCCATTTCGGCGAGCTCCTCTTCCGTCTTGGCGCAGACGACGATCACGCCTGCCCCATGTTTTTTCGCATACTCTTTAACCTTCGCAACGAGGGGCAGACTGTCTTCATCCGCGCCCATGTCTTTCTCGGCGATATTGGCGCAATAGATGACGGGCTTCGACGAAAGCAAAAAGAGGCCGTCGAGCATGGCTTTTTCGTCCGCGTTGACGGGAAGTGTGCTCGCAGGCTGTTCCTTTCCGAGGTGCGCCATAAGTTTTTCGAGAAAAGAAAATTCCGCGGCCGCCGCCTTGTCCGATCCTCCGCGGGCGGCGTTTTTTATGCGGTCCTGCCGCTTCTGCACAGCCTCTATATCGGCAAGAATGAGTTCCAGATTGATGGTAGTAATGTCACGTACGGGATCGACGGTGCTTTCTACATGGATGACGTTCCCGTCCCCGAAGCAACGCACGACGTGAACGATGGCGTCGCACTCGCGGATATGCGAAAGAAATTTATTTCCGAGCCCCTCGCCGCGGCTCGCGCCCCTGACGAGGCCCGCGATGTCTACAAATTCGATGACGGCAGGCGTCACTTTTTTGCTGTTGTAGAGGGCGGCGAGTTTATCGAGCCTCTCATCGGGCACGGCGACGACGCCGACATTGGGCTCGATGGTGCAGAAAGGGTAATTCGCCATCTCGGCGCCCGCACGGGTGATGGCGTTAAACAGGGTGGACTTGCCGACGTTGGGCAGTCCCACAACTCCGAGTTTCATACTGATTCTCCGTTTTTTTCTTCCTTTTTATTATAAAACATTTTCGCGGAATCGGCAAGTCTTTCGGTTGCCTTGCGGGGAAAAATATGGTAAAATACTCCGGAAGAAGGAATTATCATGGATTATAAGAATTATATTGCGGAGCAACTCAACGTGGCGGGCGTAACAAAGGCGGAGATTGCGGATTCCCTCGCCGTTCCGCCCGATCCCACGCTGGGCGATTACGCTTTGCCCTGCTTCAGATTCGCCAAAGCCCTGCACAAATCCCCCGCCCTCATTGCGGAAGAACTCGCGGGGAATTTCCGTACGGACGGCATCATCTCTTCCGTAACGGCGGTCAACGGCTATCTCAACTTTGAAATCAACAAAAAAGGCCTTGCGAAAGAGGTCATTCCGAAAGTTCTTGCGCAAAAAAGCGCATATGGCTCCTCGGACATGGGTGCGGGAAAAACCATCTGCATCGATTACTCTTCCGTTAATATCGCCAAACCGTTCCACATCGGCCATCTTTCGACGACGGTGCTCGGCGGAGCGCTGTACCGCATCTTCAAATATCTCGGTTACTCCGTCGTCGGCATCAACCATTTGGGCGACTACGGCACGCAGTTCGGCAAACTCATCTCCGCATATAAACATTGGGGGAACCGCGACGACGTCGAAAAAGGCGGCATTCACGCCATCAACGACCTTTACGTCCGCTTCAACCGGGAAGCAACGGAGGAGATGGAGGCCGAAGCGCGCGAGTATTTCCGTCTCATCGAAAACGGAGACAGGGAAGCCAACGAACTTTTCGGATGGTTCAAGTCCCTGACCCTCGAGTACGTCGGGAAGATTTACAGCCGCCTGCACGTCACTTTCGACAGCTACTGCGGCGAGAGTTTCTACATTGATAAAATTCCCGCCGTCGTGAAAAATCTGAAAGCGAAGGGGCTCCTTACGGAGAGTCAGGGCGCGCAGGTAGTAAATCTCGGACAATTTGACATGCCCCCCTTCATCGTACTCCGCTCGGACGGCGCTTCCCTCTATGCGACGCGCGACCTCGCCGCCGCTTTTTACAGGAAGGAGACCTACCATTTTGACAAGTGCCTCTATGTCGTGGCCTATCAGCAAAATCTGCATTTCAGACAGCTTTTTAAGGTCATTGAACTCATGGGCGAGCCATGGGCGAAAGATTTGATTCACGTTGCCTACGGTATGGTCTCCCTCGAGGACGGGGCGATGTCAACGCGGAAGGGAAACGTCGTTTGGCTCGAGGACGTCATTTCCTGCTGTGTGGAAAAGGCCAAACAGATCCTTACCGAAAAAAATCCCACGCTCGAAAACAAGGACGATGTTGCCGAGAAGGTCGGCGTCGGAGCCGTCGTATTCGGCGCGCTCTATAACAATAAAATCAAAGATATTGTCTTTTCTTACGATAAGGCACTCAATTTCGACGGGGAGACAAGCGTTTATATCCAATATACCTGTGCGCGCGCGGCTTCCGTGCTCGAAAAGGCCGCCTCCGCCGGCGCAAAGGCGGAACTTACCGATGTGGAGCCGAATGCACAGGAATCCGGACTTCTGAAGGCGATTGCCGCCTTCCCCGATGCGGTAAAATCGGCTGCGGAAAATTACGAGCCCAGCATCATTGCCCGCTTCGCCGTAGACACAGCGCAAAAATTCAACAAGTTTTATATCGATTGCAAGATCATGCAGGCGGAAACGGAGGAGATACGCGCTTTCCGCCTCTCCCTCACAAAGGCGACGCTTATCGCGCTGACAAACGCCCTGACCCTGCTCGGCATCGGCGTCCCGGAGAAGATGTGATGAAGGCGGTTTTTTTTGACCTCGACGGCACGTTGCTCGATACGCTTCCCGACCTGCACGCTTGCCTCAACGCCGTTCTGAAGGAATACGGCTATCCGCCCGTATCTCTCCGCGAGACCCGCGCGGCCGTCGGAAACGGGGCAAAAGAACTCATGCGGCGCGTGCTCCCGAAAGAGGCTCCGCTCGGGGAATGCCTCGCGGAATTCCGCAAAATATATGCCGAAAACAGCTGTAATCTTACGCAAATGTACACGGGAGCATATGAGACGGCCGTGCGTCTGAAGGAAACCGGGATCCGTACGGCCGTCATTACCAACAAGCCGCACGAAGCGGCGGTGAAGGTAATAAAAAAATTTTTTTCACAAGATATGTTTGATTTTGTTGCGGGGGACAGCGGGGATTTCCCCGTGAAGCCGGACCCCTCTCTGGCGAGATATGCGGCGCTCACCCTCCGCGTCAGTCCCGCGGAGACCCTGTTCGTCGGCGACGGAGAGACGGACTTTCTGACGGCGAAAAATGCGGGCATGCGCCCTCTGTCCGCGCTCTGGGGTTACCGCACGCAAAAACAGCTCTATGCCGCAGGCGCGAGGGAGTTTATTGAAAACTTCGAAGAAATTCTGAAGTATGTTTAGGGGGTCCCGCGGTGCCTTTGCCATCGGCGGGAAGCGGCGAAGACGGGGAATTTCCCCGAAAATTTTTTCATATGCATTGCCATTCTGCTTTTTATATGTTATAATACAGATAAGATTTTATCAAAAAGGAGATAATTTTATGAAAAGATGTGCTATCTGCGGCGAAATCGTAGAAGATGACGTCACCGAATGCCCCGTTTGCCATGCAAAGAAGTTCGTCCCCGTTGAGGAAGAGGGTTTTGCCTGCGAACACCGCGTCGGCGAAGGTGTTGTCGAAGATAAGGAAGTGATGGAAGGTCTCCGCGCCAATTTCAACGGCGAATGCTGTGAAGTCGGCATGTACCTTGCCATGGCCCGCGTTGCCGAGCGGGAGGGATACCCAGAAATTGCCGAGGCCTACAAGCGGTATGCCTATGAAGAAGCGGACCACGCCTCGAAATTTGCGGAACTGTTGGGTGAAGTCGTGACCCCTTCCACCGAGAAGAATCTGGAACTTCGCGCCGCGGCCGAAGCGGGCGCCTGCGAGGGCAAACTCCGTCTTGCGAAACGGGCAAAAGAACTCGGTTATGACTCGATCCATGACACTGTACACGAAATGGCCAAGGACGAAGCCCGCCATGGCGCAGGTTTTAAGGGGCTTTTGAAGAGATATTTCGGCAAATAAATTTTTTACAAAAGAAGTCTGAAAAACATCCGCCCGCTATGCGGGCGGATGTTTTTCAGGAGGCTTTACCGCAACAACGGGGCACCTTCACCCCAAAATCGCAACGGAGAGACCGCAGAAAATAATGAGGGACACGGCATCGACGATCGTCGTGATAAAGGGCGAGGCGACGGCGGCGGGGTCGAGCCTGACGGCCTTGACGGCGAGAGGCAAAAGGCAGCCGACGAGCTTCGCGATGATGATCGTCGCAAACAATGAGAGCGAAACGACGGCGCTCAGAAGCAGCGTATACCCTTCGTATCCGAACAGGAGCCTGTCGATAAGCTGCAATTTGCAGAAACATGCCACGGAAAGGGTCGCCGCCAACAGCACGGAGGTCCGCAATTCCTTCCATAGGACTTTCCAGGTGTCTTTCAATGTCAGCTCCCCGAGCGCAAGGGAACGGATGATCGTGACGGAGGCCTGCGAGCCCGAATTTCCGCCCGTATCCATCAGCATGGGCACACAGGCGAAGAGCACGGGACTGATGGAATTCAGCCGCCCCTCGAAAGAATTGATGATGAGTCCCGTAAAGGTTGCGCTCACCATGAGAATGAGAAGCCACGGCACGCGGTTTTTATAAATCGAGAAGACGCTCGTCTTTAAATAGGGTTTCTGTGCGGGAAGAATAGCCGCCATGCGCTCAATATCCTCGGTGTTCTCCTCCTCAATGACGTCCATTGCGTCGTCGACGGTGACAATTCCGACAAGCCGCCGCTCGTCGTCCACGACGGGAATTGCGAGGAAGCCGTAGTCGGAGATCTTGCGGGCAACATCCTCCTTGTCGTCTACCGTATTGGCATAGATGACGTTGTCTTCCATAATATCGCAGATAAGAGCGTCCTTTTTCGCGAGCATAAGGTCTTTCGCCGTCACAAGCCCGATGAGTTTATTGGAGGTGTCCGTCACATAACAGGTATAGATCGTCTCCTTGTCGATCGCCGTCTCGCGGATGCGGTCGAAGGCCTTTTCCACCGTCATATCGGGCTGAAAACGGACATATTCGATGGTCATGATGGACCCCGCGCTGTCCTTGGGGTATTTCAGAAGATCGTTGATATATGCCCTCGTCTCGCTGTCGCTTTGGGCAAGAAGGCGTTTGACGACGTTGGCGGGCATCTCCTCGATGAGGTCAACCGTATCGTCGAGGAAAAGCTCGTCCATGACGGCCTTAATTTCCTTATCGGAAAGTTTTTTAAGCAGTTTCTCCTGCGTGTCGCTGTCGATTTCCACAAACATGTCGGCCGCGAGATCCTTCGGCAAAATGCGGAAAAGGACGGGCAGGTCTTCTTCCTTGACATGCTCGAACACCTCGGCGAGGTCGATCTCGTTCATCGAGGAAAGAAGCGGCTTCAGGACCGAAAATTTTTTTTCCTCCAAAAGCGCAAGAATCTCGTCCTCTTCGGCGATGCGGCGGGCGACGGATTCGGGAAGATCCTCGATAATATCGACGGTATCGTCGACCGAAACGTCCTCCATGACCTCTTCCAGTTCGTCGTCGCGGAGGCCCTCCACAATCTCCTGCTGTACGTGCGGCTCGAGAAGGACGATAACTTCGGCGAGAAAATTACTTTCCAACGCGCGGGAAAGGGGAATGACGTCATCCCCCGCCTCGGTTAAAATTTTTGCCGCCTCTCCGGGGGAAAGTTTCCCCACGGTTTGGGCGGCGGCATCATAGTCTTTTTTCAAAAGCAGTTCTTTGAGTTCATCTGTCATGGCTCCACCTCCGTTTATATGATCGGAATGAGAGCGCAGACAACAAGGTTACCCCCGTTATTCCGGACATGCCAAAAAGAACAAAGGTCTATGTTGTCTGCGCAGCTACTTCGTCCTTTCATGGCGTTTCTCCTTATTGAATAATTTCCGTGCGGGATCCCCGGAAATACAATGACCCCTTTCCCTGTATTATACGTAACCGCAGGGAAAAAGTCAATTGTTTTCGGTTTCTTCGAGCGTGACAAACCCGCCTTTTTCAAGGTTGATAAGGCCCTTGTCCGTCAGCTTCAGTTCGGGAATCACGGGCAGTGCAAGAAAGGCGAGCGACATGAACGGATCGAACCCCTCTTTCACTCCCATGGCAAAGGCGTGTGCGCGCAATCCTGATGTCTTCGAGATGACCTCTTCGGCGGGCGCCGAGCTCATCAGGCCCGCGATGTCGAGAGGGAAAACCTCCTCTCTTTGCGGCGAGACGAGCGCCATGCCGCCCCCCGCCGCCTTCAGAAGCGCAACGGTGCGCGCCATCGCGGCGTCATCGTCCCCCATCACAATGAGGTTGTGGCTGTCGTGTGCGACGGTAATGCCGATCGCCCCCCCTTTCAGCCCGTATCCCGTCACCAGCCCGAGGCCGATTTTTCCGCCCGCAAAATGCCGTTCGATGACGGCAAGTTTCAAAAGGTCCGTCCCCTTAACGTCCAGCTCGCCCGCCGGCGCGCAGAACAATTTCCCGGAAGTATAGAGGGACTGCGGCGTCATGCCGATGACGCGGAGTTTGCCCCCCTTCGTCACGATTTTAAAATCCGCGGGCGTCACGTCTTTGACGTGCACGGTGTTTTTGACAACCGCGGGGAGATAGCGTTTCGTCCCGTCGAAGAGGACTTTCCCGTTCTCCGCGGCAAGCACACCCCGCTTCCAGACGGCGCAGACATCAAAGTCGGTAAGGTCGTTTACAAGCACCATGTCCGCATAGTAATTCGGTGCAATCGCACCGACTCCCCCGACATGGTAGCACTCTGCAACGTTAAGCGTGGACATGGGTATGGCAAATTTTACGGGAAGCCCCGCGCGTACAAGACGGGCGAGCGCGCCGTTGATGTGACCTCTTTCGAGGTCCTCTGCGTGCTTGTCATCCGAGCAGACGACAAAGCGGCGGAAGTTCGTCTCCGTCACCGCCTTTACACCCTCCTCCACGGAATTCGCGGAAGAGCCGATGCGGATCTGCACATACATTCCCTTTCCGGCCTTCTCGGTGAACTCGGCGGCCGTCAGGCACTCGTGATCGGTTGAAATGCCCGCGCAAAGATAAGCGTTGAGGGCATTCCCCGTAAGCCCGGGGGCGTGACCGTCGGCGATTTTGCCGAGGCTGCGGGCCGCCTGCAGTTTTTTCAGCACATCCCCGTCGGCGGCAATAACGCCGGGGAAATTCATCATCTCGCCGAGGCCGTGAAAGAGATCCCGCGCAAGTTCTTTTTCCGTCTCTCTTCCGTCAATCGAAGCGCCGCTCGTCTCAAAAGGGGTCGCGGGCACGCAGGAAGGAAGTTGCAGTTTTACGCTAAGCGGGTTCACCCCGTTTACGGTAAGGCGGTTGAATGCCCCGGCGATGTACTCCGCCCCCGCGATCCCGCATACATTGACGATCTCATGCGGGTCGGCGATGATCGTGCCCGTGCCGTGGCGGACGGCAAGAGAGGCAAACGCCTCGGGGGAGAGGAGACTGCTCTCCACGTGGATGTGGGCGTCGAGAAAACTCGGCAAAAGATATTTTCCGCCGCCGTCGTATTCCCGGATTCCCTCATAATCGCCGACGCCGACGATCTTACCGTCCGCAACGCCGACGGCCCCCTTGCAAATTTCTCCCGTGAAAACGTTGAAGATGTTGACGTTTTTTACAACGAGGTCGCATTTTTCGCGGCCCATCGCGCAGTCGATGAGATGTTTCATGCTTTGATTATACCATAAACATCTCCCGCTTGGCAAGTATTCCCGCCCATTCTCTCCATGACATGGAATGAAAACAAACGGTTTATTTCATAAAAAAATCAGACGCCGTGATCATCACAGCGTCTGTTCGGCGGATTTTTTATATTCGGGAAACACAAGGCCCAAAAGCAACCAAAAGGCAAAAAGCAGTAAAAAGACGGGCAAATTGAATGAAGTTACCGTATATAACCAACTTCTCAGCATTTCTGCGGAAAAATGTTGTGACTGAAAAGAAAAGAAAGTCCCGAAGATAAATTGCAACGCCAATACTATACCCGCAAATATGATTCCTTTGAAATACGATTTCTTCAAATTCTTCAAAAATATTTCGTGACGGGAATCAAAGAAAAAACTAATTAGTTTCAGAATAACAATGGTCAGGACCATATTGAGAACGGGCTCGAGCAGATTGCAGAAAAAAGAATATGCAAACGCCTTGAACCCGAAGCCAAAGCCGATATATCCCCCGAAGAGCATACCGATCCCCGTAAAGACTTTATCTCCTACCGGCTCTGCGCACAGAACATACAAAAGACACACGGCTGTCATTGCGAGCAAATCGCCGAAGCAATCCGCAATAAGCGCGGATTTTTGTTTCTCGGCCTGCGCACGGAGCATTGCACGGCAAAACACATAAGACAATGCGCCGAGCACCATGACCAAAAGGATCCACCATGTATAATCGGACGCCGTGAATGAATTGACAAGACAAGAAAACCCCATAACAATCTGAAAAGATTGAATGGTTTGATGTTGAATTTTGAGTGCGCGGGCGGATGAAAACAAAGCGGAGCCGTGGAGCATATCGGAAAAAGTTTTACATGCCATTATGGTTTTGACGATAAGGAAAATCAATACCGCGATATAACCGACTCCTACCGCTATTTCAACTATATACTGTTGCGCCCTTATCCATTTGAAAAAAAACAGATCCAAAACAAACTCTATAGCCGAAATCGGATTGAGGTTTCTGTTATAAACGATCAGTAGCCCGAAAGCGAATGCAAAGAGCAGCCCCGCCTGTAAGATCAAGGAGACAACCCCCGAAGCGATACAATGTTCCTTCGACGTTACCTGCTTTCCCGCCGATTCGGAGCCGGGGGACGGAAGTTTTGAATTTGCTTCGCTCATGCGTCCATTGCCTCCTCGATGATTTCAATGAATTCCGCGGGGGTGATTGCATTTTTTATATCGGGCATCCCGATTACGGTATTGTTGATGTTCGAAAAAACAAAATCGTCCGTCTCCGAACAGGAGCCCTTGCCGCCTGCGTATGAATTGCTTAAATCGAAATAGATTTCCGGCTTTTCCGCATCGTAGAGATCTACCGAAAATGAACCGTCCGCATTCCCGTCCGGCGTACCACCAACCCCCATTACCGTAAGAAGCTCAGATAAAAAAGATTGGAACGTGCTTTCCCGCATTGTATATACACTGTTTTTCTTTTCAAAGGCGCCCTCTCTTTTGTTGATGTACTTTCCCATGAGTGCCAATACCTTGAAGTTTTCCTCATTGACCGAAAACAGTTCTCCGATTGCTTCCTGCACGTCCGCGTCCTCACCGGCAGACATATTGATCCATTTTCCGAGCATTTTTTCGGTACCCGTAACCGCTTCCCCGTCGGAAACCGCTTGAAATCTGTCAAAGCGAAGCAATGCAATGTCATTGCTTAAATAGATTTTCATCAGCATGGACGAATAAATATTATGCGCGTCATTGTGCGCGTCCTCACCGCTTTTGGAAAAGGCATAATCCGACATTGCCGTAAAATCGCTTACATAATAGACGGCATCTCCGGAAATATAGACGTTCATCTCACGCTTTACCTTTACTTTTGCGGATTCGTATGAGGAATTTCCTTCCATCCCATAACTCGTCGAATAATACGAGACATTCCATGAAGATGCCTCACTCACGGTGACACTTTTATAGACCGTTTTCTCTTCCTGCTTCCCTGCGTCCTGCTCCGATTCCACACCAAGGCGTCCGCAAGAAACGGAAAGTATCCCGCCCTTATCGACGGGCGCATGGAATCCCGTAAGTTGATCTTCAAAGCTATTAAGAAGCTCCGAAATTTCATCGATTGTCTCGATTTTCTCATTGACACCGCTCCCCGCGCCCGCCGAAACGCCGTCATTGCGGACCGACATCAAAGCCGACGTGATCATAAGTGCCCCGGAACAGCAAAACACACAAATCTTTTTTGCAGTATTCTTCATATTTCCTCCGTTTGATAGCAAATTGCTATATTTGAACATATTATATAACGGTTTGCTATAATTGTCAAGAAAAATATGAAAATATTTCAAGAAAGATTGAGGGAAACAAGGATTACTTGCAAATATACACAAAGGCAAGTCGCGGACGCGCTTGGAATATCCCAACCGTCATATATCCGATATGAAAACGGAGGAGCGGAACCAACGCTTGAAAATCTGTCTAAAATTGCGGACCTTTTTGACGTTTCGGTGGATTTCTTATTGGGCAGAAAGGAATTTTAAATTTTCCGTCCGCCGCCCCGTTCCGTTACAAAGCGGCGGCGCCTCCTGCGAGGCGCCGCCGCTTTGTGTCTTTACTTATCCCCCGGTTTTTATGATGACCGTGATACCATCTTCCTCGGAATATGTCCGCGAGGAGACGAGAGCGTCAACAAGATAAAGTCCCCTGCCCCTCTCGGCGTCGGCGGGACTCAGCGTGCTCTTTTCGGGCGGACGGAAGAGATTCTCCCCGCGCACGGAAATTTTGATGAGATCCGTCTTCTCCACCTTTAAATACGCCCTTCCCCCGCCGTGCCGCAGCACGTTCGAGACGAGCTCGTCGATGACAAGCTTGCAGTCGAACATAATACTTTCGGGGACGCCGTCCATCTTTTCACACACCTTACGGAGCGTCTCCTTCAGGGCGGCGAAACTTTCGATTTCAAAACGCATCATTCTGCCATGCTCTTTTTGAGCTTCTCCCTTAATTTTCCGAGAACTTTGCGCTCCATGCGGGAGATGTACATCTGGGAGACGCCCATGCGGCGCGCCGTCTCCGCCTGCGAAAGCTCCTCGCTATAGCGGTAAGAAACAAGCTTTTTTTCGGCCTCCGAAAGTCCCTCCAGGGCGGACGCGACGGCGTCGTGCGTATCGATTTTCTCGAACACGTCACTCCTGTCCGGAATGATGTCGTAATAATTCATGTCTCCGTCCTCGGTGGGCTTATCGAGGGAGACGACGCGGCCCGCTTCGGCGGAATAAAGCACTTCCTCCTCCGAAATGCCGAGTTTTTGGGCAATTTCGGCGGCCGTTGGCTTTTTGCCGAGTTCTTTTGTAAGCTCCTCCGCCGCACCTGCAACGGAGGCCCTGAGCTCGGAAACTTTGCGCGGCAGATGGATGAGATGGGAGCGGTCGCGGAAATAGTTCTTGATTTCGCCCGTGATGGTCGGTGTGATAAAGGTGGAGAATTTCAATCCTTTGCGTTCGTCAAAACGGTCGATCCCCTTGATAAGCGCAAGGGAAGCAACCTGATACAAATCGTCATATTCCACGCCGCGGCCGACAAATTTTTTTGCGAGAATAGCGGCAATACTCAGGTACTTTTCGGCAATCAGATTGCGCAGCCCGACATCCCCTGTCTCGCGGTACCTTTGAAAAAGCTCGCTCTCCGTCATTTCTCCGATCCTATTGTAAAAGTAATGGAATTGAGTTTGCCGTCCTTCTCCGCCGTCTCAACCTCTCCGAGCAATGCGTTTAAGAGGGCAAGCGAGATTTCATCCTCCGGGCAGTCCTCTTCCGTGCCCTCGCCGCCGCCGTCTATGGAGACGCGGAGGCCGTTCTCCTCATAAAACCGCACTCGTCCCGACGTATAGCCCCTGTGCTTCAAAAGGAGAAGACTCTCGGTGATGCACACCTTGCAATCTTCGCTCATGTCAATGTCGAATCCCTTCAGCGCGCACACGCCCCCTGCGGCGAGGCGCACGGTCGTCATGAGATCGCTTCTCAAGGGAAAAGAAAATTCAAATAACGTATTCATTCCAGCTCCATGATGCGGTCGAGCGCGCAGATGACGAAAAGTTTTTTGAGTTGCGGCTTCAGGGCGGTAAACTTCAGGGTATGGCCTTCCGCCTTGACAAGATTCAAAATCCTGACGAAGGTGCCGAGCGTCGTCGAGTCGATAAACGACAAGCGGTTGCATTCGAACAGCAGATCCTTGGGGGCTTTTTTGTACTCCCCCATGACAATCTCGAAGAGTTCGTCCGAATTCTCCGAATCGATCTCCCCCGAAAGGGAAAAGGTGAGCGGGTCTCCGCCCATGATGGTAACTTCCTGCATACTTCCCTCCGCCGCAAAGAGCGGCCGATTATTTGTAACGCGAAAATCAAGCGTCCATTTTGTTATCGGAATAAATTATATCAATAAAATCCAAAAATGTCAATCCCTGTCCAAAGTCCCGTTGAAATTATTTAAAACGAGTTTGGATTTTCCGGACCTCCCGTCAGGCGGCAAGCAAAAAAAACGTTGGTTTCGCGCAATAAGTTCATATTTTTTCCATAAGGCCGAAGTCACGGATGATGGCCGAGAGGCCGTTCGAACGTTCGGGAAGAGTTTTCAATTCTTCTCCCGGCACCCGCGCGGTTATGCCGCCCAAACTGCGGTAATTTCTGCAATATGTTGCTTTGTTGCGGTCGATCATGTCTAAATCGCGCAAAAATTCCGCCCGTCTTCCGCCGAGCACGAGCGCTCTGCGGGTGTAATCCTCTTCTGTGGGAATGCGCATGGCCGCAAACGGGATCCCCGCCGCCTCCGCGCGGGCGCCGTAGTCGGGAACAAGAAATTTTCTCGGACTTCCGCAACGGAAAAACGCAATATACAGCGAAACCAACGCCTCAAACGCCGCAAAATTTCCGCAATGCTTTGCCAGAACGGCTCCCTCGCCTTCCCCGAATTTCATGCGGCGGAGCGCGGCATTTTTCAGTAAAATTTCCTTCAGGCCTGGCCCGCCGGGGTCCATGAGGATACGGAAGGCCTCCTCGGAAGGCTGTTCCCCGCCGTCGAAGCGCATGAGCGCCTTTTGTTCAAAAAGGGCAAGGCGGCAGAGGAGCAACCCCGCATATCCCTCCGCCTGCGACGCGCCGACGAGCGATTCGTCAATGCAAACCTCGGCATCGGCGAGCGGATAAGAGACAAATTCCCCCTTGATTTTTGCGCCCGTACTTTCAAAAGCGCCGCGAAGTTCGCAACCGGAGGGGAAAATAAGGCACGGAACCTTTTCGAGCGCCGCATACAGGCGCGCCGCGCGCAAAACATTTTCCCCGCCTGCCGCAATCACGCCCGCCGTCTCCGGCATGGCGAAGAGGGGAAGGGCGTCCTCCCCCACGGCGCTGACGATCCGCGGCGACCTTGCGGCAAACGCAACGGAGGGAAAGGCATGCCTGTCCGCCACGAGAAGGATTTTCCCGGACGTGCGCGCAAAGAATGAGAAGATTTTCTCCTTCAAAGTGCAAAATTCCAACCCGTTCTCCGCGGCAGACGGGGCGGCGGGCTTCATCTTCGGTGGACAGCTTTCGGTAAGCCGCATATTCCACCTCTTTCAGAACAGCTTTACGGCAGCGCATGCCGCATAGCCGGCGGCAACGCCGAGAATAAACATAAATGCGACAATAAGTGCGCTTTTCTTAAAATCTTTAGCCTTGAAAAGAGCGAGATAGCCGAGTCCCGCATTCGTGACAAGCCCGCCGAGAAACCCGCCGAAACCGATTCCGCCGAGAGAATAAACCTCGGCAAGGACCACCGACGAGGCGCAGTTGGGAATAAGCCCGACGAGCGGACAAACCAAGGGCTGGAGCCAATACCCCGCGCCGCTCATGAAATTGCCGACGAGCGCGCTTCCCTGCTCCGTATTCCCTCCTCCGAGGGCGAACAAAAGAAAGCCGAAGAGGAGATTGACGAGAAGTATAAATCCCGCGACTTCGAGCGCATGCAAGAGCGGCGAAAGGAAAAAGAGCGTCAGGTTGCTCCCGTGCTTGTGCTCGCAGACGGAAAGCTCGGCGCATTGGCAGGTACCGGCTTCGTGCGCGTGTTCGTCCCCGTCCCCTTCTTCCCCGTGATGATGCCCGTGATGTTCGGGAATGGGCAGTGCATGGCGTTTATCCGCAACCAGATCGAAGAAATATCCGACGGCAATTCCGAGAACAAGTTTGGAAAGAACAAGCGCAAGCAACGACCAAAGCTTGAAATCCCACGCAGCGTCCGAAAGGAGAAGCACAAGGACCCCTTCGTCGCTCGTAGCGATGAACACGGAAAGGAGCGCGCCGAGCGTAAGGTGACGGTGCGAATAGAGTTTCGCCGCCATGACCGAAAAGCCGCACATGGGAAGAAGTCCCGTGACCGTGCCGAGCAGGGGCGCCCATTTCCCGGAAAGAAGGCGCGAGGGATGGCCCATCTTCGTCTTGTGTTCCATAAGCTCGATGAGGATATAAAGCACAAAAAGAAACGGAAAGAGCTTGAGCGTATCCAAAAGCGCATCAACGATGACATCCCACCACATAGCCGCCTCCTTTTTTTCTGCTGTATATGATACTAAATTTTTATATCATTGTCAATTTTTTTTGTACAATTTCTTTTTGTATTCCGTCAGGCACAGAAACAAAGAAAAGAGCGGCCGCGCCGCGATCGCTCTTTTGTAAATTCCAACGTAAATTCCAATCTTATTCCTGCGTATCTTCGGGGGCGTCTTCCCCGGGTGCGCCGCCTTCGGGTGCGCCGTCCTGCTGTCCGGCGGCCCTCTTCGCAAGCTTTTCGTCGCGCTTCATCTGCTTTTTCTGTTCCTTTGTGACAACGCGGGCGGCATCGATCTGCGCTTTCATCTCCCGGGGCGTGGGAGGGACGAAAGATGCACCCTCCGCATTTTCGGGAATAACCTCGTAATGCTCGTCGCGTTCGAGAAGGGTAGCCTCGGTATAGCCGTCGAAGAGATGGATGTGGCGCGCGTCGAAGGCAAGCCTGACGATTTGGCCGAGCTGTAACGATGCGCGCGAGGAAATCTTGGCAACCATCTGCGCGGCGTTGTCGATGATGGAAGTTTTCTCGCTTTCGAGGTCGAGGTCGCAGTAGATCTGCATTTCGGCGCCGAGCTTTTCGATAACGTCGATCTTCGCCGAGACGACGGTCTCGGGAGAGGTTGCGATAAAGCGTTCATCCTCGTGAATGTCTTCGGGACGGACGCCGAGCGTCACTTCCTTGCCCGTATCCTTATATTCGCCGAGATTTTTTATGCGCCTCACCATCGTTTCGGGCAGCAAAATCCTGTTCCCGCCGATAAAGTTGACGTAAATCTTTTCGTCTTCCGAAGTGATGGTGGCGTTCTTGAAGAAGTTCATCTGGGGCGTGCCGATAAAGCCCGCGACAAAGAGATTGATCGGATAATCGTAGAGGTTCTGGGGGGTATCGACCTGCTGCATGAAACCGTCCTTCATGACAACGATGCGGGTACCCATCGTCATGGCCTCGATCTGGTCGTGCGTGACGTAGATAAACGTCGTGGCGAGGCGGACATGGAGCTTTGAAATTTCCGTTCTCATCTGCGCGCGGAGCTTTGCGTCGAGGTTTGACAGAGGCTCATCGAGAAGGAATACCTTCGGCTCGCGGACGATGGTACGGCCGAGGGCAACGCGCTGGCGCTGGCCGCCCGAAAGAGCCTTGGGCTTGCGGGAAAGATATTCCGTGATGCCGAGGATCTTCGCCGCTTCCTTGACGCGCTTGTCGATTTCTTCCTTCGGAATCTTGCGGAGTTTAAGGCCGAATGCCATATTATCGTACACGGACATATGGGGATAGAGGGCATAGTTCTGGAATACCATTGCGATGTCCCTGTCTTTGGGGACGACATCGTTGACGAGCTTTCCGTCGATGTACAGTTCTCCCGAAGTGATCTCTTCGAGGCCCGCAATCATGCGGAGCGTCGTAGACTTGCCGCAACCCGATGGGCCGACCAAGACCATGAATTCCTTATCCCTGATTTCAAGGCTAAAATTGAAAACCGCCTGATTCCCGCCCGGATAGACCTTATTGATGTCTTTAAGTAACAGACCTGCCATGATTTCCTCCCTGTAAAAAACAGTTTCATACATTTATTCTACAAAATTTCCCTCGGAATTTCAAGAGAAAAACATAACAAAAATGCGGGAATAAACTGTACAAAGTGCACAAAAAACACTTCGTTTTCCGTTCCGTCCGAGGGGGACGGCAATGTATAAAAGAAAATTCAGACTTCTTCAAATGCCGTCTTCGGCTCTCCGCACAGGGGACAGACCCAGTCTTCGGGGAGCTCCGCGAAGGGAATCTTCCCATCGTATTCATATCCGCACACCTTACAGCGGTATTTCTTTGACGAGCCGCCGTCCTCCCTGAACATATCTTTGCCGGCGCCGCAAAGCGGGCAAACCCAATCGGCGGGCAAATCTCCGAACGGTACATCGCCGTCGTACTCGTAACCGCATACCGTGCAGACCCGGATTGCGCCCTTCTCCGCCATTTTCTCCTCTTTCACATATGTGGGCGCATTCACGTCCGTCTTTCCCTTCAGTACATTGTGGTAATAGGCATATGTCATGGGGACGCCGCCGTGCAGGACTTCCGCGCCGTACACCTCGCCGAAAAAGACCGTGTGCGTCGGCGTCTCCATTCTGTTTACAACTTTGCAGGCGAAATAACAGAGACAATCGTCTATGACGGGAAGTTTCCCGCGGACCCTGTACGAAATCCCGCCGAACTTATCGGTATCCTTTGAGGAACGAAAGCCGAAATTTCCGATGAGCTTGGGATCGGCCTTTTCCCCCAGCACGCAGATGGAAAAATAACCCGTGTTTTCCACGCACCGGTGGGTATAACCGGCCTTATTGAGACTGACGGCGACCGTTGCGGGATCCGCGGTGATCTGCATGGCGCTGTTGGCAACGCAGCCGACGGGCCGCCCCTCATCCCATGACGTACAGATGTACACTCCGTAAGATAAATTGTAAAACGCAGTCTGATTCATATGATCTCCCTTTTTGCGTACGGCGGCCTTCCGGCGCACGGGGTGCCGGGAAAGCATGCGGCATTCCGCGGAACATATTTGGCGGGTTTACGGAGCACCGCACGATTCTTCTGCGGCGGCCCGCCTTTGCCCGCCATGGCAGAAATAAAAAGACGGACTTATGTCCGCCTTCTTTTGTTTACTTTTTCGCGGCAGGCGCGGGCACAACTTCCTTTCCGTCATACCAGCCGCAGTTTCCGCAAACTCTGTGCGCCACCTTCAATTGGTGGCAATGGGGACACTCTGCAAGCGTTGCCGCAGTTGCCTTATAGTTTGCAAAGCGCTTATTCGTTCTGCTTTTGGATTGTTTTCCCTTCGGAACAGCCATCTTACACCTCTCAATGTCGTTTATTCTGATTCTTCTTCCATGCAGTTCTTACACAGAAGTTTTGAAGGAAGCGCGAAAAGGACGCTGTCGCGCAGAAATTCCCCCAAATCGATGAAGCCGTTCGAATACCCGTACTCCTCGCCTCTGGGTTCGGGGGCAAACACCCCTTCCGCGGCATATCCGATCTCCTCCTCTGCGTCCGCAAGGCACCTCGAACAGAGCCCCTTCAGGGAAAAAGAAATCCTTCCCGCCACTTCTACTTTGTCATCCGCGAATATCTCATAGTGCAGAGCAGCCCTGACGGGTGAAGAAATTTCCGCATAGGGGATACCGGTGAGACTTTTGTCCGCACCGTAACAGACTTCCAGCTTCCCCGTGTAATTTTTCCTCGCAAGCTCTGTGCGTACATTGATCCCCGGAACCATTAACGGCACCATTATATTTGATTTACGGCCTTCTGTCAATCGATTTCGGCGGGATTTGGACTTCTTTTTCTTTGATTTCGGGAAAAATCACAAAAGAGCCGCCGTCTCGCGCGCAATCACGAGTTCTTCGTTGGTCGGAATCACAAGGATCTTCACCTTCGAATCCTCCGCCGAAAGGTCGCGGACCGAGCCGTCGTTTTCAAAATTGTTCTTGCCCTTGTCGAGCTTGATGCCAAAGGCTTCGAGGCCGCCGCAGATCCCCTCTCTTACCGCGGGCGTATTCTCGCCGACGCCCGCGGTAAAAACGAGCACGTCGAGCCCCCCGAGGACGGCCATGTATGCGCCGACGTACTTCTTGCAGGAATAGGAAAAAATATCGAGCGCGAGCTGCGCCCTTCCGTTGCCCTGCTCCGCCGCCGCGCAGAGATCGCGAAAGTCGGAAGAAACCCCCGAAATTCCGAGCATGCCGCACTTCTTGTTGAGATATTCGAGCCCTTCGGCCATCGTCATTCCCTTCTTGCGGCAGAGAAACTCCACTGCCGCATAGTCGATATCGCCGCTTCTCGTCCCCATCGGAACTCCCGCAAGGGGGGTAAATCCCATAGAGGTATCGACGCACTTGCCCCCCTTCACCGCCGAAACAGAGGAGCCGTTGCCGAGGTGGCAGGTGATGATCCTGAGATCCTTTATATCCTTTCCGAGATATTCGGCCGCGGCCTGAGATACGTATTTATGCGACGTGCCGTGCGCGCCGTACTTCCTCACCTTATATTTTTCGTAATCGCCGTAATCTATGCCGTAGAGATATGCATAAGGGGGCATTGTGGCGTGGAAGGACGTATCGAACACCAGCGCCATCTTCTTTCCGGGCATGACGGCACGGCAGGCGTTGACGCCGAGAATCGCCGCCGGGTTGTGGAGCGGCGCAAGTTCCTTGATGACTTCCATCGTCTCCATGACCTCATCCGTCACGAGCGTCGTCTTTGTAAAGGCTTCCCCCGACGCGACGACGCGGTGGCCGACGGCGTCGATCTCATCCATCGACTTGATGACGCCCGCTTCCCCGTCGATAAGTTCCTTCAGAACGAGGGAAATGGCCGCAGTATGGTCGGGAAGGTCCCGTTCCACGGCAAACGTTTTGCCGCGGGCCTTGTGGGTGAGCTTTCCGCCGCCGATGCCGATGCGCTCGCACGTCCCCTTTGCAATGGCCTCCTCCGTCTCCATATTGATTAGCTGGTACTTGAGGGACGAGCTCCCTGCGTTGATGACTAAGATTTTCATGATCTGCTCCAAAAATTAAAATCGGGATTGCGCATATCCGCAGCCTTCCCCCCGGCCGGCCACGGCGGCGGCCAAACTCCGCGCGCCATGGCGGAAAGAGAACGGCGGATCCGTTATTTCGCCTGCAAGGCGGTAATCGCCACGGTGCAGACGATGTCTTCTGCCTTACAGCCGCGCGAAACGTCGTTCAAAGGCTTGGCAAAACCCTGGCAGATGGGCCCCACCGCCTGAAAACCTCCGAGGCGCTCCGCAATCTTGTAGCCGATATTGCCCGACTGCAGATCGGGGAAGATAAGCACGTTCGCATGGCCCGCAACGGCGGAGCCGGGCGCCTTGATCTTAGCAACTTCGGGCACGACGGCCGCATCGAACTGAAGTTCGCCGTCGAGCAGCAATTCGGGCGCTTTCTCCCTGGCAATGCGCACCGCTTCCTGTACGAGGGTCACATTGTCGTGGACGGCGCTCCCCTTCGTGGAGAAAGACAGCATGGCAACCCGCGGCGTCAGGCCCGCAATCTCCTGCGCGCTCTTCGCCGTGGCGATGGCGCAGTCGGCAAGCCCTTCGGCCGTATAAACGGGATTGAGGCCGCAGTCCGCGAAGATAAACATATGGTCCTCGCAATACTGGTTGGAACCGACCATGAGGTTGAAGCTCGACACGGCCGGAACGCCGGGCGCCGTCCTGATGATCTGAAGCCCGGGGCGGAGTGTATCCGCCGTCGAATGGCATGCGCCGGAAACAAGCCCGTCGGCGTCGCCGTTCTTGAGCATGAGCGCGCCGAAGTATGTGTTGTTCTTCGCCTGCTCCAGAGCCTGTTCCTCCGTCATACCCTTCTCCTTGCGGAGTTCATACAGCAGTTTTGCATACTCTCCGAGTTTTTCGCTCGTTTCGGGACAGATGATCTCGATCCCTTCGAGGTTGACGTCGGGATTGCGCCCCTTGATCTCTTCGGCATTGCCGAGAAGGACAATGCGGGCGATTTTGTCGCGCACGCACTCCGCCGCCGCCTTGACGACGCGGCTGTCTTCCCCTTCGCAAAGGACAATCTTCTTGTTAAGCGCAATAGCCTTTTTCTTGATGTCGCCGATGACGGTGCCGCTGTCCGCGAGCTCCCTCATGGCAGATTTGAATTTTTCTCCGAAACTCATTTGTTTTTTCCTCCATTGATTGCTTTATTTTTTGCTCCGTATCGTGTATAATAGGACAAGGAGACAATTCCGTTTTATTATATACCAAACATTCGGAATTGTAAAGAAAAAAAATGAAATTTTGCGCGGTAATTTGCGAATTTGACCCTTTCCACAGCGGACACAAATATCTGTTCGAAAAGGTGAAAGAGGCGGGATACGAACACATTCTCTGCATTATGAGCGGAAACTTCGTCCAAAGGGGAGAAGCGGCCGTCTTCCACAAGTATGTCCGCGCCCGCCATGCCGTCGAAAACGGCGCGGATGCCGTCATAGAACTGCCGTCCTGTTTTGCGGTCTCCCCCGCCGAACTTTTTGCGGCGGGCGCCGTACACATTCTCTCCGCTCTGCCCAACGTGGAAGCGCTCGCCTTCGGCTGCGAAAGCGGGGATAAGGCGGAGTTTATGCGCGTTGCGGGAATCCTTTCCCGCGAGGACAAGACCTTCAAAGCCGCTCTGAAAGAGAACATGAAGGACGGAACCTCCTATATCCGCGCCCGCAATGCGGCCGTCCTCGCCGCGGGGGCGGATATCAACGAAGAATTCCTCTCCACCCCCAATAACATTCTCGGAATCGAATACTGCCGCGCCCTTCTCGCCGCAAAGAGCGGCATCGAACCTCTTCCCGTCCTCCGTACGGTCCCGCACGGAAGCGCAAAGCTTTCGGATGGGTTTTCCTCCTCGTCGGCCATCCGCGCGGCCCTCCGGAAGGGCGGCAAAAAGGAGAAAAAACTTCTTCGGTCCGTCCTGCCCGCCGGCGTCGCGGCGGACGCCGGAAACTACGCGGAGATCCCTTACAAGCAGGCCGCGCTCATTGCCCTTCTCCGCGGCGGACGCGAAAGCATAGCGGCAACGCCCGATTGCTCCGAGGGGCTCGAAAACAGGCTTTGCTCTCTGGCAAAGACGAACCCCGACTACGATATGCTTATCTCGAAATCGGTATCGAAGCGGTATACGCTCTCACGGCTCAGGCGGATCCTCATGCAAAATTTTTTGGGCGTGAAACTCGGGAACGTGACAGAATATTTAGCTTCTCCCCTTTACGCAAACGTACTTGCAATCAAGGAAGAAAACGCCGAGGAAATTCTCGCGTCGCTCGCAGGAAATATCCCGCTTATAGCGCGGAAAAGCGATTATTCGCTTCTCAAAAAGGAGGCGCTGGACTGCTTTTCCCTCGATCTCCGCGCCAACGATCTCTACAACGCCCTGACGGGTGTCTACACCAACGAATTCTTGACTGTTTTTGCGTAAATTTATTGCGGGCGGCGGAACAGCGCGGCGGTCCGCCTTTCGTCCGGCATGAAAATTCCCGATAGCCCTCCTTAAACGGAAACGCCCTCCCCCTTCGCGGGGAGGGCGTTTTCAGGAGAATATGAAAAATACGGAGTAATCATACGGACCTGTTTATTTATAAAACCGGCTTTATTATAAACCATATATATGTTCATACCGTGAAAAAACGCTTAAAATTTTATTAAAGATACTTTTCGGCGATTCTTTCCGCAACCCGCAGTCCGTCGGCCGCGGCAGACATGATTCCGCCCGCATATCCGCATCCTTCGCCGCAGGGATAGATGTTTTCCTTTCCCGCCGCCTGCAGGGTCCCGTCCCGCACGATGCGCACGGGGGAACTCGTCCGCGATTCCACACCCGTCATCACCGCGTCTGCCGCCGCAAAGCCTCTGAGTTTCCGGTCCATATCGGGCACGGCGGCGCGGATCGAGGAGACGGCGGCAGGGGGAAGATAACTTTCGAGCGGGGCAAAAGCCGTCCCCCGCGCATAAGATGGCCTGACTTCGCCGAAACGGCAGCTCTCTCTCCCCGCAAGAAAATCCCCCATAAGCTGGACGGGCGCACGGTACTCTCCCCCGCCCGCGCGGTATGCCGCGCGTTCAAGCCTTCTCTGAAACGCAACCCCCGCAAGCGGGTCCTCCGAACCGAAGTCCTCCGGCGTAATTTGCGCTATAAGTGCGGAATTTGCGTTCCGTTCATCGCGCGCGAAATTGCTCATGCCGTTTGTGACGACGCCGCCCTCCTCGCTCGCCGCGGGAATGACGACGCCTCCGGGACACATGCAAAACGTAAACGCCGCCCGCTCCCCCGCATGGGAGACGAGCTTGTAATCGGCGGGCGGAAGTCCCGTATATCCGCTTCCGTACTGCGCCTTCCCGATCTCCGACTGCAAATGTTCCACGCGCACGCCGACGGCAAAAGGCTTCTGCCGGATGCAAAAACCGCGCGCAAGCAGCATTTCAAATGTATCCCGCGCGCTGTGGCCGATTGCGAGCACGAGCGCATCCGCATCCTCTTTCTGCCCGTTGACGGTAACGGAAGATAGCCTGCCGTCTTTAAGCCCCACGTCGTTCAGGCAAGACAAAAACCGCACTTCTCCGCCGTTTTTCAGCACATAAGTGCGGATTTTTTGAACTATAATCCTCAAATTATCGCTCCCGATATGGGGCTTGCCGAGGAAGGCAATCTCCTTCGGCGCGCCGAATTTCACGAAGAGATCCAGAACTTCCCGGTTGAGCGGCGTATTTGTCTGCGTATTGAGTTTCCCGTCCGAAAATGTCCCCGCGCCCCCCTCGCCGAATTGCACGTTGCTTTCCGGGTCGAGAATGCCGCTTTTTTGAAAATTTTCCGTATCCTTTATTCTCTCCCCGACGGGCTTGCCGCGCTCCAGAAGGATGGGGCGAATGCCGTAATCGAGGAGGCGCAAGGCGCAGAATAGTCCCGCGGGGCCCGTTCCCGCAATATAAACGCGGGGAGAAGTTTTTACCTGTTTGAAGACGCGGGGCGGCGGGGTTTCCGCACGGTCGGAACATTCTACCGTATAGACCCAGCGAATATCCGCCTTGTCGCGCGCGTCGAGAGATTTTTTTAAAATTCTGAAGTATTTAACGGGCGCGTGCAACTTCTTTTCGCAGACTTTTAAGAGTTTTTCCTCCCGCTCGGACGGCGCAAGGTGCAGATTGTTCAAAACAAGCTTCATATTCCCTCCGAAACGGCATGGGCGGAAGCAAAGGCCCATTGCAGGTTATATCCCCCGCAGACGCCGTCCGCATTCAGAATTTCGCCCGCGAAAAACAAGCCCTTCCGGTGTTTACTCATCAGATTATCGTCGGTTTCGCAGAGCGGAATTCCGCCGCGGGTGACCTGCGCATAGTCGAATCCGAGCGTGCCCGTCACGGTAAGCGGAAAATTTTTGACGAGCTTTTCGCCCCCGCCCGCCGCAAGCATGCGCCCGAGAGCGCTATGGACTACGCAAAGCATCCCGCCCCGCGAAAAGGCCGCACGGATTTTCTCTTCCGGGACGCCGGGAAGAAAGTCGAGTATCACCGTGTCTCCCTTTTCCGCATAGGAAGAAACCTTGAAAGCGGCGTCACCCGAGAGTCCGCTTTCGGTAAAAAGAACGTCTCCGCGGGCCGAGAAAACAGGCTTGTTTTGACGAATCACCGTAAGATTGGCGTCTGTGCGGATGCCCTTGAGGCCCCGCACTTGCACGGGATCGCACCGAAGCTGCACGATGGCGGGAGAGAGCGGCGTCACGGTGTGGCCGAAACTTTCGGCAAGCGCATAGGCAGAACCGTCCGTCCCGAAATTTTTCGCCGCCTTGCCGCCTGCCGCAAGCACAACCGCATCCGCATGCATTTGTCCCCCCGCCCATTTAACGCAAAAATCATCGGCATATGTGACGGAATTCACATGCGCGCCGAAGACAACACCGACTTTGAGGCGTTCCATTTCACGGCGGAAGAGGTCCGTGACGGCCGAAGCCTGCCGCGACGCCGGGTAAACTCTCCCGCGGGCGTCCGGCAAAAAAATGCCGCCCATGCTTTCCAAAAAATTCACCGTGTCCTTCTCCGAAAAATGCGAAAGAATGCGGCCGAGTTTATCAATGTCGTCCGAATGGTAAAACTCCGTTCCCATGTGCACGTTTGTGACGTTCCCCTGCCCGTTGCCCGACGCCGACAGTTTCCGTCCGAGCCGCGTCCCGCGTTCGAGGACCGTGACGGAATTCCCCTTCCCCGCGAGCATGACGGCCGCGGCCATCCCCGCCGCTCCGCCGCCGATTACAGAAATTTTTTTCATATTTCCATGATACAGCAAGCAAAATGTTTTGTCAAATATTGACAGCGACGTTTTTTCGTGATAAAATGTATTATGATAATGTAATAAGGAGAATTGTATGCTATATAATTTAAATGCTTCATTGACGGATAACCTGACGGACCCCAAAAATTTACCGCTTATCATCATCCTCGGCGTAGTGCTCCTTGCGATCATCGTACTCGTGCTCGTTATGATCATCCGCACCGTACAGAACAAAAAGCGCAACCGCCGCGAGGCGGAAGAGGCCGCCCGTGCGCTCGCCAGCGGCCCGCAAGACGAAGAATATCAGCCCGATCTGCCCGCGGAGAATGTGAACGGGCAAACAGAGCCCGCCGTTTCGGAAACGGCACCGCAGGAAGAAACCCGGCCGCCCGAAGAGGCAGTACAAGAAAAAGAGGACGGGCCGTCGGAAGAAGAAGCCGTACGGGAAGAAACCGAACAGGAAGAGGTACGGGAAAAAGAAGCCCTGCCGGCAGAAGAAACGGAAGCGCCCGACGGGGCGGAAGCCGAAAATACGGAAAAAGGAGAGGAAAATAAAATGGAAAAGAAGAACGCGGAACCCCCAAAGAAACCCGAAGCAGGAAAGAAAGACAACAAGCCCGTGAAGAAAGCGGACCCCAAGGCCGTGCCCAAGGCGGAGATAAAACCCGCTCCCAAGAAGGCGGAACCCCAGAAGGTCTCCGCCGCAAACGGAAAGTGGGTCATCGAAGAGATAAAGGGAAAATTCTGGCTCTCACTTATCGCCCCCAACGGACAGGTCATGCTCGAGAGCCCCACGGCATACGCCTCCCTGAGCGGCGCGAGAACGGGCGTCAAGACCTATCAGGACAATATTTCGGCGGGGAGGCTCGAGATCACCGAGCATAAGAACGGAGACTCTCAGGTGCAGGTTTTGAACGGCAGGGGCGGGCTTCTCGCCACGAGTTCAACCTATTCCTCGCGCGCGCAGGCAGAGAACGCAAGGGATTCCATTAAGCGTTGGGCCTCTACCACCGCGGTTGAAGAAGTTGCGGAGAAATAAGGAATCATCAACAAAATTCCAAAAACAGCGGCTTTAAGCCGCTGTTTTTTGTCTCTGAAAGACGTCCGCATTCGCTTCTTGATTCGGCACGCGGCATCAACCCCAGCGGGTGCGGGGCAAATCCGCCCATTTTCCGATCGTCCCCGACTTTTCGATCACGGCGAAAATTTCCGCCAACGGATCCGTATCGGCCCGCTCGATATTGCCTCCGTCCGCAAGTTCCCGCATCCCGAAAGAAAGCGGAATCCGCGCATATGCGGGAAAATCAAACTTTTCCTTCATTTCCTCAACGCGGCTCTTTCCGAAAATTTCATGCGCCTTCCCGCAATCGGGGCAGACGAAATAACTCATGTTTTCCGCAATGCCGAGGAGCGGGATATTCATCATTTTCGCCATATTCACCGCCTTGCCCACGATCATCTCCACAAGGTCCTGCGGGGTCGTAACCACGACGAGGCCCGAAAGCGGAATGGACTGAAAGACAGTGAGCGGCACGTCGCCCGTGCCCGGGGGCATGTCGATAAACATCATATCGAGATCGCCCCATTCGACGTCCGTCCAGAACTGCGTAGCCGCGCCCGCGATAAGGCTGCCGCGCCACACAACGGGGTCGTCCTCGTGCTCCAAGAGGGAATTCATCGAAATGATCCTGATTCCGCTCTCCGTTTCGACGGGAAGAATGGCTCCGTCTGTGCCGCGGGCAAGCTCTGTGAGCCCGAACGCTTTGGGGATAGAGGGGCCCGTTATGTCTGCGTCGAGAATGCCGGTACGGTACCCCCGTGCCCGTGCACGGACGGCGAGAAGGGCCGTGACGAGGGATTTCCCCACGCCGCCCTTGCCGCTTGCAACGGCGACGACGCGCTTGACGCTCGCATGTTTGTTGATGGGCTTGATAAAGGAATCTTTGTTTCGTGTTCCGCAAGCGGAACTGCAAGTGGAACAATCATGCTTACAGTTAGCCATAATTCTCCTTTTTCGAGCATTATAGCACGATTGCCCCCGATTGGCAAGCGGTTTCATCACTATAAACATCGTCACCCTGCCGTTCTAATCTCGTCACCCTGCCGTTCTAATCTCGTCACCCTGCCGTTCTAATCTCGTCACCCTG
>CAZTBU010000021.1:0-32739 GCA_964612545.1 uncultured Clostridia bacterium | reverse complement strand
CATGGATTATGCTAATCCATGAACAAATTCGGGCAAGATTCTTGCCCGTTTTTTATTGCAAAATTTTTCCGGAACCCTTTCATAAGACGGCGTTTCCGCCGCTTACAAGCGGGAGGGGGTTTGGGTGAAACGGAAAATCACAGTTAAAAGAGTGAAAAAACCGAAGTCGGTCGGTTTTACGGATTTCGGGCGGGCAGCCTTCTTTTGCCGGCACAAAATAAATTGTGAAAAAAAAATCAGCCCAACCCGAATTGTGAAAAATTCGTTTCAGACTGACTATGGTGAGGTAGAAGTTAATTATCCGAACCTTTACCCTGTAAGCCAAATGAGCATAGACGACTTGGACGACCCGTTCACGGGTAGCAAAAGATATAGTGTATAACACTTTCCCTTGGCCTTCGCCGACCGAGGAACAGAAAGCAAAAATCGAGCAGACCGCACGGGCAATTCCGGATGCCCGCACGCTCTATCCCGATTGTTCCCTTGCCGAGCTTTATGATGATGTCGTCATGCCGCCCGTGCTTCGCATGGCCCACCGGAATAACGACAGCGCCGACATGGAAGCGTACGGTTTCCCGGACAAATTGACGGAATCCGAATGCGTAGCCGAACTTATGAAAATGTACCGAAAATTAACCTGCGCGGGAGAATGGCGGTAAACACGGGCAGAGGAAAGGAATACGGCCCGAAGGGGAATCAATCCACAAACTCTATTTTTTGGTTTAAATTCTGTTCGTTGTTTTTGTGTTCGCGGCGCAGGCTCGGGCGTTCGAGGAGAAAGGCGTCGGCGGCCTCCCACAGCGAAAAGGAGCCGACGATCGAGAGAATTTCCGTCATGAACACGTTCGATCCGGTGATCGCAAAGTAAAGATATACGGCGAGGACCAAAGCGCCGAAAACCGAAAGCAACAGCATTTTCCTTAGATTTGCCGCAAGGTCCCACGCGTTGTCATAGGAACGCATCGTGTAATGCCAGTGCATCATTTGCCGTATCTCCTCCTGCTCCGTTTCTTCGATTTTGCCGTGGAAGCGGATGCGCAAGGGGACGGCGGAAGGAATGACGTTCGTCTGCGCGTCGATATAGTCGTAGATCTCGTTGTTTAAGTCCTTATGCCCTTTGAGGCTCAGGGGGTCGTAGAGTTCCGTTTCGTCCGTAATATTGACGTCCACCACGGCGAAGCCCTCGCCGTCTTTGACGCTGTCGAGATATTCGCGCAGCTCCCGTGCCCGTTCTTTTCTGGTCATATTGTTTCCTCCGTCAAAAAACGGCGCCGCAAAGGACGCCGAAGTTTTTTAATTGTTAAAAGTAATCTTAATTTCGGCCGAGTCTGCGGTGGCAGAGACGATTTGAATATCGAAGTTCACTTTCTTTTTGTCATTGCGGGTGTAATCCGCGAACACGTCCGAAAGCGTCTTTCCCGCCTTCCACAAATCGTTTGCCGCGGCATAGCCCTTGGAATCGGAGAACTTCTTCTTGCCGTCCGCCGCCACCAGCTTGATAAGCGGAATGTCTGTCAGCGAGTTGTTATAGTCTGTAATTGCGGGGTAATCTTCGCTGCTGAACGGATCTTCGATGGAAGAGGACACGTGATAGATTCTCACGCCGTACTGTTCGCCGCCGTAGAGGGTAATATCGTCCTGCGCATATTGCGAGTGCAACTTGTTGAGCCCCTCCGCCGCGTACAGGTCAACCATGAGATACTCACCGAAATAGCTGTTGTCAAAATCGAGCGGGATAAGGATTGCCGATCCCTCCGAGACGGACGGTTTGAGTGTGACCGTCTGCGTTTCGGTAACGATGGTGGGGGAGAGCCAGCCGAGCATGGTCTTGGAATAGACGCAGTGATCGCCCATGTTGGAGTCCATCATGTCCGCGCCGCCGAGCCCTTCGTCGGAACCCGTATTTTCCGCATAATCGTAGTAATCGTCGAGCCCGAGCATGTGCCCCGATTCATGAATATAGGTAATCGCATTGATTTTGAGTCCCGGGATCTCTTCATAGCCCGAGGAATCATCCGCGGCGGTGCTTTCTTCCATGAAATCAATGCCCGCAAACATGTAGTAATACACGCCGAGATTATCGTATGTTTCCTTCCCGTAAAACCATGTCGTAAGGGCCCAGAAGAAACTGTCGGACGTGTACTCGACGGAGTGCGAATAGATGAGGTAGACCCCGTCGATCATGTTGTCGCCGTCATGATCGTACCGCGAGAGATCCAGTTTGCTCTGGTAGTAATCAAGCGCCTCCGTCAGGATAAGGTCATATCCCGTTCTGGTGTAGGAATACTCGTCATATGACTCGGCTGTTCCGCTGTAATTTTCGTAGTAGGAAGCATTGTGTTTTGCTTGGTACACGTCTTGAATATCGAACGTCAGATTCAATTTCCCGTAGGAGGATTTTTGATAGTATGTACGCACGCTCTCCCAGCCCGTGTCCTCTTCGGTGCCGTTGAAGGCCTTTTTCAAATTCCCGAGTTGCGTTTGGGAAATCGTTTCGCCGCTGAACTGTACGGGGATGACGAGCACATTGTATGTCCCCACCGAGCTCAGCCCGATGGCCACGTCTTCTGCGGCCAATTTATCCTGCAGATTTTCGCTGTCAAAGGAGGAGGCATTGTAGGTCTGTTTTTCCATGACGTTGCCGGGCGTTGTGTTGCCGCCGTTCGGGTCCGTCTCCCCGCCGTTCGGGTCCGTTTCCCCGCCGCCCTCCGAACCTTCGGAAGGGGGCGTAAAGTCCACTGCGCCGTACTTTGAAAAGGCGTATTCCACAACCGTGCCGTCCTCGAGAAGCGCGGCGATCTTTGAGATTCTGCCGTTTTCGAGATAAACGTCAAGCGATGTCCATGCAAGCGTGACGACGCTTCCGTCTCCGTAGGGATCCTCATAGCTGTATTCGCCCAATACGGCTTTGGCGGCGTCCGCCCCATTCCGCGCGGAATATTTCGTCCCGTCGGCGGTGAAATCTACGTTCTTCAGCTCCGCAAAGTCGATGAGGTACAAGTAGGAATACTGTTGGTCATATTCATCCGTGCCTTCGGCGTATTTCTCAAAAGTCCCGTCGCCCATGTCGGAATAATAAGAAAATTTGTCCGTTCCGCCGTCATATACCAGATAATCTGTGTATTCGGCCTCGTAATATTGGTCGTTGTCATCATAGCCGTATCCGGTGTAGGTATTCAAAATGTTATAGCCGAAGTATTCGTAATATTCTTCGGTTTCATAGGACTCTTCTTCCGCCGTGCCCTCGTAAGTCTCCGTTCTGGTAACGGCGAAGTTCCATGACGCACGGTTGCCGTATGCCTTCAGCGCGTCCGAAAGTGCCTTTGCGGCATCGTCCGTCTCCCCGCCCGGGTTTGTTTCCCCGCCGTTCGGTTCTTTCTCTCCGCCGCCGTACTCTTCTTCCTCGGGCAATACGATAAAATCCGCCGATTTCTTAAACTTCCCGATGGTAAGCGTTACCGTGAACGCGCCGGGCATGGAGGTATCCGCGTTACTCAGATCGAGCATGTCCGCATTCACGGGGACCGATGTCCCGTTTTGGTCTTTAACAATGAAATAAACCGTGAAATCGACCTCGTCGCCGACATGCAAAGTATAGGGCAGGTCTGTGTTCAGCGTGATCTCGTAAGTCTGCCCGTTGTTGCCGAAGCCGTCACAGGCGCAAAGTCCCGCAACCAAAGCGAAAAGCATAAAGATAAAAGTCAAAAATTTGAATTTTTTCATACGCCTCTTTCCGTGTAACGATTTTTTAGTATATTATTATACTATCAAAACGCAAAATTTGCAAGTACTTTTCCGAAAAAAATCCCCGCCGGGGCGGCGGGGATGAAAGTCCGTACACTCCCGCCCGCGTGTATCTGCATCGGACGGCGCCTCATCTGCAATTTGATAAGAAAAATTAAGCAATTGCGCAAAAATTCTCAATGCCGCTTGACAGAATTTTCAATCATTGTTATAATACAGATAATTTTCCGGAATCGGTAAGACGGAGAGGGCTTTCCGGCGCACCTCCGGGTTGGACCCCGGCCGTTTTATTACAAAAAAACCCACCGGAGTGGGTTTCACCGATAGCGGTGTGTTGCCAAAGGCAACGGTTTCGATAAATCTTTATTTGAACAGGTGTATTTCAGACAGACAAATATATTCTACTACAAAATACAAAAGGAGTCAATGAAAATGAAGTCAAATTCCGAAAAAAATTTTAAAGATTACTATATCGGTTTGGATATGGGAACGGATTCCTGCGGTTGGGCGGTAACGGATGTCAATTACAAGCTGCTGCGTATCAACAACAAGAATCTTTGGGGCGTACGTCTTTTCGAGGGCGCCGAAACGGCAAAAGACAGGCGGACGTTCCGCGCTTCGCGGAGACGTCTGCAACGGCGTAAACTGCGTTTGCAACTTTTGGAAGAACTGTTTGCACCGTGCATCAATGAAATCGATCCGAACTTTTTCGCGAGACTTGCGGACAGCAATTTGTATGAAGAGGACAAGCGCGAAAACACTTGGTTCTCATTGTTTGCCGACGATGATTTCAACGACAGGGATTTTCACAGAAAGTACAAAACGGTTTATCATCTGCGCAAGGCGATGGCCGAAGAGGAAAATCCCGATCCCAGACTTGTCTTTTTGGCGTTGCATCACATCATAAAAAATCGCGGGCACTTTCTCATCGAAGGCGGCATAGAGGCGGTGGACGATATTTCACAGCCGTTCGAAGCGATCAATGCCTATTTATTCGACCGGGACTACACACAATTGCAGAAGTCTGCGATGGAAGATTTTCGTCAAATGCTCGTTTCTCTCAAAGGCAACAAATCCGTGCGCGCCAAACGTTACGCGGAGTGTTTAGGCGTAAACGGCGACAAAAAGCTGTCCGCTTTGCTGAAGTTGGTGGCGGGGCTGAATGTTAAATTGAAGGATTTGCCCATCGATATCGATGAAAAATCGGAGAATTCGGATGAATCGATTACATTCGATACCGATTGGGAAAAGGAAGAAGCAAAATTCAGAGACATCCTGCAGGATGATTATGTTTTGATAGAAAATGCAAAGTTGCTGTATGACTATGCCCAACTGAAAAAGTTGCTCGGAGAGTCCAAAACGTTTTCCGAGGCAATGGTCGGTAAGTACGAAAAACATCGGCAGGATTTAGCATTGTTGAAAAAAGTCATGCGCAAATATTTTGACCGTGACGCTTATGACGAAATGTTCAAAACGCCGCCCAAAGGAAAATGCAATTATACGGCATATTGCGGCAAAACAAAGTTCGGCTCCAAAGGCACTCGAATACAAATCGACAAAAACCATACATCTTACGATGACTTTGCCAAATATGTGAGGGAAGTACTTTCGTCAAACGCCCTCGCATTGCAGGATGATGATGTCAAACAAATCCTCGAAGAGCTCGGTAACGGTACATTCCTTCCGAAGCAGGTAAGCAAAAACAATTCCACGATTCCCTATCAGCTGAACGAGAAAGAGCTTGTTGCGATATTGGAGCATGTACGCCGTTATCCGCGTTTCGCCTTTTTGAATACGCGCGATGAAGACGGCACGGACAATGCCGAAAAAATTCGCAGGATTCTGGTTTACCGTATTCCCTATTTCGTCGGTCCCGTCAATAATCACAGCGGAAAATATTGGATTGTCCGCAAAAGCGGGGGCAGAATTCTGCCCTGGAATTACGAGCAAAAGATAGATCTGGACAAAACGGAAGAAGGGTTTATCGAAAATCTCACAAGGTATTGCACTTATTTAAGGAACGAAAAAGTTTTGCCCAAATGCAGTTTGCTGTATGAGGAATATAATTTTTTGAATATTGTCTGCAAGATAAAAATCAACGGCGAGCCGATTTCCCCCGAACAAAAAGCAATGCTGTCCGATTTCTTTGCGCAATACGGTACAAGCAAACTTACGTCCAAATTTCTGAAAAAGTGGTTGGCGGACAATAATTTTATTTCGTCGGCAGACGAGGTTGTTCTGGAAGGGTTTGACGAGGGCGTTTCGGTCAGCCGCCGCACGTATTATCAATTCACAAAAATTTTGGGCAGCCGTGAACTTGTGGAAAAGTACAGGGATAAGATAGAGCAAATTATTTTCGATGTTACGGTAGGCGCAAGCGAAAAGAGCAGATTGCGCAAACGTCTTGAAAAGTACGAATTCCTGACGGAAGGGCAGAGAAAACAAATCGTGGGATTGACGTGTGTCGGCTGGGGAAGACTTTCCGAAAAGTTTTTGACCTCGCGTGTGGGTATCAATCCGTCTACGGGAGAAGTAAATGCATTCAGCATCATAGACGCGCTGCGTTCCACTACCGATAATCTCATGCAGGTATACAATAAATACGGTTTTAAAGAATATTTCGAGCGTGATATCGAAAACTTAAAATTCGGTTATGATATCGTTGACGGACTGTATTGCTCGCCGGCGGTCAAAAAACAAATTTGGCAGGCGCTGTGTTTGGTAAAAGAGATACGCTCGGTGCTCGGCTCCGATCCCAAAAAGATCTTTGTCGAGGTCGCAAGGGAGAAAAATCCCGACAAAGACAAAAAAGAAGAACGTAACAGAACAAAATCCCGTTTGCAGACACTCAGAGAAAAACTCGATTTTGAAAACAGTGCGCTTTCCGCCGAGGTCCGGCAAAATGTGAAAGACCGTTTTGCAGAAGCGGAATCCAATCCCCGCCGCCTCAACGAAACCAAACTGTTTTTGTACTTTTTGCAAAACGGCATTGACATCTACACGGGAGAGCCCATTGATTACAACAACTTTTCCTTGTACGATAAGGATCACATATACCCGCGCAGCAAGATTAAGGATGACAGTCTGGATAATCTGGTGTTGACATACAGGCCCCGAAACGCCGAAAAGACGGACGATTATCCCGTTAAGGCGGAGATTCGGACAAAGATGCGTCCCGTCTGGGAGGCTTTGCGCAAGCAGGGGCTTATGTCGGAAGAAAAATTCAGACGCCTTACGCGCGACACTCCGCTTACCGACAAAGAGATGACGGATTTTATTCAGCGGCAGCTGGTTGAGACGCGGCAAAGCACCAAGGAAACGATAAAGCTGTTGAAATCTTTGTTCCCCGACACGGAAGTTGTATTTTCGAAGGCGGCATTGGTCAGCGAGTTCCGCGCCAAACAGCGTGACGAACTTGTCGTCGACCCCGTTACGGGTAAGGAAGAGAAAGTACGCCGCGCAGGATTTATCAAATGCAGGGAAGTCAACGATTTGCACCACGCGAAAGACGCGTATCTCAATATCGTGGTCGGCAACGTCTACAATACGCGCTACGGTCACAACGCGCAATTTATGCGCAACGGCACGGATCGGGGCGGCTCCGACGCGAAAATATACGAACATAACATAGGTTCCGGAGCCAACGCCGCTTGGGTTGCGGATGAAAACGGAACGGGTGAAAACGGAACAATGGCGCAGGTAATCAAAACAATGCGCGGCAACACCCCGCTGTATACATTCGAAAGTTATGTCAAAACGGGTTTGTTTGAAAAAACAAGTATGCTGCCCAAATCGGATGAAGGAAATCTTATCCCTCTCAAAAGCCCCACGAATCCGGACGAGCGGTTGCGCAAGATGTCCGATACATCCAAGTACGGCGGATACAACAACGAGAGCCGTTCGTATTTTATGCTGGTAAAATATACGGAGGAAAAACAGAAGACGAAATACCGCTTGCTGGGCGTTGTTGCGAGATTCGCCGGTACTTTGGTTGACGACAGCTCGCGCGTGGAGTACTGCCGCGCTTGCGGCCTGATCGATCCTCAAATCTTAATAAGCAAAATAAAAATCGGGGCGTTTTTCCGCTTCGGGGAAACAATGCTTGCGTTGTCCGGTGTGACGGGCAATAATATAATATGGAGATTGGCGCAGCAAAACCGTCAGAGCGACGAAACAACGCGCTATCTCAAAAAAGTCTGCGAAGTGGCGGAAAGATGGAACAAGTGCAAAAGCCAAAATGAGCCGTTCGTTCCCGATGATCATGACGGTGTGGACCGCGGACACAATCTTTGGCTGTACGATACGTTGGTGTCTACCCTGGAAAGCCCTCGTTACAGCGGTGCGCAGAGTATGAAGTCTTTCCCTATGAGAACTTTCGCAAGTAAATGTCGTAAAAAGGCAGAAAAATTCGGAAATCTCGGCTTGGGCGAACAGTGCGTTGTGCTGGGCGAAATCGGCAAAGCGCTGCAATGCAACGCGCTGACTTCCGATTTGAGCCTGCTTGATGAAGGTGCACACTGCGGAATAATATCCATTCGCAACACATTCGAAAGTCTGGACGGGATATACATCGTCCACCGCTCCGTAACGGGAATTTTCGAGCAGCAAATTCCGCTTTCGGATCTGGATAAAACACGGTAAAACTTATGAGCTGGCGTGTAGTTACCGTGACAAACAGGTGCAAGTTGGAACATCGGTTGGATTACTTGGTTTGCCGCGGAGAAGAGACAAAAAAGATACATATGTCCGAAATTTCGGTTTTGATTGTGGAAAACACCGCCGTCGCCATTACGGCAAGTTTGATGTGCGAACTTGTCAAACGCAAAATAAAAGTTATATTTTGCGATGAAAAACACAATCCCTGTTTCGAACTGATCCCCACTTCTTTACGTTATGACACAAGCGGATGCCTTCGAAAACAAATCGCATGGGATCCGCTTGTAAAACAGGAAGTCTGGAAACAAATCGTACAACAAAAGATTTTTCAGCAAATGACTCTTTTGAGCGCGAACCATTTGGAAAAGCAGGCTTCGATGCTGTCGGACTATATGCGTGAAGTGGAAGCGGGCGACGCGACAAACAGGGAGGGGCACGCCGCGAAAGTGTACTTCAATGCGCTGTTCGGCATGGGATTTACCCGCCGTGACAGCAACTGCATAAATTTTGCGCTGGATTACGGATACAGCATTTTGCTTTCCGCGTTCAACCGCGAGGTGACGGCATGCGGGTATCTTACGAATTTGGGAATAAATCACGACAACGAGTTCAATCACTTCAATTTGAGTTGCGATTTGATGGAACCTTTCAGGCCCTTGGTGGACAAGACGGTGCTAAAGCTCAATTTGGACAGCTTTACAACAGAACACAGGCACTTGTTGCAACAATTGCTCAATGATGAAGTCGTTTTGGACGGGAAAAAATATACGCTCAACACCGCGATTTCAATATACGTAAGAAATGTGCTCTCCGTGATGGAAAACGGTGAAGGAAACATTCTTTATTACACTTATGAGTTATAGATTTATGAGAATAATGGTATTTTTCGATTTGCCGACCGAAACCGCTTCGGATAAAAGGGCATACCGCTGTTTCAGGACTTTTTTGTTGAAAGAAGGCTATGTTATGTTGCAAGAATCTCTGTATGCCAAACTGGCTTTAAATGGTTCTACGGTAGAAATGTCAAAGCGGCATTTGAGAAACAACACTCCCCCCAAGGGTTTGGTTCAGGTGTTGGTAATTACGGAAAAGCAATATACCGGAATGGAGTACCTTGCGGGTGAAAACACTTCGGAAGTAATTGATTCCACCGAAAGATATTTGTTGATATGAAACTTTTAAATTACAATTTGGAAAACCCAATCGACTTCGAACAATCCGCTGTGTGGACTTTGGTATGCGAATCTCCTCATCAATTTTGTCTGCTCACGGAAAATATGCACAAGCAGGCTGACGGGCAGGACGGCGGTTGGAGGTTGGCAGACGCGGGCAAGGCAACTTTTGCCAAATCCGTGGTTTACGTTGCGGATTATTTCCGAATCGATGTCAACGACAAAAAGGCCGTCAACTTGTTGCAGGAAAAGTTGAAAGAGCTCGCGTTCGACGAGGCGCATTCCGCCGCGACGCATGAAATAATTGCCGCCCTGGACCGGTATGTAAAGTTATTAAGCTTGGATATCGATGTCCCCGTAACAGTCGGCAATGTGGATTTTTCGCAGATCGGAAAAATAATTTCTATAGCTTTGTTGGATGACTCTTGCAATATTTTGGAGCGATTGGTGGATTTCGCAACATTGCTGAGCCGTTTGACGCCGGCGAAACTGCTCGTATGTGTAAATTTGCGCAGTTACTTGGATAATAACGAATTGGAACAATTCTTTTTGCATTGCATGCAATGCGATATTAATTTGCTGTGTATCGAAAGCCATTTGCGCGGGGTTGTTGCAAACGAAAAAGTTTTGGTATGCGACGGTGACCTGTGCGAGTTCTTTTTGCGGGAAACGGTTGACACGGAATAAAAAATGTAGTATAATAGGCTTGCCTGTTTGAGTTAATGCGACCGGTAATCGTAAAAATTTTCAAATTTGAGGTTTGAGAATGGTGTAATTCAGATAGGTCTAAAACTAGCCGAACATAGCTTACAGTCACAACGCGGTTTGAGAATGGTGTAATTCAGATAGGTCTAAAACAGCACGATAATCGCCATCTCCGCCAAAGGTGTTTGAGAATGGTGTAATTCAGATAGGTCTAAAACCAGGATAAAGATTGCGGTGACGAACAATCGGTTTGAGAATGGTGTAATTCAGATAGGTCTAAAACGAATAAAATCCATCAATAACGTTCGTTTCGGTTTGAGAATGGTGTAATTCAGATAGGTCTAAAACGGGCAAAGAGTGGTATAATATTATTGTAGAGTTTGAGAATGGTGTAATTCAGATAGGTCTAAAACTGCTTCTCTTGATTGTAAGACGGATTATATGTTTGAGAATGGTGTAATTCAGATAGGTCTAAAACAGAAGACGAAGCAATAGAAATAGGGGCAGAAGTTTGAGAATGGTGTAATTCAGATAGGTCTAAAACAATCCAAGCGGCGGAAGATAAATCTCTCACGTTTGAGAATGGTGTAATTCAGATAGGTCTAAAACGAAACTTTTGCAAAACGGTTGACAAGATAGGGTTTGAGAATGGTGTAATTCAGATAGGTCTAAAACGGGCAAATAATGGTATAATATTATTGTAAAGTTTGAGAATGGTGTAATTCAGATAGGTCTAAAACAGGTAGGCATAGGCAACGTCTTATCAATATGTTTGAGAATGGTGTAATTCAGATAGGTCTAAAACCCGCCCACCTCTACCCTTTCCTATCAGGGGGTTTGAGAATGGTGTAATTCAGATAGGTCTAAAACGCAAATTCTTCTTGTAATCAGTAGCGTCCGGTTTGAGAATGGTGTAATTCAGATAGGTCTAAAACCTCCAATAACCACGTGCGCAAGAAGCAACAGTTTGAGAATGGTGTAATTCAGATAGGTCTAAAACCAATAGAACCAGTAATCGCAGAAGAATGACCGTTTGAGAATGGTGTAATTCAGATAGGTCTAAAACCGTCACAATGCGAGAAAGAGCCTGAACAAGGTTTGAGAATGGTGTAATTCAGATAGGTCTAAAACATATTGCTCGTCCGAATTCCGGACAGCCCGTTTGAGAATGGTGTAATTCAGATAGGTCTAAAACCCAGAATGTGTTTGTTTCCTAAACCTAATTGTTTGAGAATGGTGTAATTCAGATAGGTCTAAAACGCAGTCGAACTCAGTGATTCCAGAGACATAGTTTGAGAATGGTGTAATTCAGATAGGTCTAAAACCGATTTGCCAAACGCCGCGAAAATTTACAAGTTTGAGAATGGTGTAATTCAGATAGGTCTAAAACCATAATCTCAGAAGACAATGCGGAAGTAGTGTTTGAGAATGGTGTAATTCAGATAGGTCTAAAACGGAGAAATTCGGGAAACATATTAAGAAAAATTACAAATAAAATACTTCAATGAGTCAACAAAAAAAACCGGGAATAAAAACTCCCGATTTTTATTTGTTATAGAACCCTCCCAAATCCTGAAATGCACCTCCGATGATGTTTAACTTTTGGGGCGCATTTCACTATCCGTTGGATATTTATTTGCAAATTGCCGGACTATCATGCTCTGAATGACGGACGGGAAGGGCATTGAAGACGCTTCCGGGGGGCCTTGTAACCATGAAAACCGTGAACGGCCGATACGCTCTCAATTTGTTTCCGTCCCGTCATTGCACTCCACGTTGTATCCTGTTTTGGTAATCCAGGAGCCCGCTTTCCCGATTTTTTTCCATTCTTCCTTCGTGCCGTGAAAGATAAAATCCGTAAGTTTGTAGCAGGCGAAAAACGCATCGTCTTCGATCGAGGCCACGCTGTTTTCGAGCGTCACGCTTTCAAGTTTGGTGCACATCGAAAACGCGTTCTTCCCGATTACGGTAACGCCGTTTCCGATCGTCACGCTTGTAAGTCCTGCGCAATTTCCGAATGTGCTCTCTTCGATTGCGGTCACGCCGTTTCCGATCGTCACGCTTGTAAGTCCTTTGCAACCGTAGAACGCCTTTGGCCCCACCAAGGTCACACTGTCCGGAATTTTCAAATCTCCCGTCCATCCGGTGCAACCATAGAACGCCCGCTCCCCGATTTCGGTCAAACCCTTGCCGATTGTGATACTTTTAAGCCCGCTGCATCCCTCGAACACACCTTTTACGATAGGTGATGAATTGATGGTCTCTACGCCTTGAAGGTCCCGATTGTTGCACTTGCCGAGCGCGGTCACACTGTCCGGAATGGTGATGCCGGTAAGTTTTTTGCAATCATAAAACGCATGATCGCCGATCGCGGTCACGGATTTTCCCTCATGACCGTAGGGGAGAACGACGTTTCCGCTTGCGGTGCCGATACCCGTCACAATATATGTATCTGTTTTTTTATCGGGCGTGTATTCGAGGCCCTCGGTGTACTCCCACTTCTCACCGCAAACGCTGCATACGTTTTCTGCCGTGTAACTGTGTTTGTGCTCTTCGGGTTTCTGTTCCTCGCCGTTGCCGTTGTCCGGTGTGGTTGTGCCGCCGTTTTGTTCGTCCTGCGGACCGTCTGCGGGTACGTCGGACGGTCCGGGATTGATTCCGCCGCCGTCAGGCACCTTCGCCGCCTCTCCGCAGCCCGCGATCCCGAAAACGAGGCCGAATGTTGTGACAAGCGCAAAAAGCGCCGCCGTAAGTTTGTTTTTCACAGTTGCACCTCCTTATACAAAGTTTTTGCGGATAAAAAACAGGGGTATCCGATAAGGACGCCGCCGCATGCATATCTGTCCTTCATAACGTCCGCGGTTTGTCGGGAATTATCGGATACTTTCATTATAGCACGCCGCCGTTCCTTTGGCAAGCAAATAAAAATTATTCCGCAAAAGTCCGTTGTCCCCGTACGGTAAGCCTTTCCCGCCATGGGACGGCGATTCCGCGGCCCCTGAAAGCCGCGCGCCGCGATCCGACAAGCCGGACACCCCGAAAATGCATTGACTTCTCCTTGGAAAAGGTCTATAATATCCCCATGCCGAACCAATTTTCGAGAACCGAACTGCTCCTCGGGAAAGAGGGGATGGAAAAACTACGGGAAAGCCGCGTGGCGGTCTTCGGGCTCGGCGGCGTGGGAGGCTATGCCGCCGAAGCGCTTGCCCGCTCGGGCGTGGGAGCCCTCGATCTCATCGATCACGACAAGATTTGCCTCACCAATATTAACCGCCAAATCTATGCCACTTTAAATACGGTGGGGGAATATAAAGCGGAAGTTGCAAAGAGGCGGATCGCCGGAATCAATCCCGGCTGCGTTGTCCGCATTTATAAAACCTTTTATTTGCCCGAAACGGAGAAGGAGTTCGATTTCCGCGAATACGATTACGTCATCGATGCCATCGATACGGTGACGGGAAAGATTGCACTCGTCAGGAATGCCGAAGAATGCGGCACGCCCGTCATCAGCGCGATGGGGGCGGGGAATAAACTCGATCCGGGCAGATTCGAGGTTGCGGATATTTACAGCACTTCCGTCTGTCCGCTCGCGCGGGTGATGCGGCGGGAACTCAAAAAATACGGGATCGGACATCTGAAGGTCGTCTATTCAAGGGAGAAGCCTCTCCGCCCGCAGGGAGATTGCGGGGAAGAGAACGCAGGGAAAGAGATCCCCGGGAGCATTGCTTTCGTGCCGCCTGTCATGGGGCTCATCATCGCGGGCGAGGTTGTAAAGGACATCATCTCTCCCGCAAGGGGGCGCCAAGGGTAAAGTCACTTCGCTTCGGCCGAAGAATGAAATGCGATGCTCCGCGGGCACGGCATGACGGCCCGTGCCCGTAAAAAGGTAAAATCTATGAAGGAATTTGACGGCACAACCGCACAAGAGAAGGAATTTGCACTGAAGATCGAAGAGGGTCTCCGGAAGACATATGCAAAGCGTCTTTTCAAACCTTTCGCAAAGGCAATCGTTGAATACAATCTCGTGCAGCCGGACGACAGGATCGCCGTGTGTATTTCGGGCGGAAAGGACAGCATGCTCATGGCAAAACTCTTTCAGGAGTTAAAGAGGCACAACAAGTTTCCGTTCGGGCTCGTTTTCCTCGTGATGGACCCGGGCTATCATGAAGAAAACCGCGCGCTTATCGCGGAAAACTTGCGGCTTTTGGACATTCCCGCCACGGTTTTCGGGACGAATATCTTCGAGAATGTGTTCAATATAGAAAAATCTCCCTGCTATATCTGTGCCAGAATGCGGCGGGGCCACTTATATGCCAAGGCGAAAGAGCTCGGGTGCAACAAGATCGCCCTCGGGCATCACTATGACGACGTCATTGAGACCATTCTCATGGGCATGCTCTACGGCGGACAGGTGCAGACGATGCTTCCCAGGCTTAAGAGCAGGAATTTCGGGGGGATGGAACTCATCCGCCCCATGTATCTGATCCGCGAAAAGAACATCATCGCATGGCAGAAAGAGAACGGCTTGCGGTTTCTCCGGTGTGCCTGTAAATTCACGGCAGGGAGCGCAAGCGGAGACGGCGGTAAACGCGGGAAAGTAAAAAAACTCATTTACGCGCTGAAACAAGAGGATCCGCAGATCGAGCAGAATATTTTCAAGAGCGTTGAAAACGTCAGTCTTTCGGCGGTCATTGCCTATAAAGACAAGGACGGCGTGCGGCACAGATTCGACGGGGAATAGAGGCAATCCGTTTTTTAATCGCACATTGCCGCGGGTTCCGAAAATATTTATTGGGCAACGCCTCAATACGGTTGACGGTTCGGTGGTATATGATATAATAGGTATGACGGCGGACGGTGAGGAAGAAAAAAATGCCAAAGATTGCTTTGACCGGGATCAAAATGAAGAATTCGGCCTTCCGCTGTAATTTTTTATCAGGAAAAGACAGTATCGCGCACAGTGTAAAACTAAATCGGATCAGCTGAAAAAGAGTGCCTTTTGCACTCTTTTTTCATGTAATGTTTGGATTTTCTATCTGTTTTTCCCAAAAACAAGTCAAAAAAAACAATTATTGTGAAAAAATTAAAAAAACTATTGACAAGACGCCTTTTCGGGATTATAATGCTATGTTACGATGAACAGGGGAAAGGATCGGGGGAAGTATGGACATTCGTGAAATAGTTTCGAAATGCGACCACACCCAACTCTCCGTCACGGCGACGTGGGAGGATATAGCGCTTCTCATCGACGACGGGATCAGGTACGGCACGGCTTCCGTCTGCATTCCGCCCTGCTATGTGAAGGATGCGAGAGAGTATGCCGCGGGCAGGATCGCAATCTGTACCGTTATCGGTTTTCCGAACGGCTATCATAAAAAGGAAGTAAAGGTTTTCGAGACGGAGCAGGCCGTAAAAGACGGCGCCGATGAGATCGATATGGTCATCAATATCGGCGATCTGAAGGCGGGGCATTACGATAAAATCGAGGACGAGATCAAATCGGTCAGGACCGCGTGCGGCGGCAGAATTCTGAAAGTAATCATCGAAACCTGCCTGCTCACCGAGGAAGAAAAAATCAGGATGTGCGGGATCGTGACGAGCGCGCAGGCCGATTTTATCAAGACTTCCACGGGCTTCTCCAAGGCGGGGGCAACCAAAGAGGACGTAGCTCTCTTCAAAAAGTACGTCGGCAAAAATGTAAAAATCAAGGCGGCGGGGGGAATCTCTTCCCTCGAAGACGCGGAGGAATTTATCGGGCTCGGAGCAAGCAGGCTGGGTACGTCCCGCATTGTTAAGATTGTAAAGGAGGAGAATTTACTATGAACGAACATAAGAATGTTCCCACGCCCCATATCGGCGCAAAATACGGCGATTTTGCCGGGACCGTTTTGATGCCCGGGGATCCTCTCCGCGCAAAATTCATTGCCGCGAACTTCCTCGAAAATCCCGTTCTTGTCAACAATGTGCGCGGGGTCAACGGTTTTACGGGGACTTACAAGGGCAAACGCGTGTCCGTCATGGCGTCTGGCATGGGCCAGCCCTCGATCGGCATTTATTCCTATGAACTTTTCAATTTCTACGGCGTGGAAAATATTATCCGCATCGGTTCCTGCGGCTCTTTCCACAAAGATCTGCATGTGCGGGACATCATTCTCGCGCAGGGCGCCTGCACAAACGGCAACTATGCAAAACAATACGGCCTTCCGGGCACGTTCTGCCCGATCGCGGACTTCGGCCTGCTCCAAAAGGCGGCGCTGGAATGCGGGAAGGCGGGCGTCAACTATAAAGTGGGAAACATCCTGTCTTCCGATATGTTTTACGACGATTCGGGCAGCGGCATGCAGTGGGCGAAGATGGGCGTTTTGGGCGTGGAGATGGAGAGCGCGGCACTCTACTGCAACGCAGCGAGGGCAGGCAAGAAAGCTCTCTGCATCTGTACCGTAAGCGACAGTTTCCTCTATCCCGAGGAGAACACGACCGCTGCGGAGCGCGAGACCACCTTTACGGCCATGATGAAGATCGCCCTCGAGATTGCCTGAGAAATAAGGAGAGGCTATGGCAAAGAGATTTTTTTTGATTGTACTCGACAGTTTCGGCGTGGGAGAGGAACCCGACGCCTGTCTGTGGCACGACGAAGGGAGCAATACGCTGGGGGCGATCCGCAATCACCCGAATTTCAACTGCCCCAATCTGACGGATTTGGGACTCTTCAACATCGAAGGCGTCGGCGGCGGCGTTCCTTGCCCCAAAGCAAGTTATGCGAGAATGCGCGAAAAATCCATGGGCAAAGACACTACGATCGGCCACTGGGAGATCGCCGGCATCATTTCGCCCGATCCGCTTCCGACCTATCCCCACGGTTTTCCCGCGGACGTCATCGGCGAATTCGAAAGAAAAACGGGCCGCAAAGTCATCTGCAACAAGCCCTATTCCGGCACCGAAGTCATCAAGGATTACGGGGAAGAGCATATCAGGACGGGCGCGCTCATCGTTTATACCTCTGCAGACAGCGTATTTCAGATTGCCGCGCACGAGGATGTCGTCCCCGTCGGAGAGCTCTACGAATATTGCCGTATCGCGCGGGAAATGCTCGTCCCGCCGCACAATGTGGGGCGCGTCATTGCCCGTCCGTTTACGGGGGAATATCCCTTTACCAGAACGCCGAACAGGCATGATTTTTCTCTCCTGCCGCCCTCCGAAACCATGCTCGATTTGCTGAAAAACGCAGGTTATGCGACGATTTCGGTGGGGAAGATTTACGATATTTTTGCGGGCTCGGGCATTTCCGGGGTCAACCGCACGACGTCGAACGCGCACGGCATGCAGGTGACGAAGGAGATGCAGGGGCGCGACTTCGAGGGGCTTTGCTTTGTCAATCTCGTCGATTTCGATATGAAGTACGGCCACCGCAACGACGTTGCGGGCTATGCCGCCGCGGCGTCGGAGTTCGACGGCTTTCTGACCGGTTTTCTGAAGGATATGCGCGAGGATGACGTGCTCCTCATCACGGCCGACCACGGCTGCGATCCCTCGACGCCTTCCACCGACCATTCGCGCGAATATACGCCCATGCTCATTTACGGAAAGCATGTGAAAGAGGGAATGGATTTGGGAACCCGTCCGACGTTTGCGGATATTTCCGCCACGGTGCTTGACTATTTCGGCGTAAAGCAGGGTACGACGTGCGGAAAGAGTTTTTGGGAGGATGTCAAAAAATGACGGACAGGGAACTTATGGAACTTGCGCAGAAGGCGCGGGAAAATTCCTATTCGCCCTATTCGCACTTCCGCGTGGGGGCGGCGCTCCTTGCAAAGAGCGGTAAGGTATATCTCGGCTGCAATATCGAAAACGCATCCTATCCCGCCTCGAACTGTGCCGAGCGTACGGCAATATTCAAGGCCGTCAGCGAGGGGGAACGCGATTTCGAAGGAATCGCCATCGTTGGCGGCAGGGAAGGGGAGGACTGCGGGCTTTGCGCTCCGTGCGGCATTTGCAGGCAGGTGATGTGCGAATTCTGCGCCAAAGATTTCAGGATCCTTCTCGGCAATCCCGCAAAATTCAAGGTTTGCACTTTGGAGGAACTCCTCCCCCTTTCCTTTACCTCCGAAAACCTGTAAACTCGTAATATGAAAAAAAATCCGGCCAAAATTTCATCCTTATTGCTTGTTGCACTGCTCTGTGCGGCGCTTGCCGGGTGCAATTTCGGCGCAGGCGGCGGCGGAACGGAAAAAGAGAAGATTTCCGTGCCCGTGGTCTCGATCGATAAAGACGGCTACGCCACATGGGAGGCCGTGGAAAACGCCATGTATTATGTTTACGTCATCGACGGCGGTGAGGAGCAGATCAACATGGGGGACGGTGTGCAGCTTTCCGAAGGCCAGACCATCAGGGTGAAGGCGGTAAGCGCGGACGGCGGCAAGGACGACAGCGATTTTTCTGCGCCGCAGACCTACCGCAGGGGCGATATAGCGGAACTCTCTTTCTATGCCGTTAACGATTTGCACGGAAAGTTCATGGATACGGAAAACCAGCCGGGGCTCGACGAATTTACGACATATGTGAAGGATTTATACGAAGATCCCGCGCGCGAAGAGATTCTTTTGTCCTCGGGCGACATGTGGCAGGGAACGGTGGAATCCTCCTCCAACAAGGGGAAACTCATGACGGAGTGGATGAACGACGCCGGGTTTGTCTCCATGACGCTCGGCAACCACGAATTCGATTGGGGAACGGCAGTCCTCGATCCCAACAGCGAACTGGCGGATTTTTCTTTCCTCGGGATCAATATTACATATAACGGCGTCATGCCCGATTACTGCAAGGCATCGGCGGTTGTCGAACGGGGCGGCGTAAAAATCGGCATCATCGGCGCGATCGGCGATTGCCTGAGTTCCATTTCGGGCGAATTCCGTGCGGGGCTGTCCTTTGCAACGGGGAGCCGCCTCACGGATCTTGTCAGGAACGAAGCGGTCCGCCTCAGAAATGAAGAAAATTGCGACTTTATCGTCTATTCCATTCACGACGGCGGGAGCGGTTTTTCGTCCTCGGGCGTCAATTCCGTCAAGAATTCCGACATGGAGTGGTACGACACGGCACTTTCCGACGGCTATGTGGATCTTGTCTTCGAGGGGCATACGCACCAGAGATATATTTTGCGGGACGAATATGGCGTTTACCATATGCAGGCCGCGAGCGAAAACAAGTATCTGAGTTGTGCGGACGTCACTTTTAATAAGGCCACGAAGGAATTCACCGTAAAGCCGCAGCTCATTTCAAGCAGGACGTATGCAGACAGCGGAATCGGGGACGATCCCATCGTCAAAGAGCTTTACGGCGAGTACTTTCCCGACGGAGATCCCTATGCCGTAATCGGCTCCAACCGCACCAAGCGCAATTCCGAAACGATTGAACAAAAGGTTGCGGAACTCTATTTGCAAGCGGGCAAGGAAGAGTGGGGGGAATACGGTATTGTTGCGGGGGGCGGCTACCTCAACGCCCGCGATCCCTATTCCGTCGCGGCGGGCGGCGTGTCCTATGCGGATCTGTTTTCCGTCCTTCCCTTCGATAACGATATTGTGCTCGGCAGTATCGGCGGGAGCGACCTCATTACCTTTTTAAACAGGCAGTCCGACGATCGCAATCCGTATCATATTTGCGCCGAAATTTCCGTATCGCAGATCGAACCGGGCAAAACTTACTATATCGTTGTGGATACGTACACGTCATCTTACAGTTCCAACCATATTACGGAGATCGGCCGCTACAAGGGCGGCGGCGTGTACGCAAGGGACCTTCTCGCCGATTTCGTAAGGGGCGGCGGCTGGGCATAAAAGGGTTGCCGCGGGCATTCCCCTTAACGGAACCATCCATACCATCATATAAGGAAATATTATCATGAGAATGTACGATATTATCAAAAAGAAGCGTGACGGCGGGGAGCTGACGGCGGAAGAAATCGGCTTCTTTATACGGGGCGTGACGGACGGGAGTATTCCCGATTACCAGACTTCCGCGCTTCTTATGGCGGTTTATTTCAAAGGCATGACCGTGCGCGAGACCTGTGACCTTACTTATGCCGTGCGCGATTCGGGCGAGAAATTCGATTCCTCCGGAATCGGCGGCGTCCGCGCCGATAAACATTCGACGGGCGGCGTGGGGGATAAGACGAGCCTTGTCGTCGCGCCCATCGTCGCCTCCCTCGGGGTGAAGGTCGCCAAGATGAGCGGCCGCGGACTTGGCCACACGGGCGGCACGGTCGATAAACTCGAGTCCATCAGGGGCTTCCGCACCACGCTTACGGACGCGGAATTTGCCGCGCAGGTCAACGGAATCGGCCTTGCCATTATCGGGCAGAGCAAGCAGTTCGCCCCCGCCGACAAAAAGCTGTACGCGCTCCGCGATGTGACGGCCACGGTAGACAGCATGCCGCTCATCGCCGCAAGCATTATGGGCAAAAAGCTCGCCGCCGACGACGACTGCATCGTCCTTGACGTCAAGACGGGAAGCGGTTCCTTCATGAAGACGGTGGAAAAGAGCAAAGAGCTCGCCCGCCTCATGGTGGATATAGGCAAGAATGCGGGCAAGAAAATGACCGCGCTCATCACAAATATGGACCGTCCTCTGGGATACGCCATCGGCAATTCCCTCGAGGTGATCGAGGCGGTGGAGACGCTCCGCGGCCGCGGCCCGGAAGACCTTACCGAAGTCTGTGTGGCGCTTGCCGGGCATATGCTTTCGCTCGCGGGCATGGGAACGGTGGAGGAATGCATCCGCAAGGCGCAAAAAGCGCTTGGGGACGGCAGTGCGCTCCGCAAACTCATCGAAACGGTAAAGGCGCAGGGCGGGGATCCCGCGCTCATCGAGCATCCCGAAACGTTTGAAAAAGCGAAATATTCTTATGCCGTGACGGCCGGGAGGTCGGGCTACATCAGCAGTGCGGATACCGAGGCTTATGGCATTGCGAGCCTCATGCTCGGCGCCGGCCGCAACACCGCGGAAGATGAAATAGATTATTCGGCGGGCATACTGTTGAAGAAGAAAACGGGTGACCGTGTGCAGAAAGGGGAAGAGATCGCAACCCTTTTCGCAAACGACGGGGCGCTCTTTGCGCCCGCCGCGGAAAAATTGCTTGCGGCTACGGAGATTTCCGTCGAGAAACCCGCGGAAACCCCGCTCATATACGGCGTAATTAAGTGAGAAGGGGCTCCGCATTGCAATCATGGCTAAGTTATATTTTAAATTCGGCACGATGGGGTGCTCCAAGACGGCACAGGCGCTCATTACGAAATTCAACTACGAAGAGCGCAACATGAAGGTTCTCCTTCTCAAACCCGCTATCGACACGCGCGACGGCGCAAGCGTGGTGCGCTCCCGTATCGGCCTTCAACAGGACGCCGTTCCCGTACAGCCGTATGAGGATCTCTTCCGGCTGTACGAGGAAAAATATTCCCGCTGCGACGTCATCATCGTGGACGAGTGCCAATTTTTAACGCCGGAGCAGGTAGACGGGCTCTCGGATATCGTCATCGAAAAGAATATTCCCGTGCTGTGTTTCGGCCTTGCCACCGATTTCACCACCCATCTCTTCCCGGGGAGCAAGCGCCTCTTCGAGATTGCCGAATCCATCAGCGAGATCAAGTCCGTCTGTACTTGCGGGGCAAAGGCGACCGTGAACGCGCGGCTCGATGACGACGGAAACATCGTCACGGAAGGTTCGCAAGTCCTTCTCGGCGGGAACGAAAGATATGTGGCGATGTGCAGAAGGTGCTTTCTCAGAAAAAAATCAGGGGCCGAACAGGCCTGAATGATAGAATATATGCATTGGGGGAAAATACATGCAAAAATTTTTTAACAAATTTTTAACGTTTGCGCTTTCAATCGCGATGCTCTCCGGGTTTCTCACGGTGTACTCTTCGGCGTTGCCTGCCGTTTCCGCGGACACCGTTGCGGCCGCTGCCGCCGGCACTTCCTACGACGGCTCTTACTACGACGGTATCACCGCGACGGAAGGGAACGCTCTCCTCGGCCAGCTGCACGATCTGATCACGAAGACGCATACGAAATATACGAGTTACAACAGTCTCAACACTTATCTTTACGAATCCGATCCGGGTCACGACGGAAAAGGGTGCGTCGAATTTTATACGCACGAGAGTATGACCACGGGTTTTGGCAGCGGCGCAGGGATCATCAATAAGGAACATGTTTGGCCCAAGAGCCTTTCCCGCAAGAGCTCTTCCGACAGCAAGTTGTGGGAAACAAGCAACGGCGGTAGCGATATGCACCACATCCGCCCGACGGAGACAGATTTGAATAGTGCCCGTGGCAGTAAAAAGTACGGAGAAGTGACGGGCGGAACGCCGCAATATTCCCACACAACAAGCGGCGCGCAATCCCAGCTCGGCGGATATGCCAATACCAGCACTTTCATGCCTTTAGACGACGTCAAAGGGGATGCGGCGCGCATCGTCATGTATATGTATACTCATTATAACACATATACCAATGTCAATGGCACTACGAATGGCAGCGGCGGAAAATTCGGCACGCTTGAATTTACATATGTCATCGCCGCGAGCAGTGAAACCGCTGCACAACAACTTCTTCTCAAATGGAACGCATTGGACCCCGTAGACGACATTGAACGCACGCGCAACGAGGTTGCTTGTAAATATCAGGGCAACCGCAATCCGTTTATCGATCACCCCGAATATGCGAACGCGATTTGGGGGGACGGCAGCATTACGCCGTCCGATCCCGTCACGCCCGACTCGCTCACCCTTACTCCCTCCGCATTTTCTTTGTCTGCCGGCAAGACGCAGGCGCTCACCGTCTCCGCAACCCCTTCCGATGCGACCAAGACGGTCACATGGAAGTCCGATAATCCCGAAGTTGCCGACGTTTCGGGCGGCGTCGTGACGGCGAAGGCCGAAGGCACGGCGACCATCACGGCGACAAGTACGTTAGCTTCCAACGTCTCTGCCACGGCGCAGGTTACCGTTACGGCGGGGGAAATTTTCACGCCTCTTGCCGAACCGGAAGAGGGGACGTACTACCTCGGAATGGAAGTGGACGGCACATATCATTATGCGCAGTCCGGGTTGGTCAATCAATATTACATCCAAACAACAACCGAAATTTCCGAAGCCTCGGAGTACACGGTTTCCAAGCAGGGAGACGGGTGGATCATCAAGCAAGGGGATAGATTCCTTGAAATTTCCATAGAGAACAGTCATGCCAATCCCAAATTCAATTCTTCACAGACATCCGGCAAGACATGGACATGGGATACCGTCCGCAAAGACTTTATTTGGACAGATGGCTCGGATGAGGCATTTCTCGGGAATTACAATGGTCATTACGATATCGGCGGAGCTTTTATAAAGTACTTTGACTCCGACTATCATGCCTTGTTCGGCAAGTACGGCCCGAGCGGCGGGACGGTTACCCCCGACCCCGGCGAAGACAAACTCACGGGGCTTGAAATTTCGCCTTCTTCCCTCAACCTGACGGTCGGCGGGAAGGCAAAGTTGCAGGTGACGCGCATTCCCGCAACGGCTGTTGCGGAAGAGCTCGTATGGACGACGAGCGATCCTTCCGTCGCGGAAGTCGGAGACGACGGCACGGTGACGGCAAAGGCCGAAGGCACGGCGACCGTCACGGTTGCATGCAAGGCGGATCCTTCCGTGAAGGCGACGGCCACCGTCACTGTCGGAGCGGCGGGTACCGACCCGGGCGAAGACAAACTGCAGGCATTCCGCGGCGCCGTCGCGGCCATCGTCACGGAGGGATCTCCTTCGGCAAGGCTTGCATCCATCCGCCGCGCCTTCAATGCGTACAATGCGCTTACGGATGACGAAAAGGCGCTTGCGGCCGATGACTTTGCGGCATTGCAGGCGGCGGTGGAAGATTATAACGCCTTCATCGGTTCGTACAATGAAGCGGCGGAAAACGCAGAGAGCGGTGCGCTCTCGGGAATTCTCGGGTGAGGGGGACTATCATGAAAAAATCCATCTTTTTGGTTTTATCCGTCGGAGCATGTCTTGCGGGGAGCCTGTGCTTTTCCGCGTGCGATCTCAAAGGACAGGGCGGCGTAAAAGCCGATGCATACAAGCCGCTCAACGAAATGATACAGGCGGATTATTCGGGGATCGGGATCACCGTCACGGATACGTTCGGCGGGGGCGCGGTTTTAACGAGCGTTTACACCGTAAGTTTTGCGGACGGCGCCGCCACGGTGGAGTATGAAGCGGAGCGCTTTGCTGAAATTACGCCCGGCGGGGTGCCCTCCGGTTCCGTCGTAAAGCGCACAGGCAAGGCCACGGTAAAGGAAGGGCAGGTCACGCATACCGAAGGGGACGACATAGGCCTGACCGTCTCGGGGAAGCTGTTTGAGTTTAAGGAAGAATATTTCGCGGACGCCGATCTTACGGAAATGTATCTGAAAGCGGACGTCAAAGACCCCGAAGGCTTTATGGGCGTAAAGGGTTGCACGGCGATGCATGTGGACGCGACTTTTATGGATTATTTCTACGGCATAACCGTGGCATATACCGCCGCGGGCGGGGATTCGGTTGAGATCGTATATACTTTTACGCTCTGAAGGGCAAAGGAATCGCGGAACCGTAAGGCGGGGCGGAACAAGGAAACCTTGCAATCAACAATTCTTGTGTTCCCGTTGTTAAAAAATGCCTAAAACCATTGATTCCGTTTTTGATTTATGATATAATACGGGTGAAGTGCAAAGAGGGGTGTATCCGTACACCGGGAGCTTGCGAATGTTCGAGCTGAAAAAAATCGGTATCATAAAAAGGGCGTCCGCAGGGCTCCTTGACCTGATCCTTCTCGCCGTGCTCGCAACGGGGTTCATTTACGTCATCTCGCTGATATGCCATTTCGAGAGGGAAGCGGATCTTTCCGAGCAATATTTCGGCGAATGGAGTTCCTACCAGAAAGACTGTATTCCTTCCGTCGCGGCGCATTACGGCTTTACTTATACGGTCGGCGAAGACGGGGATTACACCGTCGAAAAAGACGGACAGACTTTGGGACTCGACGATATTGTAGGAGCTCTCATCGAGGACGTCTCCGGATATTACGGGTTTACGTTCGGGCGGGGCAGTAACAGCGGCGAATATACGCTGAAGGATCCCGCGGGCGCGCCCGCAGACGTAGCCGCCGTCGCGGAGGCGATCCGCTCTTCGGGCAAGGAAAGGCACGAAATGGCGGATGCGTTCGAGAAATATGCCGCCCTTACCCCGGAATCCGTGCTCGGCGCCCAATACCGCTATGTCGCTTCCATGCTCTTCATGATGGTTTCCGTGGGGCTGCTCCTTGCGTTTTTGATACTTGAATTTATCGTGCCGCTCTGTTTCGGGAACGGGCAGACGATTGGGAAGAAAGTCTTTTCAATCTGTCTCGTGCGCCCGGATTGCGTGAGGATATCGGCGATTGCCCTGTTCGGGAGAATGCTCCTCGGGAAATACGCTATCGAGACGATGTTCCCCGTATTACTCGTCTTTATGCTGATCTACCGCGTTTTGGGCTGGGTGTCGATCATTTTGTTGGCGGCATTGCTCATATTGGACGTCGTGCTCTTCTTCGCAACGAAGAACCACACTCCCATCCACGATATTCTCGCCTTTACGGTGGCGGCGGATATGAAGGAGCAGATGATTTACGCCTCCGCAGAGGAACTCAACGAAAAGAAGGCGCAGGCCCGCAAAGATGCCGCGGAAGCCGCCTTGTTGGAAAAAGATAAATATTAATAATTTGGGGGAAAAAAAAGGATAAGGTTATGAAAGTAGTATTGCAACATCTCACAAAAGTCTTTCCGAGCCGCGACAAAAAGGACCCGAATGGCGAAGTGGTCGCCGTCAACGATTTCGATCTCGTGATCCCCGACGGAAAGCTCATCGGCCTTCTCGGCCCGTCCGGTTGCGGCAAGAGTACCACGCTGTTCATGATCAGCGGCTTGGAGGAGCCGACGAGCGGCAAAATTCTCTTCGGAGATGACGATGTCACGAAATTGACGCCGGAAAGCAGGGGCATAGGGCTCGTTTTCCAAAACTATGCGCTCTACCCGCACATGACGGTGCAACAGAACATCCTGTTCCCCCTGCAAAACTTAAAGGGAGAAAGCAAACTGACCAAAGAGGAAATGCTCAACCGCGCGAACGAGGTCGCAAGGCTTGTCCAGATCGACGAGTACATGAACCGCAAGCCCTCCGAACTTTCGGGCGGCCAGCAACAGCGCGTCGCGATTGCCCGCGCGCTCGTCAAGATGCCCCGCGTTCTTCTGTTGGACGAACCTCTCTCCAACCTCGACGCGAGACTCCGTCTCCAGACCCGCGAGGAGATCCGCCGTATCCAGCGCGACACGCAGATTACGACGATTTTCGTCACGCACGATCAGGAAGAGGCGATGTCCATTTCGGACTTCATCGTCGTCATGAAGCTCGGCGTCATCATGCAGACGGGCAAACCCCAGTGGGTCTATGACGACCCCGCAAATCTCTTTGTCGCGAAATTCCTCGGCACGCCTCCCATCAATGTATTCAGGGGATATGTGCAGGGTGAAAAGCTCTATATCGGCGGAGAAAACGTGCTCGACGTCGCAGGCGTGGAGGATCAGGAGGTTTTCATCGGGATCCGTCCCGAGGGCTTCATTCTCGACAAAGAGGGGAGAATGGGTTGCAATGTGACCGGCATCGACGTCATGGGCAGGGATGTGTCCGTCGTGTCTACGAACGAAGGCTCCGTCAACCCGATTGTCCGCTCCATCATTTCTTCGGATGAACTCGGGAACATCCGGGGCGATACCGCAAGATTTAACTTAAAACCTTACAAAGTCTTCCTCTTCAATGCGGAAACGGAAAACCGCATCCACTTCGGCGAACAGGTGGCGATCCACGAAAAGATGGTCGAAGAGATGAAGGCCGAAGGGCAATACTATGTTCATGAAGGTCCCCTTCCGCGGGAACAGGACGACAGGGCGAAGGAACATAACCCCGCGAAGAAGGAAAAGAAGGGCATCTTTGCCGGATTCAGGAAAAATTCCCGCAGGAAGGAGAGTGCGGAAGAGAATTCCGGTGAGGCCGATACGTCAGACACCGAGGCGAAGGAATGACTGAAGAAACGAATCAAAATGTAACGCAGGAGGCGGAACCCGCGCAGGAGTCGAAGGAGAGGAAAAAGGCGCTGTGGAAAGTGACGTGGAATCATTGGAAAGGCTGGGTCTACCTCCTTCCTGCAATCATTCTGCTCGCGGTTTTTACGATTTGGCCCATCATCAATACGGTCAGGATCTCATTTCTTGTCGATTACAACGTCATGGCAGATAAAGGCGGCAAGGCGTTCGATATCGGCTTCGATAACTTCACAAATGTGGTACAGTTCAAGCCATTTTGGACCTACCTCGTAAATACGATCCTGCTCACGGTTATTACCGTGCCCGTTTCCACCATGCTCGCCCTGCTCATCGCGGTGGCGCTCAACTCCATCAAACCGCTCAGAAGATTGTTTCAGACCATCTTCTTCATGCCCTATGTCACCAACACCATCGCAATCGGCATGGTATTCATGGCCATGTTCCAGATGATCGGCTATAACCCGGGCACGGAACCCACTTCGATCGGTATCATCAACACCATCATCGAAGCGCTCGGCGGCACGAGGGTAAATTGGGTCAACGAAGGGTCAACTAAGTTTGCGAACATGGTAGTGCTATGCATCTATATTATCTGGAATGCATTGCCGTTCAAGATACTTGTACTTCTCGGCGGCCTTCAGAGCGTCAATAAACAGTATTACGACGCCGCGAAGGTAGACGGCGCGTCCCGCATGCGGGTATTCTGGCGCATCACGGTGCCGCTTTTGTCCCCGATGATCGCCTATGTCGTCATTACGGGCTTCATCGGCGGGTTCAAGGAGTACAACAGCGTTGTCGGTATCTTCGGCGAAGAGCTGATGGGGCCGCCCGGTTCTTACGGAAAGCCGCTCAATACCATGGTCGGATATATTTACGACAATATTACGAACAATCAGGGCCGCGCGAGCGCGGCGGCGCTCATCCTCTTTGCGATCATATTCGTTGTCACCATGATCAACATGTATGTCAGCAAGAAGAAGGTCCATTATTAAGGAGAGGGGATCATGGAAGAAATCGATAGCAAAACAAATTCGCTTGTTTCCGGAATATCTCCCGAAGCCGAAGCGCTTCCTGAGGATGCAACGGGGGCGGCGTCACCCGCTCCCGAAGGGGGGTTCGACGTCGCAAAGGCCTCCAAAAAGCAGAAGGTTCTCAAAGTATTCGTCTACATCGGGCTCTATACCTTCCTTACGGTCATGGCGGTCATCGTGCTGTTTCCCTTCTATTGGATGCTCATTTCCTCGGTCAAGACCATGGCGGAGTATAACGCCACCGTTCCCACGTTCTGGCCGAAACATTTCCAGTGGTCCAACTATCTTGTGGCGTTCACGGGCAGTTTACATCTCGGCAGGCTGTTTTTGAACACCGTCATCGTGGGCGTCGTATCCACCGTTTTGTCCCTCATCATCACCGTGCTTTCCGCCTATGCCTTTGCAAGGCTCGAATTCAAGGGGAAAAATATCGTATTTGCCCTCCTTCTTGCCACGATGATGATCCCCGGCGAACTCTTTACGGTCACCAACTATGTGACGGTTGCCAAAATGAATTTGCTCAATACTTATACCGTCCTCATCATTACTTCCCTTGTCAGCGTTTTCTACATCTATCTGTTGCGGCAGAATTTCATGCAGATTCCCAACGAACTGTATCTCGCCGCCAAGGTGGACGGAACGAGCGATCTGAAATATCTTTGGAAAGTAATGATCCCGCTTTCCGCTCCCACGCTCATATCCATCACGCTGTTGAAGCTCATGGGCGCATGGAACGCCTATGTCTGGCCGCACCTTGTCGCAAACGATTTGGCCCACAGGCTCATCACGGTAGGCCTGCGCGGCGAAGCGTTCTTCGATGAGGCGCTGCAGCAGACGAACATGCCCGCACAGATGGCGGCAGTGGTGCTCGTCACCATACCGTTACTTCTCGTATTCTTGTTCTTCCGCAAATATATCATGCACGGCGTATCGAAGAGCGGCATCAAGGGCTGAAAAAGCCCGCCCGTATCATCTCAAAAACAAAAAATTAAGATAAAGGAGATAACAATGAAGAAGAAGTTCGGCACATTGATCATTGCAGGCGTTCTGTCCTGCACGGTGGCCCTGTCGTTTGCGGCTTGCGGCGGCAGGATCGCGGAATTTGAAATGCCGGAGGGCGGATTCGATACCGACAAACCCGTCACCATCAGCTTTTCCCATACCATGGGGCAGAATCTGCGCGGTGTACTCCAGCAATATGCGGAAGAGTTCCGTGCGCTCTACCCCAACATTACCATCGAAAACCTCGATGAACCGCGTGACTCGAGCAAATACGAAGAGCTCTATGACATGCTTTCCAAGCAGATCGTTGCCGATACGCAGCCCAATATCGCATACTGCTATTCCGACCACGTCGCAGGGTACAATCAGGCGGGGGCCGTGCTTGCGCTCGACGATTTCCTTCCCGGCGGCCAATATGCCGACATGGAAGTGGAACGTGCGGACGGGACGACGGAAAAGCTCGGCCTTACCGAGGAGCAGGTGTCGCAGTTCATCCCCGGCTACTATAACGAGGGCAAGGAATTTGCGGACGGCAAGATGTACACCATGCCATTCTCCAAGTCGACGGAAGTCCTCTTCTACAACAAGACGGCATTCGAGAAGAACGGCTGGGAAGTCCCCGATACGTGGACGGAGATGGAAGCGCTCTGCGCTAAAATCAAGGCCACCGAAGGATATACCGACAGCATTCCCCTCGGCTACGATTCCGAATCGAACTGGTTCATCACCATGTGCGAGCAGTACCGTTCCCCCTATACTTCGGCGACGGGGGAGAAGTACCTCTTCGATAACGAGACGAACCGCGGTTTCGTACAATGGTTCTCCGACTGGTACCAGAAGGGCTATGTCACGACGCAGCAGCTCAATAACAATACCTATACGTCCAACCTCTTTACGGATCAGAAAACTTATATGTGCATCGGCTCGACGGCGGGCGCCTCTTATCAACAAGCGACGGAGAATCAGGGCGAATTCGCGTTCGAAGTCGGCATCGCGCCCATTCCGCAGGTCTGTCACTATCTTCCCGAAGACGCGGGCGAAGCAGATTACGACGCAGACTATCAGCCCAAGGTCATTTCGCAGGGTCCTTCCGTCTGTATCTTTAAGAATAACGACCCCCAGCAGGTCCTCGCGAGCTGGCTCTTCATCAAGTTCCTCATCACGAACGTTCACTTCCAGGCCGACTTTTCCATAACATCCGGCTATGTGCCCGTACTGAATTTGGAAACGATGAAAACCGACCCCGTTTTCGCCGAACATCTTGACAACGCCGACGGGAAGGGGAATCTTACCGCACTCTCTTCGAAGGTCTGCATGGAACAGGAGAACGCATACTTTACCTCTCCCGCATTCGTCGGCTCCGCCGAGGCGCGCGTGGAAGTCGGCAATTTGCTGCAGGCGGTCTTTGCCAACCCCGGAGATCTTGACAAGCTATTCAAACAGGCCGTTGAAATGTGCAAACAGAACGGTTGATCCTGTAAAATTATCTGCAGGAAAGAAGGTTAAATCGTATGAAACGACACGTTAAATTTTTTGTTTCCCTGTTGGCGTCGGCGTTTCTGCTGACGCCCGCCATGGCCGGTTGCGGCCCGGGGTCGGGCGGCAAGGCCGATATGGTTGACTATGTTTCCATGTGCCATCTCGACTTTACCAGCGAGACGAAGAAGCAGGAAGTCACCGTCAAGCTGTTCATCGACGGCGATACGACCCACTTCGATCCCGTTGAGAATTCCACCATCACCGATTACGCCGCCAATAAAGATACGTTCGATAAGACGTACGGCTATATCAAGGCGAGGTATCTTGCCGTGAATACGCCCGAATCGACGGGCGACGTCGAGAAGTGGGGGAAAACCGCTTCCAACTTCACCCGTTCCAAACTCGAATCCGCCCAAAAAATCATTGTGGAATCGGACGACGAGCTTTGGAATATCGACTCGACGGGCGAGAGATACACCGTTTGGGTCTGGTATCTTCCCGAGGGCGGGACGGAATACCGCAACCTCAATATAGAGCTTTTGCAGAACGGCTACGGCTTTGCGCAGAACACGGGCACCAACCGCTACGGCGAAGCGTACGCCATGCCCGCCCTTATGCAGGCAAAGGAACTCGGGCTGAAGGTATATTCCGACGAAGTTGACGAAAACTTCTATGAGGGCGGCCCGCTCGAGATTACCTTAAAGCAACTCCGTTGCCGTCTTGCCGATTACACGCAAAAGACGGTCCGCGTAGAGGGCGTCATCACCACGCAGATGGAGAACAGCGTCTATATCGAGGACTACGACGAGGAGACGGGGCTTTACTTCGGTATGACGGTTTTCTACGGATATACTCCCGGATCATATCTGAGGAAGATTCTCACGATCGGCAACCGCGTCAGCGTCTGCGGCACGTTTTCAAACTCCGACGAATTCGGCCCGCAGATCAGCGGCCTTACCTATAACCCCCGCGACCTCAAAGATCCCAAAAATACCTTCGCCGTTACCGGCGAGGACGGAAACGTCATCACGGGCGAGGCGTCCTTCGTCGAAACGCCCATCGATAAGCTCGTCAACGGCAAAACGACCATCGAACTCACCAAAATCGTGACCGATGAAGAGGGCAACCGCCACGAGGAGCCCGATCCCGTAACCCTTGACTATGGCGAGGCCGTGCTATTCACTACGGTCAGCATGAGGAACCTCATCGTGTACGATACGTATACCACCCACAACGGCGGCGAAAATGACGGTGCGATTTCCCTTTCCTGCTACCAGCTCGATGAAAACGGCGTTGCCGTAACCGTAAACGGCAAGTCCGTCAAGGTTACCGCAGACAGCGAGGGCAAACCCGTCGGTATCACCGTCCGTACGACGGTTTTGACGGAAAAAGACGAAAACGGCGATCAGGTTCTCGTGACGGCGGACAGATTCAAGGGGAAGACGCTCGATGTCCGCGGCTTTGTCGACCGTTACGACGGTGAGTACCAAATCAAAGTTCACCTTCTCAACTACCTCACGATAGTAGAGTAATCACGTCCTGAATCGTCCTGGTGACCCTTCGGCCATTCTGAATCGTCATGGTGACCCTTCGGCCATTCTAATTACGTCATGGTGAGCTTGCCGAACCATCACCTTATCGTCATGGTGAGCTTGCCGAACCATCACCGCAATATTCGTCATGGTGAGCTTGCCGAACCATCACCTTATCGTCATGGTGAGCTTGCCGAACCATCACCGCAATATTCGTCATGGTGAGCTTGCCGAACCATCACCTTATCGTCATGGTGAGCTTGCCGAAC
>CAZTBU010000020.1:0-33277 GCA_964612545.1 uncultured Clostridia bacterium | reverse complement strand
GCTTTCCGCCTGCGGAAAGCGCTCCAAGCGCAGTTTGCGGCGACGCGCGTCTGCCAATTCCACCACAGCGGCGCATTTCGTGATTCGGTTGTAAATACGGCTTGCTTCTCTTACAAAGCAAGGGACTTAACAGGTCTTCCGAAAAAAGACGCAGTATTTTTTCGGAAAAAGGAGACGCAACGAAGCGCCCTTGCGCTTTCCGCCTGCGGAAAGCGCTCCAAGCGCAGTTTGCGGCGACGCGCGTCTGCCCCGCAAATCCGTTCATAAAAAATACAAATCAAAAGGGCGCCTTGGCGGGCGCCCACTCTGGAGGCGCCACCCGGATTTGAACCGGGGAATCAGGGTTTTGCAGACCCTTGCCTTACCACTTGGCTATGGCGCCGAAAAAAAACAGTGCGGAGCTGTGTTTGGAGCGGGAAACGAGACTCGAACCCGCGACATTCACCTTGGCAAGGTGACGCTCTACCACTGAGCTATTCCCGCATAAAAAGCAATCCGCACTGTATGGTGGAAGTTATAGGACTCGAACCTATGACCCCTTGCTTGTAAGGCAAATGCTCTCCCAGCTGAGCTAAACTTCCGATTTGCTTGATAAATATATCATATCCATCCGAATAAATCAAGCGTTTTTATCTGTTTTCAAAAAAATTTTCCGAAAATATTTTCGGCGGCGGGGAATCCGTCCCGCCGCACGGAAGGAAGCGTCACCCGTGCCGTTATTTTTGCTTTTCGTAATTCATCTTTTGGAAAAATACCGCCCGCCTCTGGACGCTCTTCTTCATCTTGAAAAAACGCTCGTTTTTATCAAGGGAACGGAGCAAAGAAAGTTCTTCGTCCGTGAACGAAAAATCGAAAATGCCTGCGTTTTCCGCGGCATGGGCAGGATTTTTTGTGCCGGGAATGGGAAGATACCCCTCCTCGGTGTGCCACCGCAAAATCACCTGCGCGGGAGTTTTTCGATATTTTTCCGCCAGGGCGGAGACAATCTTTTCACCGAAAAGGCCCCCGTTGCCGCTGCCGAGCGGATACCACGATTCGAGCAAGATGTCATGGCCCTTCAAATACTCCGCAAGCGTGCGTCTTTGGCAGTACGGATGACATTCCACTTGGTCTAAAATTGGCTTTACCGTGCTATAAGTAAGCAATTTTTCAAGATCGTCCTCGTCAAAATTGGAGACGCCGAGCATTTTTATCTTGCCCGCTTTGACGGCTTCCTCCGCCGCCCGCCACGCCTCTTCCACCCTGCCGAAAGGCTGATGCAGAATGAGAAGGTCGAGCACGTCGAGACCGAGACGGCCGAGCGTCGCGTCGATAGCCTTGACCGCCTTTTTATATTTATATTCCGTAGGCCAAATTTTTGACGCTATGAGGATTTCTTCACGGCCGACGCCGGACGTTTTTACGCCGCGGCCGACGGCGCGTTCGTTCATATAGACGTTGGCGGTATCGATGAGGCGGTATCCGCTCCGAATGGCGGCCGCAACCGTTTTCTCGCAGTCGGCAGGGGAGATACGGAAAGTCCCGAGCCCGATCTTGGGGATCTCCGTGCCGTTTTTCAGCGTATATGTTTCGATTTTCATGGCTTGTTTATACTATAAATCCAAGGAACGTTCAAGGGCGGGAAGGAGGCGTTCCGCCATCCCTCCGCCGAACAAGACTGCCGCCAAAAGCGGCGTGCCGCAGGGTCCGCCCCGCCGCTGCCGTACAGAAAAATTCCGCCCCGCGGTTCGCAGAGCGGATTGTTCTTTCTCAATAGACGCTGACTTGCTTCTTGTCTCTTCCCTTGCGCTCGTACCTGACGACGCCGTCCTTTAAAGCGAAGAGCGTATCGTCTCCGCCGATGCCGACGTTGTTACCGGGGTAGATCTTCGTGCCTCTCTGGCGCACAAGGATACTGCCCGCATGCACTTCCTGCCCGTCCTGACGCTTTATGCCGAGCCTTTTCGCCTCGGAGTCGCGGCCGTTATGGGAAGAACCGGTACCTTTTTTATGCGCGAACAAACGGATAAAAAACATTTTCCATTCTCCTTATATCGATATTTTCGGGCGGTTGCCCCGTGATCAGGCTTCGATCTTTTCGATCTTGACAGCGGTATACGGCTGGCGGTGGCCCTGCTTCTTGCGCTCGTTTTTCTTGGCTTTATACTTAAAGACGATGATCTTCTTGTACTTGTCCTGCGCCTGAACGGTCGCGGTCACCTTTGCGGAAGCAACTTCCCCGCCCACTTTCACGGTATCGCCGTCCGCGAGCATGACGACGTTAAAAGTAACTTCGGCGCCGATTTCCGCATTGATTTTTTCAACCTTCAGCACGTCGCCCTCGGAAACTTTGTACTGCTTCCCGCCGTTTTCGATGATTGCGTACATTTTCGCTTTTACCTCCTCTTCCCGGTCTCGCAAGATGTCATAGGCGGCCCGTTTTTTAAAAAACAGACGCTTAGAAGCCCGTTCTTAGCGGCTCATAAAGTAATTTATCATAGGGGCGGAGAAAAGTCAAGCGGTTTTGCATACAAACGTACAAAAAACACAAACTTCCGTTAAAGGAGATTGTATGGAAATTAAAAAAAGCGAAGAAGTTTTGGCGGAGATCCACCGCAACTGCCGGCTGGCGCTCCAATCCATTACGGATATCTTGCCCGAAACGGAAGAAACGGAACTCCGTGAAGAGTTGATGCGCGAACATGAAGAATACGAGCAATTCTGCGGCAGGGCCGCCACTCTTGCGCGGGACAAAGGTATCGAACTCAAAAACCCCGGCCCCATCAAAAAGGCAATGATGTGGTCGAGCATCAAAATGAACACAATGAAGGACGATTCCTCTGCGCACATTGCCGAAATGATGGTACAGGGCACCGTGATGGGTATCACGGCGCTCAAGACGACCCTTTCCGACATGAGCCGTGACGAAGCGGACGACAGCATCGCGGAGCTTGCCCGCGAACTCCTTGCCGCCGAGGAAAAGTTCGAAGATGTGTGGAAAAGTAAGATAAAATAAAAGCCGTACCGTGCTTTTTCCGTACCGGCCTGCCGTTGCGGGCCCGAAAGGGGGCGGGAGGACTTGTCCTCCCGCCCCCTTTCGGGCCTCAACAACAAAAAATAAGCGCATTCGATTTTCAGTAATAGTGATATTTCGTGGTATAAGTGCCGTTTTTTGAAACAGAGACCATGACATCGCCGAGTTCGTCCGTACGGTAAACGTCCGCACCCGCCTCCGCAAGACGGGTAAGCGCGCCGTCCGCGGGATGGCCGTATCTGTTCCCCTGCCCGCAGGAGATGACCGCCGTCTCCGGCGAGAGAAGCGCAAGCCATGCCGCCGATGACGACCCGTCCGATCCGTGGTGCGAAACTTTCAAAATATCCGTTTCCTCCAAACGCACGGCATAATTGCCGCTGTCGAAAAGGTGTCCGCCCAGCTCTCCTGACAATTTTTGTTCGTTTATAAGCCGTTTTTCCCGCTCCGCGGAGATGTCGCCGCCGAACAAAACATTCACGCCCGCATAACTGAAAAACAGCACGGCGGAGCTGTCGTTTGCGTCCGTTTCATCGACGGAATAGGGCGAAATACATACGGCATATGCGCCGCCGCGCGCGATGACGCCGTAACGGGTAAGCGTCTTTACCTCTGCCCCCTGCGCCGCGGCATTCTTCCCGATGTCCTCATAGATTCCCATCGAAGCGGGAAGAACGGGAAGGTACACGGTCTCCGCCCGCCAGTCCGAAAGAATCGCGGAAGCGCCGCCGCAGTGGTCGGCATCGGCATGGGTAATCGCCAAAAAAAGAGTACTTATGCGCAGGCTTTTGAGATATTGCAGGATATGATTGTTGTTTTCCCATGAGCCGTCCCCCGCGTCGATGACAAGGGCGGAACCGTCGGAAAATTCCACGATTTCGCAGTCGCCCTGCCCCACGTCGAGAAAATGGATCCGTATTTCTCCCTCCGCCCTCTCTTCGATGGCGTATGAGGGAAGATAGCGGCGGAAAGGGGTACGGTAATTCCAGACGCCGATCGCTACGATGACGCATACGGCAATAAAAATGCCGGCTGCGCGCATTAAAATGCGATATAAGTTGTGTTTTTTATATTCTTTATCGGTCATGGTTCTTCTTTGGCGTACAAAGGCGGGCGGAGCCCGAAAGTTTAATAAAGCAATCTTGCGTCGTCGGGAAGCGTGAGAACGGGGGAATTATCACCGCGGACGGTGTACTTTTCCTCGTGATAGGTGCGGTGGCCGATGAGGTACACCCGCTTGCCCTTCCACGCGCCCCCGGCGTCTTTGGAAAAATACCTCTCCGCAAAAATCTTTTCCATGAGATCCCTGTTGAGTTCGAGAATGACGGAGCCGTAACCCTCGGCGAATTTTTCGATGATCTCGTTGCGGAGCCGCATAGCCATGTAGAGATCGGAGAGCACGAATCCCTCCCGCGTACAGTGCGGACAGGGCTTGAGCAAAAAGGATTGCAGTTCGTTGTTGGTACGTTTCCGCGTAAACAGAGACACGCAGAGTTCGCTCATGGGAAAAACCCTGCATTTGGAGCGATCTTCAAAGAGCGCACGCGCAAGTTCCGCGTCGACCGCAAGGCGGTGTTCCTTCTCCGCCATGTCGATAAAGTCCACGGCAACGATCCCCCCGATGTTGCGAAGACGCACCTGACGTGCAATTTCCCTCGCGGCGATAAGGTTTGTGTTGAAAACCGTGCTCTCGAGGTCTGCGTCTCCCGTATATTTCGCCGTGTTGACGTCGATGACGGTCATGGCCTCGGTGGCATCTATGACGAGCGTGCCTCCGTTTTCGAGAGGGACCTTCATCTTGGAAAGTTCATAGATCTGTTCGGACAACCCGAATTCGGAAAACATGCTCCGCACGCCCGTATAAAGAAAAACTTTCTTTTCCCCCACATCGCCGCGCATTCCCGCGAGATGCAAAACGCGCTCGTACAGTTCTTCATCGCCCACATAAATTCCATCGGCGGCGCCCAAAGAATCGCGCATGACCTTGACGGGAAGAGACCGTTCATGGTACACCGCCGCGCCGACGGGAGCGGTTTTCGCCGTTTCCGAAACGGAGCGGTAAACGCGCTTCAGATATTCGGATTCGATCTTCAGGTGGCGCTTCGTGACGGTCTCCGCCGCCGTTCTGACAATAAAGCCCTGCCCGCTCTCGCGGAGCTTATCGGCCTCTTTGAGAAGGGCCTCGCGCACGGCGGGATCGACAATCTTCCGCGATATACCCAAAAAGTCCGTATTCGGCAGATAGATGAGCGTTTTCCCGACGATGGAGAGCCCGCACGTGACCATCGCGCCCTTGTTGCCGCGGGGAAGTTTGGTGACCTGCACCAGAATTTCGTCCCCCTCCCTGAGGACCCGCCGCCCGTCCGTGCCCGCGTACCGGTCGTAGGAGCCGAGCCGCGAGGGACCCTCGCCGAGAGGCAGATAGCAGTTGCGCTCCAGTCCGCAATTCACGAACGCGGCCTGCATTCCGGGGACGACATTCATGACTTTTCCTTTATAGATATTGCCGAGGAGATCGCCGTCTTTATCTCTCTCGACGCCGATTTCCTCGATCTTCCCGTCTTCGGTGTATATGACCATCTGTGTGCCGCAGAAACAATCGAAAAACCATTCTTTCTTACTTTCCTTCTTCACGATCCGTGCTCCGAAACGTATTTCCAAATCGATTGTATCATAAGAAAATGTATTTTTCAAGACCTTTTGCTTATTTTAAGGCACAAATGCGCCGAGCGGCAGGGAATAATCCCCTTTTTCAAGCGCTTTCAAAAACTCCTCTTCGGTGAGTTCGGCATAAAAACCGTCTTCGTCGAACAGAAGGAAGGTAAGGTATCTGTCCTCGCCGAGAAACCTCAGCGCCTCGGAAAGTTTCATCTCCGAGGAAACGGCGATGCGCAATTCGGAAATTCCGCGGCGGAGGTCCTTCTCCCTCGAAAAGGATATGCGGCGGTACTCCCCTCCCCCGAACGCGCCGGCGGCGAGAAGGACGGAAAAGGGCAGCGCCGTCCATGCGGGTTTGGAAAAACAAGAGTAAACGAAATATCCGAATACCCCCGCCGCAATAACAACCGTAATAATCCGGCAGATATTCAAAGATTTTTGCGCTCCCAGAGGGCGAAGAAGGAGCCGCAGAATTCTTCCGCCGTCGAGCGGCCATGCGGGCAGAAGATTTACGAAGAAAAGCGAAAAAGAGACCCATGCGGCAATGTCCGTGTAGGCGTATGTCTCCGGGAAAAGCCACCACAGGGCAACGAACAGCAAGCCCGTGGCTGCATTTACGAGAGGCCCGGCCAAGAGGACGCAAAACTCTTCCTTCCGCGAAATACCCGCGAGATCCCCTTTCACCACCGCCCCGTAGGGCATCAGGACGATTTTGTTTAACTCGAAGCCGTACCGTCTCGCAACGAATGCGTGGGCGCATTCGTGTTCCACGGCCGCGAGAATGGCGGAAAGAAACAGAAGAAGGGATCCCGTGCATGCAGACAGGATCCCCACCGCGATGCAGAGCGGGTGAACGCTCAGCCTGAATTTATACCCATGCAAGGGTGTTTTCCGCAACGGTGTAATTGGAAAGCAGGTTTCCGTCCGAATAAAACATCACGCGGACCTGCCCTTCCCCATCCGTATAGGCGAGCGGGATGTTGCTCTTTACTTTTTGGCCGACCGTAAAATACACGTTGTCGAGTCCGCTGATGATCGTGGAGAAGGAATCGGAATGCCTGAGTTCCACCGTAAAGCCGTTTTCGCCGTCGCCGTTGACGGAGGAAAGTGTCCCCTCGCAGGGCGCATACACGGAGCATTTTGCCGTGAAGGAGAGAACGCCCGTATCGGAAACTGCGAGTTCGATATCCTCGAATTCGTTGACAATGGGCGAAAGCGTGAAGTCCTGATAGGTACGTGCATCGCTTGCGGCCTGTGTATTCCCGCGGAAGAGACTGCGGACAAATGTATTGATTGCGCTCGCAGGCATGAAAATGTTTGTCAAAAAGATCGTGGCGCACAGCCCGCAAATGACGGCAAATTCGGCGAACAGTATCTTTTTTGCCTTCTTGCTCTTCTTGTTCTCGGCCTTCTCTTCCCGCTCGATGAGCGTGCTCTCCGCATACAGCGGATCTTCATGGTTTTCCTGCATGTGGTCATTGACCTTTTCCACAACGCGGTCTTTCAGTTCGCTGTCGCTCTCCTGTTTTTTTCTTTTTTCCTTCCGTGAAACCGTCACCGTTTCCACGGGGATCTCCAGCATTTCGGCATAGCTTAATTCTTCGTCCATGACACACCTCTTTGATAAATTTTCGGCGCTTTCCCGCCGTAGCAATCATAATGTATGCCGGAAAAGACGGGATTAGAAGAAAAAATCCCTGTCGAAAACGCACGACGGGAAAGAAAAATTGATGAATCCCAAACAAAACGCCGCACGGGCGGCCGAAATGAAAATTGCCCCGCGAAAACGGGCCGCGCACAGAGCGCGGGCGGAGCGGCAGGGCACCGTCAACCGAAGCGCCGGTAGGTGCGGATCACCGCATCGGCGGCAAAGAGGGTTTCCTCCTCCGTCGTCTCGCGGCCGAAGGAAAAACGCACGCCGCATTTTGCCTCCTCCCCGCTTCTCCCCATTGCAAGCATGACGTGCGAGGGCCGGGAGGCATGGGCGGAACAGGCGGCCCCGCCCGAAGCGGCAACCCCGTTCAGATCGAGCAACGTCAAAAAAGCGTCCCCGCCGCCCGCGAAGGTGATGTGGGAAATGTTGGGCACGCGCCTCTTCCCGTCGATGGCGGCCGAGCCGCCGAGCGCGGCCTTGACCTTCCGCTCGAAAAGATCCCGGAGTTTTTCCGTGTGCGCGCAAAAATCTTTTCGCCCGTTTTGGGCGAGTTCGAGCGCCCGCGCAAATCCGACGGCCCCCGCAACGTTGAGCGTTCCGCCGCGGAGCCCCCGTTCCTGCTCCCCGCCGGCGATCAACGGGACTACCGGCACTCCCTTCTTTACGACGAGCGCCCCCACGCCCTTGGGCCCGCCGATTTTGTGGGCGGAAAGGGAGATTGCATCGGCAGATTTCAGGATTTCCTTTAAATCAAGCGAGACGGCCGCCTGTACGCAGTCCGAAAAAAAGCAGGCCCCGTTCCTGCGGGCGAACGCGCCGATCTCTTCGAAGGGCTGAATACAACCCGTCTCGTTATTGACGGCCATGACGCAAACGAGCGCAAGATCCCCGGGCACGGCGCCGCCGGAATCCGTACGGACGGCGCCATCCGGTGAAACCGTACATGGAACGGCAAGCCGGCATTTGCGGAGAGGGATCGCAGACATGGTTGCCGCATGTTCGATGGGAGAGTAAAGAATATTCCCTTCGCCGATACAGCGCACGGCCCAGTTGTCCGCCTCCGTGCCGCCCGAAGTAAAATAGACTTCATTGGGCTTCACGCCGAGGACCGCGGCGATCCTGTCCCGCGCGTCCGTAACGGCCTGCGCCGCCCTTCTCCCGAACGAATGAAGAGAATCGGGATTGCCGAAATTTTCTTTCAGATAGGGCAACATGTCGGAAAGGACTTCTTCCCGCAGGGGCGCCGACGCCGCATAGTCAAGATACACATCCATATCTTTATTATAACGTGCATGGGGCGAAGTGTCAAGCAATGGGGCCCGCACGCATTCCGATGAAAAAAAAACGCCCGAAGGCGCTTTTTTCGGCATATTACAAAAATTTCTTTAACTCTTTAATGACAAGGTCGGCAATGTAACGGCAGCCGCGGTGGGTCGGATGCACACCGTCCTCCGCGAATTCCCCGGGCTTGATGTCCCGCGCAACGCCGTTAAAAATTTCGTCAAGCGGCACGAAGGGTAATTTTTCCTTTTGCGCGATTTCCCTGATGACAGCGATATATGCGTTGAGATATGGACGGAAGCGGCGCTTATCCTTCATGTCAAGCACATACGGTTCCAGCAGAATAACGTTGGCGCCGCAGCTCCTCAGCGCACCGGCAATTGAGGAATAGTTGTGCGCAAATTGCTCTTCGGTAACGATCTCCCCGTCCGTAAAGCGGCGCCACACGTCGTTGATTCCCGCTTCGAGCACGGCAACATCGGGCTTCACCGCCGTGACTTCCCCGACGCGGGCAAGGAGTTCAACCGTACTGTCTCCCCCCACGCCGAAGTTCAGGATTTCAAATTCAATATCCGGATAGAGCAGGCGGAGTTTACCCGCCGCAATTTTTACATAACCATCTCCGAAATCGGTGGGATCGGATAAATCTCTTCCCGCCGCAGTGACCGAATCCCCGAAAAAGACCAGTTTCATACATCCCCCCGAACGGCGCTATTTCCCGAACTTCTCCCGGTAAAGCCTGAGACACTTCTCGATGACTTCGACAGCGTCGTCCCGGTGGGAAATCTCCTTGACCGTCGTCGTCTTGTGTTCGAGCGTTTTATAGACCTCGAAAAAGTGCATCATTTCATCAAAGATATGCTTGGGAAGTTCATGGATGTCATAATAATCGTTATAGGACGGATCCCTGAACGGAATGGCGATAATCTTCTCATCGAGAGACCCCCCGTCGATCATTTTGATGACCCCGATAGGATAGCAGGTGACGAGGGTCATCGGATAGATGACCTCGTTGGTGAGGACCAAAACATCCAGAGGGTCGCCGTCTTCCGCATAAGTGCGCGGTATAAAGCCGTAATTCGCGGGATAAACCGTGGAAGTGTACAGCACGCGGTCAAGTTTTAAAATACCCGTTTCCTTGTCGAGCTCATACTTCGCCTTGCTGCCCTTGGGAATCTCGATAAGCGCTTCAAAGGATTTGGACGTGACGCGCCCGGAATCTATATCGTGCCAAATGTTCATAATTTTCCTCCGCAGTTCCATTTTAACATATTTTTACAGACGCCGCAAGACTAAATGAAGAATTTTCACAAAAAAATTGCGAAAAGTAAGAAAATATACTTTGACATTCCCTGCGGATTATGATATACTGATGTTATAGGCTTAGTTTGCCCCGGCACGCAGAAGTACCCAAGAGGCTCAAGGGGCTCCCCTGCTAAGGGAGTAGTACCGTTACAGGTAGCACGAGTTCGAATCTCGTCTTCTGCGCCAAAAAAAGCCCGGCCCGGACGCCGTCCGGCCGGGGCTTTTCTTTTTTTCCGCGAATAGATTGATTTTTACGCAATATTGTGCTACAATGCCCATGATGAACGTTGCGCGGGTGAACGGATACGCAAAACTCAATCTGACGCTTGACGTCACGGGCAAAGAAAACGGTTACCATACGCTCGATTCTCTCGTCATAACGGTAGATTTATCCGACAGAGTCGTGCTGAGAAAGCGGAAGGACGGTTTGAGTTCCATCGAAATGCACGGCATGGGGAGCGAGAGCATTCCGCCCGAAAACAATAACGCCCTCAGGGCCGCCGGGGCCTTCTCAAGGGCCTTCGGGACGCACGGCGCGGACATCGCCGTCTATAAAAATATTCCCGTCGGCGCGGGACTCGGCGGGTCTTCCGCGGATGCCGCCGCAGTCCTTCTCGGCATGAAACAGCTCTACGGGGTCACGGACACGGATGGGATAAATTCGCTTGCGGACACTCTCGGGAGCGATACAAAGTTTCTTCTTTCGGGCGGGCTCGCGCGCATGGCCGGCCGCGGCGAAAAACTGGAATTTCCGGACACCGCGCCGCCGATGCATTTCCTTGTTATTTGCCCGGAAAGCGGCATTTCCTCCGCGGAATGTTATGAAGAATTCGACCGTCTCGGTAAGTTTTTCCCTCCCGTTACCGCAAAGGCTTATGCCCTTCTCCGGGCGGGAGACGTCCCCCATGCGGCGCGTTACTTTTCGAACCATCTGTATGAGGCGGCAAAAAATTGCAACAAATGTGCCGAAACCGCATATACCGAGGCCAAAAATTTTTCCCCGCTCGGTGCAACCATGACGGGTTCAGGGAGCGCGTCGTTTGCCCTGTTTGAAACGCGCGAACTCGCCGAATGGGCCAAAAGCCGCTACCGCGGGAAAGGACGGGCGCTCGTTCTCGGGAGCGTGTACCCGCAGAGCATAAAATCATATAAAAATCCCTACGCTCTTCCGGAGGGCGGGGGAGAAGGAGAATAAGCATGGAAGAAAGGATCCTTGACGAAGACGAAGGAAGGGGAATCCGTATCAAAAGGACGGCGGACGGCGAAACGGACGCCGTGGAAGGGACCGCGGCCGAAGAGGAAGAGGTTGCTTTCGATTTCCCCGAAGAGTACGACGAATCGCTCGCCGGCATGACGCAGGCACAGGTTGAAGAGGAGCTTGCCCGCCGCGAAAAGGCAAAACAGCAAGCGCTTGAGACCTATCGTAAACTTACGGACGAGGGCAACGCCCTTCTCGCGGAGGAAAAATTCGCAGAGGCGGAGGAAAAATTCGCAGAGGCCGTCATGTATGAGACGGAGAACGATGAAGCCGTCAGCGGGCTCTTCGCTGCGGCGACCGAAAATTTCACCGACGCGGAACGGCTTTACACCGAAGAGAGGGCCGGCGACATCGACCGTTTTGAAACGGGCAGAAAAATTTTACGCGAGAAATTCGGGGAAAAACTTTCCGAAGAACGCCGGATCTATGACGAAGAGATCGCCCGTTTGAAGCCTGCCGTTGAGGCAAAACGGGCGGAACGGCGGGAGGCCTTTGCTTCCAACAAAAAACACTATATCATATGGACGAGCATTTCCCTGTTCCTCGCGGCGGTATTTGCGATTGCGACGGCCATTTCGGCGGATAATATTTTAAAGACGAGCGACGGTACGCTCCCCATTGCGTTTACGGTCACGTTCGGCGTTCTGACATTTGTCTCCGTGACGATGCTCGCGGTGTTCGGCGTCCAGCTCATCGGCGCAAACAGGCTGTGCCGCATGAACGAAAAGCCGGGCTCCGCCAAGGACGGCGAAAGGCTGCTGATGCTGGAGCGCAGAGCGGAAATCCTGAACACTGTCCTCGGAACGCCCGAAGATGCGGATAATTCCGAAAAAACGGAAGTATAAGTTGCATTTTTTTCACCTGCCGCGGCAGGTGATTTTCAAATAAGGAAGCCCGCGGCCTTTGAAAGCCGCTTTCCGTCTGAAAACGGATAAAATTTACGGAATTCGTTCATAAATTTCAGAATGGGCCTTTACTTTCGGCTCTTTTGGGTGTATAATGCACTTGAAAAGCGATTGCGGGATAAATTTCCGCGCGAATCGGAGGTATACATGGAACTGATTCATGAAAGCGCAGGCAAAAAGCTCTACCGCGACAAAAACATGCTCGTCAAATCCTTCGACGAGACCTATTCCAAGGCGGGAATCCTGAATGAAGCCCTTAACCAAGCGCGCGTAGAGGAGACGGGCCTCCACATTCCGAAAGTCCTCGGCGTTGAGGTCATCAATGGGAAATGGTCGCTTATCAGGGAATTCATCGAGGGGGATACCCTGGAGGATCTCATGCGGAAAAATCCCGAAAAAACCGATGAATATATGGAGTTTTTCGTCGATCTGCAGATCAAAATGAGTAAAGAAAAAGTGCCCCTTTTAGGACATCTCCGTGACAAAATGCACGCAAAAATTTCGGCGAGCGGCTTCCCCGCCACGGTCCGCTATGACCTGCATGTGCGGCTCGACGGGCTTCCCCGCCACAACAAGCTTTGCCACGGCGATTTTCAGCCTTCGAATGTCATCATCACGGGGGACGGCACGCCCTATATCATCGACTGGTCGCATGCGACGCAGGGAAACGGCTCTGCGGACGCCGCAAGAACGTATTTGATCTTCAAATTGCAACAGCGCGACGGACTTGCGGAAAAATATCTGAAACTGTACTGCAAAAAGACCGACACGGCCGTCCAATACGTCCAACGCATTCTGCCCATCGTGGCGGCTTCGCAGTCTGTAAAGAAAAAACCGGAAGAAGCTGAGTTTCTCTCCAAGTGGGTCAACGTCAGCGATTGGCAATAAAACAGAATCTGCCGCGGGACGGAAAATTCCGTCCCGCGGTTTTTTACTGCCGGCCCGGGGGCGGCGGCGCGGACAAAAGGGCGGCTTACGGCAAAAAACCCTCGAATATGATATTGTCCGCAAACTTTCGGGCCGCCGTCTCCTCCCCGCGGGAGCGCACCACCCAGACAAGTTTTATCCCTTTGAAGCGCGTGAGCTTTTTCCGCGGCAGATCCTCTTTGCGGTAGCTGATAAAGTCGGGTTTCACCCAAAAATTCAGCGGCATATGTTTGATTATATGCCCCTGCAGACCCTTTGCCGCCCCTTTTTCCGCCGTCCCCAGAATGCCGCACGGAACGCCGGGACAAAGTTTTTTGTACGCCTTGACGTAAAGAGGGTTGAAAGACTGCACTGCGTACTCCCCCCTGTATCCCTTCATACGGGAACAGAGCGCGGCGGCGATCTCCTTTCCCTTAACATGCGGCATGTTTTTGATCTCGATAAGGAGCGGAACACGCCCGCCGACCGCCTGTAAAACATCCGAAAACAGGGGGATGCGTTCCTGCGGGGAGGACGATTTCAATGTCAGCCGCGCGAGTTCCGCAAGGGTGCATCCGGAGACGGGGCGCGGATCCCCCGTCATGCGCAACAGCCCGTCGTCATGAAACACGACGAGTTGTTTATCCGAGGTAAAACGGACGTCCGTCTCGATGGCGTATCCGTGCTCCGCGGCGGCGAAAAAAGCGGGCATGGAATTTTCGGGCGTTTCCCCGTCGTGCAGGCCGCGGTGCGCTATCGGCGCCGTTTTCAAAAATCCGTCATTCATGCCTGCATTTTACCACTGCGGGGTGAAAAATGCAAGAAGATTGTATCGCTTCCGTTTGGGAAATTTGAATCTTTTTGGTCATCACGGAGCCCCGGAAAAGTCCGTGGCGGGCGCACCTTCCCGCCCTGCGGGCCCGAAGTAACGGCAAAGACGGCCCGAAAGGAAACGAAATCCGGCAAAATCCTTGCAATACCGTGAAAAAAACGTTATAATGATGATATGGCACGTCCGAACCGGAATTTAAGAAATTTTTGCATCATCGCCCATATCGACCACGGCAAGAGTACCATTGCCGACCGTATCATGGAACTTACGGGGCAGGTTTCCAAAAGAGACATGGAAGAACAGCTCCTCGACAGCATGGACATCGAAAGGGAGCGCGGCATTACCATCAAACTTACGCCCGTACGCATGTACTATACCGCGAATGACGGGCAGGAGTACGAGTTCAATCTCATCGACACGCCCGGCCATGTGGACTTTACCTATGAAGTTTCCCGCTCCCTTGCGGCCTGCGAAGGGGCTCTTTTGGTTGTGGACGCGACGCAGGGAGTGGAGGCACAGACGCTTGCCAACGTCTACCTCGCCCTCGAAAACAACCTTGAAATCGTGCCCGTCATCAATAAGATCGACCTCTCTTCCGCGCGCGTCGAGGAGACAAAAGCGGAAATCGAGGACGTCATCGGGCTGGACGCCTCGGACGCGCCCTGCGTTTCCGCAAAAGAGGGCACGAATATCCGCGATATTTTAGAGGCAGTCGTAAAATCGGTTCCTCCGCCCGACGGCGACACGGAAGCTCCTCTCAAAGCTTTGATTTTCGACAGCTATTACGACAATTACAAGGGCGTCATCCTCTTTGTGCGCATCAAGGACGGCAACGTAAAAGTCGGCGACAAAATCAAGAGCTGTCTTTCCGATAAAATCTATGACGTTACCGAGGTCGGCGCGTTTTCTCCGCAGTTACAGCCGAAAAGCGCTCTTTTTGCGGGGGAAGTGGGCTATATTGCGGCGAGCATCAAATCCATCGGGGATGTCGCGGTGGGTGACACGGTTATCTCTGCGGAATTTCCCGACACCGCTCCCCTTCCGGGCTACAAAAAAGTTCAGCCCGTCGTCTTTTGCGGCATCTATCCTCTCGACGGCAGCAAATTTCCCGATCTCAAAGAAGCCATTTTAAAATTAAAACTCAACGATGCATCGCTGACCTTCGAACCGGACAATTCCGTTGCGCTCGGCTTCGGCTTCCGTTGCGGATTCTTAGGACTTTTGCACATGGAGATCATACAGGAGCGCATCGAGCGGGAGTTCGGTCTCGACATCATCACGACGGCCCCCTCCGTCTCCTACCTCGTCCACAAGACGGACGGCAGTGAGCTCCATGTCGACAACCCCTCCCATCTTCCTCCCGTTCCCGAGATCGATTTTATGGAGGAACCGATCGTAAAGGCGGAGATCTACTCCCCGCCCGACTATCTCGGCTCCGTCATGGACCTTTGCCAAGACAAGCGGGGGACATTCAAGGACATGACCTACCTTGACGCGAGAAGGGTAAAACTCGAATATCTTCTCCCCCTCAATGAAATTGTGTACGATTTCTTCGACGAATTGAAGTCCCGTACCAAGGGCTACGCAAGCTTTGACTATGAGATTGCGGGATACAGGAAGAGTCCGCTCGTCCGTCTCGACATTCTGTTGAACGGCGAGATTTGCGACGCGCTTTCCACAATCGTACACGAGGAAAGGGCCTACGCGCGGGGCAGGATGCTTTGCGAAAATCTGAAAGACGCCATCCCGAGACAGCTCTTCGAGATCCCCGTGCAAGCGGCGATAGGCGGGAAAATCATCGCCCGCGAGACGGTAAAGGCCGTGCGGAAAGACGTCCTCGCCAAGTGCTACGGCGGAGACATCACGCGGAAGAAAAAGCTCCTCGAAAAACAGAAGGAAGGCAAGAAGCGCATGCGGCAGATCGGCACGGTCCAAGTCCCTTCCGAAGTGTTTATGCAAATTCTCAAGACGAATAAGGACAAATAGAGAACCGCGGCGGCTTTGCGGCCCTTTCGCGGAACTTTTTGAACCGCAGGGAATCAGATGACTTTTGACGAATCCGTCTATGAATACTTAAAAACCGTGCCGAGGGGGAAGGTCGTCACCTACGGCATGATTGCCCGCGCCATCGGGCGGCCGCGGGCGGCGAGACAGGTCGGCAACGCCCTGCACCGCAACCCGTCGCCCGTTGCCATTCCCTGCCACCGCGTCGTCAACCGCGAAGGCCGTCTTGCGCCCGCGTTTGCGTTCGGCGGAACGGAAGTACAGGCCCGTCTCCTCCGCGCCGAGGGCGTTGACGTGACGGACGGGTACGTCGATATAAAAAAATACATTTGGAACGGCTGACGGGTAAGGCGGCATTCCGGTCTATCCGGGGCGGGCCTGCCCTCCCCCATCCCCTGCGGCGCCAAAAGGTGCACGGCATGAGAAATTCAAAGACATCAAAACAAGAAAGGTGATACCATGTCAGGGATTTATCTTCACATTCCCTTTTGCAAACAAAAATGCACCTATTGCGATTTTACATCCTTTCCGAACAAATCGGGTTTTGCGGAGGCCTATATGGCGTGCCTCTACAAGGAGATCGAACTGCGCGGCAAGGAACTTGAAAAGGAGATTTTCGACACCGTTTACTTCGGCGGCGGGACTCCCTCCGTCATCGACCCCGATTACATATACGGTGCGATGAAACAGATTCTGAAGTATTTCCGCCTGACCAAAGACCCCGAGATCACGATTGAAATGAACCCGGGAACTGTCTCCGAAAAGAAAATCGCCACTTACAAGAGGGCGGGAATCAACCGCTTTTCCGTGGGCCTGCAGACGGCCATCGACGCAGAGCTCGAAGATTTGGGGCGCATTCACAACGTGCGCGACTATCTCTACTGCGCCAAACTCCTGAAGGGCGAAAATTTTTCTGCGGACATCATGCTCGGAATTAAGGGACAGACGCGGGAAGACGTGAGAAAGACCATCGAAATCGCCGTGCAAAGCGGGGCGAAACACATCTCCATGTACGCCCTGACCCCGGAAGACGGTACACCCATTTATACCGACTATCTCAACGGCGAACTCCCCGACGGTGACGAGGTGCGCGAACTCTACGACTACGGCTACGATCTCTTGAAAAAGAAGGGATTCCGCCGCTATGAAGTCAGCAATTTCTGCCTCCCCGGGTACGAATCGCGGCACAATCTCAACTATTGGCGCCGCGGCGAATATATCGGCCTCGGCGTCTCGGCGAGCAGCTTCTTTTACGGGCGGAGATTTACCGATACCTTCAATCTGGACGAATATATGAAGTGCATTCTTTCGGGATTTTTGCCCGTTGTCGAGAATGAAAAAGTGGAGGAAAAGGATGCAAAGTTCGAATTCGTGATGCTTGCGCTGCGCACCGCGGAGGGTATTTCGGCAAAAAAGTACCAAGAAGCGTTTAAGAGCGACTGGAAGGAGGATTTTTCCGCCGCTTATGAAAAAAATTCGGCTTATTTTGCGGAAAACGGCGACGCTACCTGCATCAAAGAAGAGTTTTTATATGTCCAGAATCAAATTTTGATGGATTTTGCGGAATAAGGAGAAATCAAAATGAAAATCGCCATGACGGGCGTAAGCGGAAATATGGGAAGTGAGGCCCTGAAACAGACGCTCGAGCTTGAAGAAGTCGAGTTTGTGCGCGTCTTACTCACATGGAGAAAGCGCAACCGCAAACTTTCCGCAAAGCTTAAAAAACAGTACGGGGAGCGCATCGGGATCGTGCGCGGTTCCATCGCAGACAAGTCGGTCTGCAAAGAGCTCGTTTGCGGCGTGGATTATGTGATTCACATGGCGGCGGTGATTCCGCCGCGCTCGGACAACGACTTCGAGGCGAGCGAACAGTGCAATCTTTTGGGCACGATGGCGCTGGCGGATGCGGTGTACGAGGCCGATCCCCAACCGAAGTTCGTGCACATCTCCACCGTCGCCCTCTACGGCAACCGCAACGAAAAGCACCCGTTCGGCAGGGTGGGGGATCCGCTCGTCATTTCCCCCTTCGATACATATGCCATGCATAAACTCAAAGCGGAGCGCTACGTTTTGGAGCGCGGCATCAAGGTATGGGCGGTCCTTCGCCAAACGGCCATGCTTCATCCCAATATGCTGAACGACAATATCAGCGACGGATTGATGTTTCACACTTGCGTCAACGCGCCTTTGGAATGGGTCAGTTCGCGCGACAGCGGTTTTCTCATCAAGCGCATCATCGAGCGGGACAGCCGCGGAGAAGTGCCCGGATTCTGGGGGAATATCTACAACATCGGCGCAGGGGAAAAGGGTATGGCAACGGGCTACGAGACGTTCCGGCACGGCTTCGGACTCATCGGCGGCTCGGCGGAAAAATTTTTTAAGCCCGAATGGCTCTCGCAACGCAACTTCCACGGATTATGGTACTATGACGGCGACGCGCTCGAAAATCTCTTTCACTATCAACGGGACGGCATGGCCGACTATTGGCAGGAGATCGGACGGAGGCACAAACTCTTCAGACTCGCAAAATGCGTGCCGAAAAAACTTATTTATTTTTTCCTTTTCCGCAGGCTTTTAAAGACGCCGAATTCCCCCATGCAGTGGAAAAAATCGGGCGACAGTGCGCGTGTATTTGCCTCTTTCGGCACGGCGGAGATACCGAAGGAATGGAAGGACGTCAAGCTTATCGCAAAGGGAGATTTCGGCGATTACGACGCCATGCGCGACAAGAAAAACGCCGTTCTTCTCTCCCACGGCTACGACGACGCGAAGCCTGTTACGGCATGGACGGCCGAAGATCTCAGGAGCGCGGCCGCTTTCCGCGGAGGGGAATGTCTGGCGGAGGAGGTGAAAAGCCCCTATCTGCCCGTCAAATGGAGATGCCACGACGGACACGAGTTCGAACTGAACCCCTACACCGTTCTGAAGGGCGGGCATTGGTGCCCCGTATGCGGCTGTCCTTCGCCGTGGGATTTCGACCGCCAAGCAAAATTTTCAGGCTATATCGCGCAGGTTTGGTACGACAGCCATGAAAAAAACGAAGACATATGTTATGATTTAGACGGGAAAACTCCCGTCATGAGAAAAATCGGGGACAACAAATGAAGATTGTTTGCTGCTACTTCTCCGGCACGGGAAATACCAAGCTCGCATGCGGAGAGTTACTTGAAAAGCTGGAGGAAAAGGGACACATAACATCGCTTTATCCCATCCGGAAAGACGCGGAGGCGCCTGACCTTGACGGCTGCGACTGTCTTCTCATCGGCTATCCCGTGCATGGTTTCAACACGCCCGCGCCCGTGCTGAAATTTCTGAAGTCTCTCGAAAAGACAAAGGGAAAGCCGCCCTGCTATCTCGTCAGGACGTCGGGCGAGCCGCTTAAACTCAACAATGCATCGGGAATTTCCGCCAAGCGGATCTTAAAGAGAAAGGGCTATGCCGTCTACGGAGAATTTCACTATGTATTGCCCTACAATATCATCTTCCGCCATTCGGACGGCATGGCCGCGAGAATGAAACTCGGCATGGAGCTCCGTATTCCCGCCGACGCGGAAAAAATCGCACATATGCAACGTTTCCGCGTAAAGAACGGCCCCATCCGCCGCTTTGTTTCCTTTGTTTGCCGTATTGAACATGTGGCAATGCCATCCATCGGAAGACACTACAAACCGACCGAAAAATGCATCGGCTGCGGCAAGTGTGAAAGCGTTTGCCCGCAAAAAAATATCAGGATGCGCGGCGGAAAACCGGAATTCGGAAAATCCTGCGCCGGGTGCATGGGGTGCGTGTTTTCCTGCCCGCAGGACGCCATCCGTCCCGCCCTCTTCAACGGATGGAAGGTCAACGGCGCCTACTCTTTCGACGCTCCGCCCGCCCCGGACGACGAGATCTGTAATTACTGTAAAAAATCATATTTGCGCTATTTTCACGAGGGAGAGAACATGAAAAAAACGCCTTGACGGCGCTTTTTTTACACTTGATTCCGTTATCTGATGAGCTGTTTGATCCACTGCTTTTCCTTCGCGGAAACCTTGCCGTCAATGGCGCAGATCATGAGGCAGACGAGGATCAGATCGTTCTTGAGGTCGTCGGAGAGAAGGCCGAGCACGTCGGCCATGTCGTCGACCCCCCGCTTGAGTTCTTTGGTCTCCGAGCGCAGACTTTTTACCCTCTTTTTGCAGGCCTCGTAATCAATGGAATCGCCGAAAAAGGCATGCAGGAGCGGGGAAACAAGTTCGTATTCCTCTTCGGACAGCCTGCCGTCCGCGGCAATCGCGCCGAAAATGAAGGTGGAAAATATGGTAAGCCCGCCGAGGCCGTCCTGCGTGATGACGCTGAGTGCGGGAACAAGCACCGAGGCCTTTCCGGCGATGAACGACGCATAGGTCTTACCATCCATTTCCTCGAATTCTTTGCAGAGTAAATCAAAGTCTTTCATGGTTTTTGCTCCTTACGGTTTTTTTGTATTATAACAATACGGATATGATTTGTCAATCGAATCGCAACCTTTTTTGCGCCATTCCGCCGCCCGCGGGGCCGTTTCGCCCATCGGGCCCGCACCGCGCTTAAAACAATAAAAATGCGCGCGGGGCAACATGACGGATTTTGGAACGGCATTCCGTTTACATCACCGCAAAGGCGCCCCGAATGGGCGCCTTTTTGCGCAATATGTTGCGGATTTTTATTCTTCGGTGCCTTCCGTATCCGCTTCGGCGGGAACGTCGGCGGCGGTCTCTTCGGGCGCTTCCACTTCGGCGGAGTCGTCCCTGTCGGTGACGGCTACCGTTGCAATGTTGCCTGCCCGCACGTTCATGAGGCGCACGCCGCGCGTATTTCTGCCGATCGACGGAATGCTGTCCGCATGCATTCTGATGATGACGCCCGCGCTTGTGACGAGTAAAATGTCTTCCCCGCCGGAAACAAGCTTCATATTGACGAGGGCCCCCGTCTTTTCGTTGAACACGCCCGCTTTGATGCCCTTGCCGGCACGGGATTGCAGTCTGTATTCCGCGGGATCCGTACGTTTTCCGTAGCCGTTTTCGGATACGGTCAGGATGTCCCGCCCCTCTGCAAGGACGAGCATATCGACGACGCGGTCTCCCTCCTCCAGATTCATGCCGCGGACGCCCATCGTGTCTCTTCCCATCGGGCGCGCGTCGCTCTCGCCGAAGCGGATGCATTTGCCCGAATGCGAGGCGAGCATGACCTCATCCCCGTTCTTGACAAAGCGTACTGCGATGAGTTCGTCGCCCCCGACGATTTTGATGGCAATCTTGCCTGTCTTCAAAATATGGTCGAATTCGGAAGCGGGAGTTTTCTTGATGAGCCCGCCGCGGGTCGCCATGATGAGATACCCCTCTTCGCTGGCGATGACGGGGAGAACGGCGGTGATCCTCTCCCCCGCCGCAAGGGGCAAGAGATTGACGATCGCCCTGCCGCGCGCCTGTCTGTTCGCTTCGGGAATCATATAGCCCTTCATGGAATAGACCCTTCCGAGATTGGAGAAGAACAAAATCGGCACATGGGTGGAGCATACGAACATATCGGAAATGACGTCGTCCTCCTTCGGCTTATGTGCCGTGACGCCGACGCCGCCGCGCCCTTGCGCCCTGTATTCGGCCACGGGGATGCGCTTCACATATCCGCTCGCCGTCATGGAAACGACGACGTCCTCTTCATCGATCAGGTCTTCGTCCTCGATGTCACCGAAGTCCACGGAAATCTCCGTCTTGCGTTCGGAGGGATATTTGGCCTTGATCACCGTAAGGTCGTCGCGGATGATCTGCATTACCCTTGCCTCGTCGGAGAGAATGTCTTTGAGATCGGCTATGGTGATATGAAGCTGTTCGAGTTCTTCTTTGAGTTTTTCGACTTCCAGAGAGGTAAGGCGCTGAAGCCTCATTTCGAGAATGGCATTCGCCTGACGGTCGGAAAGTTCGAATGTCGCCACCAGTTTTGCACACGCATCGTTTTTGTCGGACGATTCCTTGATGATCCTGATGACTTCGTCGATGTTGGCAAGCGCGAGGACGAGGCCCTCGACGATATGGGCACGCTCCTCCGTCTTGGCAAGATCGTACTTCGTCCGCCGCCGGATAACGTCCTTCTGGTGCTCCAGATAATAGCAGAGAATGTCGCGGATGGAAAGATACCGCGGCTCGGTGCCGTTTTCAACGAGAGCAAGCAGGATAATGCCGTCCGAAACCTGTAAATTCGTGTGCTTGTAGAGGGTATTGAGGACAACTTGCGCGTTGGCGTCCTTCTTGCATTCGATGACGATGCGCAGGCCCTCGCGGCCGCTCTCGTCGCGGATATCGGCAATGCCTTCGATGCGCTTATCCTTGACCATGTCCGCGATCTGCACGACGAGCTGGGCCTTGTTGACCTGATAGGGAATTTCGGTAACAACGATACGGCTGCGCGCATTTCCGCCCGTGCCGTGTTCCTCGATTTCGCATTTGGAGCGGATGACGATGCTCCCCTGCCCCGTTCTGTAGGCCTTTCTGATCCCGCTCCGCCCCATTATGATGCCGCCTGTGGGATAATCGGGCGCGGGGATGTATCCCATGAGTTCTTCGGCTGTAATGCCGGGATTGTCGATCATGGCAATCGTGCCGTCGATGACTTCGGCGAGATTATGGGGAGGAATATTCGTCGCCATGCCCACCGCAATGCCGTCGGAGCCGTTCACCAAAAGATTGGGGAAACGGGCGGGGAGCACGGCGGGCTCCATCTCGATCCCGTCGAAATTCGGAAAGAAATCCACCGTCTCCTTGTCGAGATCGCGGAGCATTTCGGCGGCGAGCTTTGTAAGGCGGGCCTCCGTATAACGCATGGCGGCGGGCGGATCGCCGTCCACCGAACCGAAGTTGCCGTGGCCGTCCACGAGCGGGAAGTTAATGGAGAAATCCTGCGCGAGGCGGACGAGAGCGTCATACACCGAGCTGTCGCCATGGGGATGGAATTTACCCATGACGTCACCGACGATACGGGCGCACTTTCTGTAAGCTTTGTCGTTATACAGCCCCATCTCGTGCATTGCATAGAGAATGCGGCGGTGAACGGGTTTTAACCCGTCGCGGACATCCGGGATCGCTCTCGATTTATTGACCGCCATAGCATAGGCGATGAAAGAACGCTTGAGTTCGTCATTGACCTCGATGTCGAGCACCTTCGTCATTGCAAGCGTCTTTTTAAATTCGTCTGTGAGCTCCGGACTCGTTTCATGTTTTGCCATACTGTACTCCTGATCGTTTTTGTGGTTTTGCGGGAAGACACCCTTCCCCCGGGGGAATGGCAAGTCGGGCTTTGCCGTAAAATCCGTGAACTTTTATATATCCAGATCTGTCACTAATGTGGCGTTTTCTTCGATAAACTTACGGCGGAGGGCGGGGCTTTCGCCCATCAGAAGATTGAACATCTTGTCCGCCTCCATTGCATCGGCCATCGACACCTTGATCAGCGTACGCGTCGCCGGGTTCATCGTCGTCTCCCAAAGCTGTTCGGTACTCATCTCGCCGAGGCCCTTATACCGCTGGTATTCCACCTTGTTGTTATTTGCGGCGTCGAACAGCGTTTTTTCTTCCTCGGAATAGAGATAAACGTCATCCGGGGAGCCCTTCACCGTCGCTTTGTAGAGCGGCGGCTTGGCGGAATATACATGCCCGTGCTCGATAAGCGGCCGCATATAGCGGAACAGGAACGTTAAAAGCAGGATCCTGATGTGCGCGCCGTCGACATCGGCATCGGTCATGGAGATGATACGGTCGTAACGAAGCTTGCTCTCGTCGAAATCGTCCAGAATGCCGCAGCCGAAGGCGGTGATCATCGCCTTGATCTCGGCGTTCTCCAAAGCGCGGTTGAGCCTTACTTTCTCCACGTTCAATATCTTGCCCCTGAGAGGAAGAATGGCCTGAAAGCGCCTGTCCCTGCCCTGTTTTGCCGTGCCGCCTGCGGAATCGCCCTCGACGATGTAGATCTCGCAAAGCTCGGGGCGGCGGTCGGAACAGTCGGCAAGTTTGCCGGGGAGCGTCGTGCTCTCCAGAACCCCTTTTCTCCTCGTCAGTTCGCGGGCGTTTCTCGCGGCATCCCGCGCCTTTTGGGCGGTAATGCAGCGGAGCACGAGCTCCCGCGCCTCGGAAGGGTGTTCCTCGAGGTATTCCCCGAATTTATCGGCAACCGCCTTGCTGACGAAGGAACGTATAAAGGAATTATTGAGTTTATCCTTGGTCTGCGATTCGAATTGGGCGTTTTCGAGCTTGACGGATACGACGGCCGTGATGCCCTCGCGGACGTCCTCGCCCGTAAGTTTGTCGCTCTCCTTCAGAATGTTGAGTTTCTTGCCTGCGTCGTTGATGACCTTGGTAAGGGCGAGTTTGAGCCCCTCCACATGGGTACCGCCGTCGATGGTGTTGACATTGTTGGCATAGGAATAGATGACCTCGTTATAGCTGTCGTTATACTGCAGGGCAATCTCGCAGACGGTAGTGCCGTCCTGCGCTTCGAAGTAGAGCGGCTCTTCAAACAGCGTCTCCTGCCCGTTGTTGAGCTCCCCGACGAGCTCGCGGATACCGCCTTCATAGCAGAAACTGTCTTTCCTCTCTTTGCCCGCACGTTTGTCTTCAAGGGTGATGGTAAGGCCTTTGTTGAGAAAGGCAAGCTCCTTCAAACGTATTTTGAGCGTCTCGTATCTGAATACGATGGTCTCGAAGATCTCCGCGTCGGGAAAGAAGGTGACTTTGGTGCCCGTTTTTTCGGTATCGCCGACGATCGCGAGCGGACGCTGGGGCACGCCGCGGTTATACACCTGTTTATAGATGTGGCCGTTCTGATAGATTTCGGCTTCAAGCCATTCGGAAAGGGCATTGACCGCCTTCACGCCGACGCCGTGAAGCCCGCTCGAAACTTTATAGCCCGAATCTCCGCCGAATTTGCCGCCCGCATTGACTTTTGTAAAGACGACTTCTACGGTGGAGATGCCCTCCTTGGGGTGAATGGCGGTGGGAATCCCGCGGCCGTTATCGATGACGGTACAGCTTCCGTCGGCATTGACCGTGACCTCGACCTTGGTGCAATAGCCCGCAAGAGCCTCATCGATGGAATTGTCGACGACCTCGCTTACCAGATGGTGGAGGCCCTTTTCGTCGGTGGAGCTGATATACATGCCGGGGCGCTTACGGATGTGTTCGAGCCCGTCGAGCACCTGAATTTGTTCCGCGCCGTAGGCGGCTTCAACCTTTTCGGTCATAGAAATTCTCCTGTTTCAAATTGAATTTCGCTGTTCGCGCACGCACGCGCGTACGCGCGCCGTATGACCATTATAACACAGGCGGAAAAAAATGTAAATTAAAACACGGCCGCTTTCAGCCGTGAAATAAATTTTTTTCTTCCCGCAATGAGGCGGGATTTCCCCGCCGCCCCGTCTGCAAAAACGTGAAAGAGCGGCTTCCGGAATTATCTTCCGTCCATGAGTTCGTTTGCCAACGCCCCGATCTCCTCCGTGGACTGCGCCGCAAAAAAACGGCGCTTGGCCTCCGAGGCGCGGGGGGTCCCCTTCATATAAAATGCAGCCATTTTCCGCATATAGACCGTTGCAAAACGTTCGCCGTAAATTGCCGCCGTCTCTGCCATCTGTTCCAAAAACAGCGGCTTTAAGGGCGGTTCCGCGCGCCCCGTAAGCCCGGCGAACACCTGCGGACGGTAAAGGGCGGCGCGGGCGACCATGACCCCGTCCGCGCCCGTGCGGCCGAGCATTTCTTCCATGTCTCTGCCGTTCCGGATTCCGCCGTTCGCGATGACGGGGATCTTCACGGCATTCTTCGCCGCGGCGATCCCGTCGTAATCGACGGGCCCCGCATAGATCTTATCCCGCGTGCGGCCGTGGACGGTGATCATGCAGGCTCCCGCGCCTTCGCACATTCTTGCAAAATCGGCGCATATCTTGTGATTTTCATCAACACCGGTGCGGAATTTCACGGAAATTCTCTTGCCGCTTTTGACGCATGCGGAGATGATTTTTTCGGCAAGCGCGGGATTTTCGAGAAGGGCGCTGCCCTCGCCGTTCCTCACGATTTTGGGCATGGGGCAACCCATGTTGATGTCGATGAGATCGAAATCCGCGAGCGCTTCGCTCTCGCAAGCTTCCCGCATGACGCAGGGATCCGAGCCGAATATCTGTGCGGCAATGGGCGCCCCGCCGCGGGCAGGGCCGTGATACAGCAGAAGTTTCGTCTCCTCATTCTTATAGTGCAGGCCCTTTGCGCTCACCATTTCGGTAAAGGAAAGCCCTGCGCCGAGTTCTTCGCACATCTTCCGGAATGGGTAATTGGTATATCCCGCCATGGGCGCGAGAAAGACGTTAACGGGACAAACCATACCCGCGATCTCAAGCGCGTGCAACATCTTTGGCTCTCTTGTAATATTCTTCTTTTTCCTGCGCGGTGAGGGCGTTCACATCCTTCCCGTCGGCAAGCACGAGTTTTTCATAGGCGTTATAGCGCGCGGAAATTTTCTTCACGGTGTCGAGGAGCGCCATTTCGCAGTCCGCCCCGACGGCTCTGCCCAAATCGGCAACACACATCAAAACGTCCCCCATTTCCTCCGAAATCCGTGACTTATCGCCTGTTTTAAGCGCTTCTTTGAGTTCTCCGTACTCCGCCCCGAACTCCCTTTCGAAACGCTCCGGGGTCATCTTGTCCCAGCCGCCCTTTTCGACGCGTTTGGAAATTTTTTGGGCGCGGAGAAGGGCGGGAAAGCATTCGGGCACATCGTTGACGGCGTCGGAAAAGGCCGTCTGCCGCTTCTCCGCCATCTTGTTCTTTTCCCAGACGGAAAGAGCCCCGTCCGCATTCGCCGCCCGATCCCCGCCGAACACATGGGTGTGGCGGGTAATGAGCTTTGTACAGAGTCCCGAAAGCATGTCCGTAACGGTGAAATTGCCCTTTTCTTCCTCTATAAGGGTGTGGAAAAGGGCCTGCATCAGGACGTCTCCCGCCTCCTCGCACATTCTGTCGGGATCCTGCCTGTCGATGGCGTCAACAAGTTCGTACGCCTCTTCGATGGCGTTGATGCGGATGGAATCATGCGTCTGCGCCCTGTCCCATGGGCAGCCGCCGGGGGCGCGGAGACGCTTCAAAATGGCGACGGCATCCTCAAAATCAAAACGTTTTTTGGACAATAAGTCTTGATTTTTCAGAACAAGCCCCGTCATGGAACCGAGTTTGCCGCGGTCGGTTTCGTAGAGGGGCATCTCCGCTGCTTTTCCGTCCGTGATGAGAACGGCCGCCGCCTCATCGCCGAATTTTTCGCTTAAAACCAGCTTAATATCGCCGATATTGTCCTCCGTGACGTCATATACAACGAGGGGCAACGTAAGTTTTGCCTCCCCCGCCGAAAAGGCGGAAAGGACCGTATATTCTCCCGAAAGACCGCCGAGCGCGGCAAAATAGCTCCCCTTGGACCTGCCGTCGATGAGGCTCACGCGGGGATCCCGCAGAAGCGCCATGGCCGCGACGTCCTCCGTCCCGCTGCCGTCCACGACATAGCAAATCTTCTCCGTCCTTCCGCGCCGCCTGAGTTCTTCCGTGATTTTTCTTGCAAGGGTATCGTAATTTCTGCTCGATCCGTAGAGAAAATCGAACGTTTCATACAGAATATTTTCTTCTCTTAAACTCTGCGCGGCGGGAATCCCTTCCGTGCGCAGGATCACTTCGTCCGCTTCCTTCAACGCCTTCAGGGCGTTCAGCGTCAGATCTCCCCGTTCCGTCCCCGATCCGATGACCGTTATCATAACTTTTTACCTTCTTTTTTCTTACAGTATACAACAGATCGAGGAAAAAAGCAATCGGATAACAGGCTCCCGCGGCAACGGCGGCGCCGGCGATGAGAAATTTTCCGTTGACGAGAACGATTTCAAGCGCAAACTTCACCGTGACGGCAATCCCCATGGAGAACGCGGCGTATTTTGCCTTTCCGAGCCCCGTCAAAGAGGCGGAAAGCGTGTCTATACCCGATAAAAAGACCGAAGAGAGGGAAAGGAGCCGCACGAGCTCCGCAAGCGTCTCCCGATCCGGAAAAGAGAGGGCGGGATAAAGAAAATTTACAATATATCGCGCGAAAACGCAGAGAATAACGGCAAACGGAAGCGAGAGGAGCACCGTTAAAAGCAGGGCAAACATGGCGCGGTTTCTCCCCTCCTCTCCGTTTTTCTCCGCCCCTTCCGAGACGGCGGGAACGGTTGCCGCGACAAAACCGTAACAGAAAGTCGCGGGGAGCGCGCAAAGGCTTACGGCTGCACCGGCATACAGGCCGTAGAGGGAAACGGCGTTTTCCGTATGGCGCGCGAGAAGACGCACGACGATGATGCTGTCTGCCATGCGCGAGACGGGAAGAATGGAGGCGGCCGCCATGACGGGAAGGGCGGCGCGGAGCACCGAAAGGCCCGACCGCCGCCTGACAAGCAAAATTCTTCTCTTACGGCGGTATTTGCCTCCGAGATAGATAAGGGCGGCGAATTCCGAGACGGAAACGGAGAGAAGCGCCAGAGCGGCGCCCTTCCGGGGGTCGGGGGTAAGGCTTGTGAGAAAAAGCCCCGCGCCCGCCTTCACGAGCTGTTCCACGATCTCCGAGATGGCGGTGGGCTTCATGTCGTTCTTTCCCTGAAAATAACCCCGGTATACGGCGATAAGGGCAACGAAAAACACCGATGGCGCGAGGGCGAGATAGCACGGCAAAAGGGAGCGATCCCCCTGTAAATTGCTCATAAGCGGCGCAAGAAGAAACATAAAAAGAGTCCCGGCCGCACCCAAAAAAGAAAAAAGGCGAAGCGCGCTTCCCATCACGCTTTCCGCTTTTCCGCCCGCGATCATGCGGGAAAGGGCAGACGGGATCCCGGACGAAGAGAAGGTCAGAAGCACGCAGAAGAGAGGATACGCCATCTGGTACAGCCCCGTTCCGTACCCTCCGAGCATGCCCGTCAGCGGAATGCGGTACAGCGCGCCGATACCCTTCGCGAGGAGCCCCGCAAGAGAAATGATGGCAACGTTTTTGAGAAAATCTGCGTGCTTCATATGTACTTATCCGAAAGCCCGTGCCAAGCGCGCCATGGCCTGCTTGCCGAAAAACCCGCGTTATTTCAGGCGCGGAAACTCTTCGGCAAGCTCCGGACGGCAGGCCGCATTTACTCGAATTGGTTCGCAATTATGTCCGCAGTCAAACGGCCGAGTTTGACGGCGTTGGCTTCCAGAACGGCCCCTTCTTCGTTTGACAGAAGCACGACCGCACCGAGGCAATCTCCGCCCGCAACGATGGGTATGATGACCTCCGCCGTTGCGGTATAATCGCTGTCGTTGGCAATGGGAATCACTTCCCCGCCCTCCGCTTTGTTGGCAAGATAGCTCTGCCGCGCGGCCATGATTTCCGTCACCTTGTCCGTGATGGATTTCCCGATAAGCGCTCTCTTTCCCGCGCCGCCGACGGCAAGGACCGTGTCCGTATCCAGAATGGCGGCAAGACAGCCGCTCTGTTCGGAAAGAGACTTCGCCGTACCGTCCGCAAAGCGCTCGACGGATGCAATGGGCGAATATTTTTTGAGCATGAGTTCATCGCGGTCGGTAAAGAGTTCCAGAGGATCCCCCTCACGGATACGCAATGTCCTTCTTATTTCTTTCGGGATGACAACCCGTCCGAGTTCGTCGATCCTGCGTACGATTCCTGTAGCTTTCATAAAAAAACCCTCCGTATACTTTCAATATGCGAAGGGAAAGGAATTTTTATACAATTTATATTTTCGGAAATGAGAATGTTCCGGACGCCCGCCGGCGCTCCCGGAGCACGGGCTTACTCTCCGTGATGAAGGGGGGGTTCCGCCGCCTGCCGTTCCCGGCGGAAAATTTTCTTCAAAAACTGCCCCGTATAGCTCTTTTCCACGCAGGCGACTTCTTCGGGGGTACCTGCGGTGACGATTTCTCCGCCGCCGTCACCCCCCTCAGGCCCGAGGTCGATGATATAATCGGCAACTTTCACGACGTCGAGATTATGCTCGATGACGACGACGGTATTCCCGCCGTCGCGAAGTTTCAGCAGAATGTTGATGAGTTTCTCCACGTCGTAACTGTGCAGACCCGTCGTGGGTTCATCCAAAATATAAAACGTCTTGCCCGTGGAGCGTTTCGAGAGTTCCGTTGCGAGTTTGACCCGCTGGGCCTCGCCGCCCGAGAGAGTCGTGGAGCTCTGGCCGAGCTTGATATAGCCGAGGCCGACTTCGCTGAGCGTCCTGATCTTGTTATAGACGGAGGGAATGGCCTTGAAGAAGGTGCATGCCTCCTCCACCGTCATGTCGAGAACGTCGGCGATAGTCTTGCCCTTATACTGCACTTCAAGCGTCTCGCGGTTGTATCTCTTGCCGCCGCAGACCTCGCAGGGGACGTAGACGTCGGGAAGGAAATGCATTTCTATCTTCATGATGCCGTCCCCCTCGCAGTGTTCGCACCTGCCGCCCGCGATGTTGAAGGAAAACCGCCCCGCCTTGAAGCCCATGACCTTTGCGTCGGGCGTCGCGGCGAAAAGCTCGCGGATGGGCGTAAAAACACCCGTATATGTTGCGGGATTGGAGCGCGGCGTGCGGCCGATCGGCGATTGGTCGATGGCGATGGCTTTGTCGAAATATCCGAGCCCGTAATACGCCCCGCTCTTCCCCGCGGGGAGACGGGAGCCGTTCAGGTTATTCGATAAAATCGGCAATATGATTTCGTTGACGAGGGAACTTTTGCCCGACCCGCTGACCCCCGTCACGCAAGTGAAAAGCCCGACGGGAATCTCTGCGGTTATGCCCTTCAGATTGTTCTGGCGGCAATTTTCCACCTTAAACCACCTTCCGTCCGGCCTCTTCCTGACTTCGGGGACGGGAATCGCCCTTCTCCCCGCAAGATAGTCCCCCGTGATGGAACGCGGCTCGTCCATAATATCCTGCACGGTGCCGCAGGCAACGACTTCACCTCCATGCACGCCCGCCTTGGGGCCGATATCGACGATATAATCCGCCGCCCGCATGGTGTCCTCGTCGTGTTCGACGACGATAAGCGTATTGCCGAGGTCGCGCAGCCCCTTCAGAGAGTTGAGCAGACGCTCGTTGTCCCGCTGGTGCAGGCCGATCGACGGCTCGTCGAGGATATAGAGAACTCCCGTTAAGGCGGAGCCGATCTGCGTGGCAAGGCGGATGCGCTGGCTCTCTCCTCCCGACAACGTCGCCGCACTCCGTGACAGGGTCAGATAGTCAAGTCCGACGCCGACGAGAAAATCAATGCGGTTTTTGATCTCTTTCAGAATGACGTCGGCGATTCTGTGCTGCGTTTGGGTAAGTTCCAGCCGGCCGAGAAATTGATTGAGCGCGGAGACGGGTAAATCGCATATTTCCGCAATATTTTTGCCCCCGACGGTGACGGCGAGCGCCTCTTTTTTGAGGCGTTTCCCATGGCATACGGGACAGTCCGTGGTGCGCATATAACGCTCGATGTCCCATTTCACGCTGACCGAACTTGTCTGATTATACCTCCGTTCCAGATTGTTGACAAATCCCTCCCACGCGCTCTTGTATTCGGAGGAGAACGAACGGGTCGCATAGTGCATATCGATCTTCTCTCCCCCGTTGCCGTACATGAGCATGTCGAATACGCCCGCGGGAAGGTCCTTGACGGGCACATCCATCGAAAAATGATAGTGTTTTGCGAGCGCGCCCAAATACATCTGCGTGACGGCGGAACTGTCGAGATTCCACCCGCTGATTTTGATTGCGCCCTCGCGGAGCGTCTTCGTGCGGTCGGGGCAAATGAGGTCGGGGTCCACTCTCTGTTGGAAACCCAGACCCGTACAGGCGGGGCATGCGCCCCACGGGGTGTTGAAGGAAAACAGGCGGGGCTCGATCTCCTCGATGGAGATGCCGCAGTCGGGGCAGGAATAGCGGGAGGAATAGAGCGTTTCGCTGCCGTTGCAATCGATGACAACCAGCCCGTCCGAAAGTTTTAAGGCCGTCTCCAGGGATTCCGTCAATCTGCTCAAAATCCCTTCTTTGACGGCAAGGCGGTCTACGATGACCGAAATGTTGTGTTTGATATTCTTGTCGAGGGTAATTTCTTCCTGCAGATCGTAGACGATCCCGTCGATTTTTGCCCGCGCAAAGCCGCTCTTGCGGAAGGCGGCAAGCTCCTTCTTGTATTCCCCCTTCTTGCCGCGGACAACGGGCGCATTGACTAAAATTTTGCTTCCCGGCGGGAGCTCCATGACTTTATCGGCAATTTCATCCACCGTCTGGCGGCGGATCTCTCTGCCGCAGTTGGGGCAATGCGGCACGCCCGCACGCGCAAAAAGGAGACGGAGATAGTCGTAGATCTCCGTCACGGTTCCCACGGTGGAGCGGGGATTATGGCTCGTCGTCTTTTGGTCGATGGAGATGGCGGGGGAAAGCCCCTCGATACTCTCGACATCGGGCTTTTCCATCATGCCGAGAAACTGGCGGGCGTAGGAACTCAGGCTCTCCATGTAGCGCCGCTGACCCTCGGCAAAGATCGTATCGAAGGCAAGCGTCGATTTCCCGCTCCCCGAAAGCCCCGTGAACACCGTGAGCGAGTTTCTCGGAATGTGAACGTCTATGTTTTTTAAATTGTTGGCCTTTGCGCCATGTACAAAAATTTCGTCTTGCATAATCTTTTCGTTGAATAAAGTCCTATGGGGACGGACAAAAAAGAGCGCATCTTATATGGTTGCCAATAAAACGTTTAATATCCCCGCAACCTGCCTCCAGTCCGAAGCGCGGTAACGGATTCCGGAGGCGCGGGAGGCGTTGTGCTTATCGACCATCAGGACCGCGTTCACGCCCAGCTCCTGCGCGGCCATGCAGCTGTGATAGGAATCGTCGATGAGAATGGGAATTCCCTGCTCCTTGCAGTAGTTGCCCTTCTCCGCAAAGGGCACGTCGGCGACGATTTCGTCGTACGGAATGTGCCGCTTTTCGAGCCAATCGCGCGAGACCTTTTCGGGATTGACAAACCATTCCCTCTGCCGCGCGGTAAGCACCACGATCTCATGGCCCGCCTTTTTCAGTGCCGCGAGCACTTCCCGCGCCCCTTTTCTGGCCTCGGCATCGGTGAAGATGGTGATGCCGCCCTCGCGGATAAACTTCAATACATCGCCGGTTTCCCAATCGTACACGTTGACGAGCGCATGGGCGTCTTTATCCGCGAGTTTGAAGGGGAGACCGTTTCTCTCGATATACCCGCCCGCCCGCGTCACGCGGTCCACGACGGACAATGTGTCATCCAGATCGACTGCGATTTTCATAAGTTTGCTCCTTGTTTGTTTCGCGCGATTTCTTTTGCTCGCCTCGCGGACGCGCTTCGCGCGTCACCCTGAGCCTGCCGAAGGATCCCGCGCGCTTCGCGCGTCATCCTGAGCCTGTCGAAGGATCCCGCGC
>CAZTBU010000019.1:0-35039 GCA_964612545.1 uncultured Clostridia bacterium | reverse complement strand
TGGTGACCCTTCGGCGGGCTCAGGGTGACGGATTGGGACGGCAGGGTGACGGATTAGAATGTGGTGACCCTTCGGCCGTTCTAATTGCGTCATGGTGAGCGAAGTCGAACCATCACCGCAGAATATGGTGACCCTTCGGCAAGCTCAGGGTGACGATTTTTTTATGGCGACCCTTCGGCAAGCTCAGGGTGACGATTTTTTTATGGTGACCCTTCGGCCGTTCTAATCACGTCATGGTGAGCGAAGCCGAACCATCACCGCAGAATAATGCGGTGACCCTTCGGCGGGCTCAGGGTGACGAGTGGTGACCCTTCGGCGGGCTCAGGGTGACGAAAAATAAAACGGCTACCCCGTTAAGGGTAGCCGTTTTTCAGAACCTGAGAAACAATTGTCAATCCTTCTTGCGGAATACAAACACAGCGGTGACGGTGACGAGCACGGCAAGCACAGTGCCGCCGACCGCAACACAGAGCCAAAGCCCGTTGTTTGCGGCGGAGCCGCCGTTTGCGTTTGACGTGAATGCCGTCATGGCAGGCGCTTCCATTGCGGCTTCGGCCGCGGCTTCTCCGTAGGTAATCTTTATCGAATAAACTGTCGCTGCAGCGTCTCCCGTAAGATATAATACAAAAAATGTATCACCGTTAGTTATGTCCCACGTTAGTGTTGTTCCTACGTCTTCCTGGCTGTACTGTACCTGTTGCTGAGTATATGCAGTCTCCGAAGGCGACGGATTCTTATCGCCCTCACTTAACTGGCATACACTTGTGGAAGTTAACAAATTCCAGAACGCTTTTTTTATATTCGAGCCTGTTTTACATGTGATTTCAATCTTCGATAACGGCGCAGGGGTTGCTACATTGTTCATGACATAGGAAGGGTCGCCCTTAAACTGCAGTATGCTACCCTGAGCCACAGCGAATAAAGAACCGCTAAGCGTATCTCCGGCAGGATCACTGTCTGCAGTCCATGTGCCCTTAACCTGAGAGGCGCCCTTCAAAGTCGCATTCGTAACCGTTATCGTAAACGAACCGCTAACTTTCGTCTCGCCCCCCCCCTCGGGGCCGGCGGACTCTGCACTTACTGTAATTGTAAACTCTTTCGGCTCTGTGATTTTGCCGTTGTAAGTAGCGGTAGCGCTGAGTTTGACGGTTGCGGCGGTCGCGATACGGGTTATTGTGAGCGTATTGCCTTCCAATGTGGCGACGTTAGCACCGTCGGTAAGCGTCCATTGATACGTGACGCCCGCGTCGTTGTCGGCGGGAAGAGCAATAGTTTTGTCTTCAGTCACATTGTCTTCGATCGTAAGGCTATTAAGCGCCGCTTGCGCCGTCTTGAGGTCGGCATCTTCTCCCGGTTCGGGTTGTGCGGAAGTGGATTTATAGGTAATCAAAATGGTTTTAATATAAATCTGCTTGTCTTTATCTGTGTTCCACAAAGTTACTTTCGTATCATTGATTGTATAAAGGCCATTGTTCCCTGTAACTTGAGCGGTCCCTACTTTAACATAAAGCTGTGCAATTTTGGCAAGAGAACTTGAAGACAATGTAACATTAATGGATTCAATGGTATATCCACTCACGACCTCAATACCAAGCTCAACGGACTTATTCTTATATAATCTAATTGTACCGTCTTTGTTCAAACCTACATGAACAGTTCCCAAATTTTTAGTTGATGTAACCTTGAAAATATTTTCATCCAGTCCAACCAATGTGGCATTTTTGGGAGTACCTTCGCCGTTCGACATATTCTTTGTATCTTCTGGGTTTGGTCCACCCGGATACTCCATCTTAGCCGTCTGAGAAACCGCTTCGCCCTCGGCTATGGTGGTTATCGTGATCGTGACATTGCCCTTTACGGTAAATTTGTAAGTATTGCCACTCTCGGCGGTAAGAACCGTATCACCCGCCATGACTGTGTTGACTTTCTTTCCTTCTTCGGGTTGAACGGTGAAAGTAAACTCATCGTCGTTTTTCGCCGTCAACTCTGTTTGCGCGCCGAATTCCGTTACGGTTGCGCCGTCATGTTCGCCGAGCGTAATCGTAGACTGGCCGGGAGTTCTCGTCTTGAGTTCGGGGAACTCCTTCTCATCGCTCGCATAACCTGTGACTTCCAATTTTTCGCCCTTATAATTCTCAATCCAACCGTAAATCAAGAGGATATCATTCTGCGCAACCATATTGATATCGCCACCCGTCGGCTTCCATACGGTAATCTCCTTGGAATCGTCTGTTAAATCGACAAGAACAAACTGAATCTCATTGCCGCCGGCATCCTCAGGATTTTCCTTTACTTTGCCCGTCAAATATACCTGAGACATCGTCCATTTATTGCTGCCCAACTGTTCAATGTCTTGGGCAAGGTAGAGAGCTTCCTCGACGGAGAGCGGGGCCTCCATGGTGCCGTAGTTAATCTCCCACGTTGCCGTGAAGATGACGGTGACGTTGGCATGCTCAAGATCGATCGTAAGACTGTCCGTAAATTCGACAGACACGGGGTCGCCGCTTCCAACCTGCTTTGTTACCGTCCAACCTTTGAAGAAATACCCCTTCTTTGTGGGCTCGGTTGTGACCTTGAGGGTCGCCTGCGTACGGTCTTCGCTATATGCAATATTGATGACTGCGCCTTCGGCCTCTTTCAGTTTCGCCTCGACCGTGACTTCGGCCGTCGTGACGGTGATGACAATATTCTCCGTTCCGACGGTGACGGTATACCAGCCGTCGTCACCGACGGTGAGATCTTCCCCGCCGTTCTTGACGGTAGCAATATAATATCCGTTCTCTACCGTCAGCATAAATTTAACTTCGGTGCCTTCCGTATAGGGGCCTTCTGCCTCAAACTCATATGTTGCGTGCCCGCTGCCCTCTCCCTCTACATTGACCGTAACCGTGTAAGCCGCCGTCCACGTTGCCGTGAAGGTGACGGTGACGTCGGCGTTGCCGAGTTCTAACGTGTATGTGCCCTCGGTGATGAGCCCTTCCTGCTGTACGCCATCTACCGTTACCTGCCAGCCGCTGAATGTCTGCCCCTCTTTTGCGGGCGCGGTGAGCGTGAAAGTGACGGACGCGCCGTCGGGTGAGCGTTCCTGCGTGACGTTATCTTCGAGCGGTTGCCCGCCGTCGAGAGCGGAGGCCGTGACCGCGACTTCGGCCGTTTCGACGGTGATGACAATATCCGCCGTTCCGACGGTGACGGTATATTTGCCGTCCTCACCGGCGGTAAGGACTTCTTCACCGTTCTTGACGGCGGTGAGCTTAAAGCCGGCATTGACTTCTACCGTGAAAGTTACAGTATCACCCTCTACGTAATAGTCCTTCTGAGAATCGAATGTAACCGTGGCGTGGTCGTTTTGGGCGGCCGTGACGGTGTAGAGCTTCTCCCACTGCGCGGTGACGGTGATGTCCGCCGAGACGGGGATTTTATCGCCCGGATCGTGAAGGGTTTCCTCTTCGCCGACCTTCCAACCGAGGAACTTATAGCCGGTGCGCGTGGGCGCGGCGGGAAGTTCGAATGCTCCGTTCTCAAATACGTGGAATTCTTCGGAAGGCGTTGTGTCGCCGTCATTATAATCGACGGTGACCGTGAAAGATTCTGCCACGGTGACATCGTAATGCGCCGAAGCGTAAAGGTAAGAAACGGTGATCGTGTAGGTGCCGGGGGTATCCTTTTGGTATGCCGCGGAATCGACGGTGTAACCGCCTTCGCCCGCTGCGATGGATTTATTCGTCCCGTCGTCATACACGGCCGTGACGGTAAGGCCCTCGTAACTGAACTCATTGCCCTTAGCGAACGTTGTGGGGCATTGGGTTGTATCGAGGGTAAGCGCCGTAATTTCGGGCCAGACTTCGGCGCCCCCCCCCTCTCCTTCATGCCAGTATTTATGAGATTTGTCGGCGGGCTCTGTCATGCTGTAATAATGAATCGAGGGGATCTTGTTGAGATTTGTAAATTGCTCGTTATAGCCGCCCTTGTAAAAGACGGGAACGCCTGCGGGGAATTGATCGGGGGTTACACCGAAATCTTTGCCATCAAGGGCTTCAATATAGATTCTTTCAAGCCCCGTCATATCCTTGAAATCCTTACCGAGTGCGGTAAGTTCCGCGTTCAGCGTGACTTCGGTGAGCGCGAGGCCATCGAAGGCGCCGTCCGCGATGACCGCCGTATTTTGGGGGACGGTAAAGGCAAGTTCCCCTTCCGCGTCCGCCAACAGCGCAACGGGAGCGGCGGGTTGGGTTTCCGTGGCTTTTACCTTGATGAGGTAACTCCCGATCGACAAAGATTCGAGGGAGCCGACCTCGGCCTTGGACCATTGTTCTGTGTTGTTATAATATGCAGTGTTTTCGAAGGCGCCCTTGCCGATCGAGGTGAGGCCGTCTGCAAGCATAATTTCTGTGAGACTTGTGCAACCTTTGAACGCGTCTGCGCCAATCGAAGTCGTGATATGGTCCCCGCTATGCTGAATTGTGACAGATGTAAGGGACGTGCAACCTTCGAAGGCGCTCGCGCCGATCTCGGCTGCGCCGCCGATCGTGACGGAAGTGATCGTCGTGTTATCCTTGAAGGCGTTTTCGGCGACGTGGACATCTTTCTCCCCATCCTTCGTCATGACGATGGCGGGAATGACGATTTCTTTCAGTTCGGAATTTTCCACCTGCCCTACTTCCACATAATTATCGTACGTTTCGGTAATGACGTAATCGACATCTTCTGCGCCGCAATAGGTGCATTTGCCCGTCACGTCCACACTGTGGGAAACGCCGTCTGCGGGAATTATCACAGTGAAGGAAAGCCCGCACTTATCGCAATATCTCACGCCGATGCCGGGGTAAACGCAGGTCGGTTCCAAAACAGGGTAAACTTCGCCGAGACTGTGTTCGCCGTCGGGGCACGGCTGACTCTCTTCATCCGCGTGGGCGCGTGCGGTCCCCGTGAAGGCAAACGCCAACGACAGGAGCGCGAACAAAAGCGCGGTCAGGACGAAAAGCGAGAGTTTTTTGAACGTCAACTGTTTCTTCATAAAATCTCCTTTGCGCGTATTCCCGTGAATATTTTGGAAGGAATACGGACTTTTCTGTAAATATTATAATAGGAAGGACGGAATATGTCAATACTTCGGAAACAAAATAAAATAATTTTTACTTATCTTTTCGGGTTTTTTTAATTTTTTTTTCGGTTTTTTTACTTTTTTTTCGGGTTTTTTTACTTTGCGGCAATAAGGTGGCCCTAAAAGAACGTGCGGGCGGGGCAGGGTGACGATTTTTTATGGTGACCCTCCCCGCCGTTCTAATTACGTCATGGTGAGCGTAGCCGAACCATCACATTATCGTCATGGTGAGCGCAGCCGAACCATCACCGCAGAATAAGGTGACCCTTCGGCTACGCTCAGGGTGACGATTTTTATAAGGTGACCCTTCGGCAAGCTCAGGGTGACGAGATTAGAATGCCCGCCGTTCTTATCGTCATGGTGAGCGTAGCCGAACCATCACCTTATCGTCATGGTGAGCGCAGCCGAACCATCACATTATCGTCATGGTGAGCGCAGCCGAACCATCACATTGTTATAATGCGGTGACCCTTCGGCAAGCTCAGGGTGACAATTTTTATAAGGCGACCCTTCGGCAAGCTCAGGGTGACGCCGTTCCAAATCGTCATGGTGAGCGCAGCCGAACCATCACCTTATCGTCATGGCGACCCTCCCCGCCGTTCTAATTACGTCATGGTGAGCGCAGCCGAACCATCACCACAGCATTCCGAATCGTCATGGTGAGCGCAGCCGAACCATCACCGCAGAATAAGGTGACCCTTCGGCAAGCTCAGGGTGACGCCGTTCCAAATCGTCATGGTGAGCGTAGCCGAACCATCACATTATTAAAAAAGCGGCGACCCTTCGGCAAGCTCAGGGTGACGAGATTAGAATGCCCGCCGTTCTTATCGTCATGGTGAGCGCAGCCGAACCATCACATTATCGTCATGGCGACCCTCCCCGCCGTTCTAATTACGTCATGGTGAGCGTAGCCGAACCATCACATTGTTATAATGCGGTGACCCTTCGGCTACGCTCAGGGTGACAGATTTTTATAAGGCGACCCTTCGGCTACGCTCAGGGTGACGACATTTTTTATGTCATGGTGAGCGCAGCCGAACCATCACCTTATCGTCATGGTGAGCGCAGCCGAACCATCACATTGTTATAATGCGGCGACCCTTCGGCTACGCTCAGGGTGACAGATTTTTATAAGGTGACCCTTCGGCAAGCTACTTCGCCCTACGGGCTCGTGCCGCCCTTAGTCCGCAAAAGAACGTGCGGGCGGGGCAGGGTGACAGATTTTTATATGGCGACCCTTCGGCTACGCTCAGGGTGACAATTTTTATATGGTGACCCTTCGGCAAGCTCAGGGTGACGAATTGTGACGGCAGGGTGACGAGATTAGAACGGCAGGGTGACGGATTGGGACGGCAGGGTGACGAGATTAGAACGGCTCCCCCTTGAGGGGGAGCCGAGATTCAATCAAAAGAATGTGCCGCGGGCAGCCTCCTTCGTCTCTTTGTCCGCAATGAAGGGAATACGGGTGGTGTAGCCTTCCTTCGCCGCAACAATCATCTTGGTCGGCCATGCGAATACATCGCGGTTCCATGTATTCACCGTGTCGTTATACACCTCGCGCGCGGCCGTAATCTCCCTCTGGAGATAGGAATTCTGTTGCATGGCGTCCGCAATCTCCTGATGTGCCCTGAGGTTCGGATAGTTCTCGAACGCAATGTTCACGGCGCGGCCGATATTGCCGATCTGCTCCGCGTATTCGTTCCTCGCCTCGTCACCCGCCGCTCCGTTTTGCGAGCGGTATTGCGCAATCTTTGTAAAGGTATCCTTATCGAGATCGATCGCTTTATCGAGGAGTTGCGCGCAGTTTTTGAGAATCTGCACGCGCTGTTCGAGATAATTATCGATCTGCGAAGCATCGTGCTGGATCTTCTGCTGAAGACGGCGGAAGTGATTCCTTGCCTTCATCTTCATGAGCGTCCAGATTATGCCGCCGATGACGGGCGGAAGGAACCACCATACAATGTCGAAAAACTTGGAGCCGCCGCCCACTTTGACTTCGATCTGTTTTGCTATGACGTTCACCTCACGCCCCTCCTCCATAACGGGGCCGCTAAGTTCGTCAAGTTCGTTTGCCATACACTGTTACCTCCGGTTTTTATGATTTTATTTCGGAAAATGCGCCGTCGAAGGGCGTATTTTCATTCTCCGTTTTACAGCAAAGGATTCCGTGCCCGTAGCCGTGGATGACGGACCCGATCCGGTCGAACGCATCCTTCAGGGGGCCGCCGTTCAAACCGTCGCCGAATTCTTTTTCGGAAAGGCCGAGCTCTTTCATCGCAGCCGTGCCCGTATTTACAACCGGTATGTACTCCACCCAATGCACGGGCACAGCGTGGAAGTTGCCGTCGCCGCCGAGTTCGGGTACAAAATCCAGCCGGTCTTCGGCCATATAAGAATATGCGGTGACGCGGATACGGTCGCTTTTGCCCTCTTTGCCCAAAAATTCGGTCTTTAAAATGGCCTGCGTGGCCGTCGCGGGGTGGCAAAACGCCCTTTGCCCGATCCTGTTGGCGAGAAACTCGCTCTCATACGGGGTATAATTGCGGAAGTAGCTGTCGGGGTAAATATACTCCTGCGGCTTTTGCTGCTGATAGAGCGGAATCGAGAGCAGCGGCGCAAGATCGAAATACAGACTCTTGAAATAGTTGCAATTAAAATCCATGAACGCCCTCTTTGCAATATCCACGCTATAAGAACGGTAACGCTTGTAATCCGAAGTATCGGGATCCCACGAGGCGGAATGTTCCGAGGAGACAAAGTTAAGACAGCCGTCCTTTCTCATGTCGAAGTCGTCGCCGAAGCCCGCTTTATCCGTCATGAGGGCGATCATGTTCTTTTGTGCAAGGGGGGTAAAGAGGAGGCGGAACTGCACTTCATTGTCCCTGTCGAGCGCGCCGAAAAGCACGTCGAACTCCTCGTTTCCCATCCCGGTAAAGTTGGTGGAAGGGTCGCCGTCCTCCATTGCCCTCTCCTGCAACTTACGGAGCTGTTTGCTCCCCGATTTTACTTTTCTTTCGCGCCGTCCCTCGCCCATGCGCTCCGCATGTCCCGCCTTGCGGGAAAAATGCAGATCGGGCGCGGCCCCGTTGCCGTAGATCAGGCGGGTCCGCTCGCTGTAATAGGGCTTGGGACGGGTAAGCGTCGCAACAAGCGTCTGGGAATGCTGTTGGACGTGAACGTTTCCGTCCGAATCGGTATACGACGTCGTCCATGTGATGAGAAGGCTCCCCGAATAGGTGCACGTCCCCATCGTGCAGACGAGTTCCCTGTCCACGACGAACGGATTCCCCGAAATTTCGCCCGTCAGAATACCGATTGTGGAGCGGGCGGGGTCATTCGGTTCGCCGAAGCCGTACTTCGTGCACAAATGGTCATATCTGCGCATGTTGAAATTATCGTCGATCCTGATGGACGGGACGGTTTTTTCGATGAGTTCTTTTGTCGCCGAGCCGTCGAAAAGTGCGTTGAGGGGTGCCATTTGGCTCCACGCTTTTTGCAGCAAACTGTCCGCCTCTGCTTGCCGCTTCTGCTGTTCCGCCCCGGTACGCTTCAGCACGGGGTTGATTTTTCCGAAGATGATACAGAGACTCAGTGCCGCAAACACAGCGCCGCCCGCGAGGCAAAGACTCCCCGCGAGGTTACTTCCTTGGACGAGGGCAACAATGCCGACGATGAGAAGAACCGCCCCGAGAACGGCCAAAAAAATCAAAAATCCTCTCGTTCCCCTGTTACGGGAGAGGCGCTTGCCGAGATCGTTGACGCGCTTCATCTTGGCATCGTAAGCCGCGACGGCAGAACGGTTTTCGCCGACGGAAATGCCGGACTTCGCGACAAGGCCGTCGAAATACGCCTCTGCATTCCGTTCGAATTCTTTTTGGTATGACTGCTTATATGCCTCCAAAGGTTCCAGCAGTCTGTCATCTGATTCAGCCACACACATATTTTAAAGCGAAGCGGGCAGATTGTCAAGACCTCTTTCGTCTTTTTTTTACAAAATTCCCGTATTTTTTACTTTTTTCAACAAAATACCGCCCCCTTGAGGGACGGCATCCGTTCTTTCGGCCCGACGGGGCGGGTTTCTTCACATACGGCAAAAAGGCGCGATGAAAACCGCGCCTTTCCGTACTTGACCGGATTACTTGAGAATCTTCGACACAGCGCCGGAACCGACCGTTCTGCCGCCCTCACGGATGGCGAAACGAAGGCCTTCCTCGATTGCGACGGGCTTGATCAGCTCGACTTTGATCGTGACGTGGTCACCGGGCACGACCATTTCGACGCCTTCGGGGAGTTCGATGGAGCCGGTAACGTCCGTCGTTCTGATGAAGAACTGGGGACGATAGTGATTGAAGAACGGGGTATGGCGGCCGCCCTCGTCTTTCGTCAGGACATAGACCTGAGCTTCGAATCTCATAGCGGTGGGGACAGTGCCGGGCTTCGCGATGACTTGTCCCTTTTCGATACCCGTGCGCTCGATACCGCGGAGAAGTGCGCCGACGTTATCGCCCGCCATAGCTTCGTCGAGCTGTTTATGGAACATTTCGAGACCGGTGATGACGGTCGCCTTGGGTTTTTCGATGAGCCCGACGATCTCGGCGGGGTCGCCCACCTTCGCAACGCCTCTTTCGACACGGCCCGTGGCGACGGTGCCGCGGCCGGAAATGGTGAACACGTCCTCGACGGGAAGAAGGAAAGGCTTCTGGTCGTCTCTCTGGGGAGTGGGAATGTAGTTGTCGACAGCGTCCATGAGCTCGAGAATGCACTGGCATTCGGGAGCGGCGAGAATCTCCGCGTCGGATGCGCCGCTCGTCGCCTTCTCAAGAGCCTTGAGGGCGGAACCCTTGACGATCGGAATGTCGTCGCCGGGGAAGTCGTAGCTCGAAAGGAGTTCGCGGATCTCCATCTCGACGAGGTCGAGAAGTTCGGGATCGTCCATCTGGTCAACCTTGTTGAGGAAGACGATGATATAGGGAACGCCGACCTGACGGGCAAGAAGGATGTGTTCACGGGTCTGGGGCATGGGACCGTCTGTTGCCGCAACGACGAGGATCGCGCCGTCCATCTGCGCGGCACCGGTGATCATGTTCTTGACGTAGTCCGCGTGGCCGGGGCAGTCGACGTGCGCATAGTGGCGCTTATCCGTCTCATACTCGACGTGCGCGGTATTGATCGTAATGCCGCGGGCTTTCTCTTCGGGCGCCTTGTCAATTTCGTCGTAACGCATCTTCTGGGCCTGACCTTTGCATGCCATAACCATGGTGATAGCTGCGGTCAAAGTGGTCTTGCCGTGGTCTACATGCCCGATGGTACCGATGTTGACGTGCGGCTTGCTTCTGTCAAATTTTGCTTTAGCCATTTTGAAGTTCTCCTTGAAATTTTTATTTTTTTGATAACTTTCTCCCCTTTTTACGGGGGAAGCGCAGCTATCTATCAAACAATGATATTAAGCTGGATCGCTTACCGTCTCTTATTATAAACCATATGTGAGAAATTTGCAATCGTTTATGGAAAAATTTTACAAAAATTTATCCGCAAACGGTGCAAAAAAGCCGTTATACCGCCTCAGTTCGCGGGTTTCGACGCCCTTTCGTGAATGATCTTCTCGGAAATGGAGCGAGGAACCTCGGCATAATGGTCGAACTGCATCGTGAACTGCCCCCTGCCCTGCGTGCGCGAGCGGAGCTCCGTCGCGTAGCCGAACATCTCGGAGAGCGGTATCTCGGAATCGATGATTTTGGCGCCGTTCCTGTCGTCCGTGGACGTAATGACGCCGCGGCGGGAGGAAACGTTGCCCATAATATCGCCGAAGTAATCTTCGGGGGTGATGATCTGCACCTTCATGATGGGTTCGAGAAGCACGGGCTTTGCCCTCTCCATGCCGTTCTTGAAGGCCATGGAACCCGCGATTTTGAACGCCATTTCGGAGGAATCGACTTCGTGGAAGCTGCCGTCGTAGACCTGAACTTTGAAGTCCACGACTTCATATCCCGCGAGAAAGCCGTTCTTCGCCGCCTCCTGGATCCCCTTGTCGACGGCGGGAATGAATTCCTTCGGAATCGATCCGCCGACGGTGATGTCCTCAAACGAATAGCCCGAACCGGGTTCGCCGGGAATGAGGCGGATTTTGCAGTGGCCGTACTGGCCCTTGCCGCCCGACTGCCTCTTGTAGAGCCCCTCGGCTTCCACCTGCTGGCGGAACGTCTCGCGGTAAGCAACCTGCGGCGCGCCGACATTGGCTTCAACATGGAACTCGCGCAAAAGCCTGTCCACGATAATATCGAGGTGCAATTCGCCCATGCCCGCGATGATGGTCTGGCCCGTCTCCTTGTCGGTATATGTCTTGAAAGTGGGGTCCTCTTCGGCGAGCTTGGCAAGCGCATTCGCCATCTTCTCCTGTCCCGCCTTGGTCTTGGGCTCCAAAGAAAGCTGGATAACGGGATCGGGAAATTCCATCTTTTCGAGAATGATGGGATGCTTCTCGTCGCAGAGCGTATCGCCCGTCGTCGTATTCTTGAGGCCGACGATCGCGCAGATGTCGCCCGAATAAATCTCGGAGATGTCCTTCCGCTCGTTCGCATGCATCTGGACGAGGCGGCCCACCCTCTCTTTTTTATCCTTGGTAGAATTGTAGACGTAGGAGCCTGCCTCGAGGACGCCCGAATAGCAACGGAAATAGGCGAGGGACCCGACAAAGGGATCGGTCGCGATTTTGAACGCGAGGCCCGCGAAGGGTTCGTCGTCGGCCGTCTTTCTCTCCTCCTCTTCGCCCGTGTCAGGATTGGTGCCCCTGACGTGGTCGACGTCGACGGGGCTCGGAAGGAAGTGAATGACGGCGTCGAGCAGGAACTGCACACCCTTGTTCTTGTAAGAAGAACCGCAGAGCATGGGAACCGCCTCGAGTCTGAGGCATCTCTCGCGGAGGCCCGCGATGATGTCGTCGGCGGAAAGATCTCCCTCTTCGAGGTATTTTTCCATAAGCCCGTCGTTGGCGGATGCCGCCTCCTCCACGAGCTTGAAGCGGTATTCCTCGGCTATATCCTTCATATCGGCGGGAATGGGCTCCTTGCGGAAGTCCTTGCCGAGGTCGTCATAGTAAACCTCGGCCTCCATGCGGATAAGGTCGATGATGCCGCGGAACTTATCTTCCTTCCCGATGGGAAGTTCGATGGGCACGGGATTCGCGCCGAGGCGTTCGCGGATCATCTTTTCAACGCGGAAGAAGTCCGCACCGTTGATATCCATCTTATTGACGTAGGCAATACGGGGCACCTTGTATGTGTCTGCCTGACGCCAGACCGTCTCGGACTGGGGCTCGACGCCTCCTTTCGCGCAGAAGGTCGCAATCGTGCCGTCAAGTACGCGCAACGAACGCTCTACCTCCACCGTGAAATCGACGTGGCCCGGAGTATCGATGATATTGAAGCGGTAGCCCTTCCAAATGCAGGTTGTGGCAGCGGAAGTAATTGTGATGCCCCGCTCTTGTTCCTGAACCATCCAGTCCATAGTTGCGGCGCCCTCATGGACCTCGCCGATTTTATGCGTCTTGCCCGTATAAAACAGGATACGCTCCGTCGTCGTGGTCTTGCCGGCGTCGATGTGCGCCATGATACCGAAGTTCCTCGTGTGTAATAAGTCGTATTCTCTTGCCATAACCTATCCCCATCAGAAGCGGAAGTGCGCGAACGCCTTGTTCGCCTCCGCCATCCTGTGTGTATCCTCCTTCTTTTTCACGGATCCGCCCGTGTTGTTGTAGGCATCCATAAGCTCCGCCGCGAGCTTCTTGCTCATCCCGCGTTCGCTGCGCTTTCTCGTGTTCTGCACGAGCCAGCGGATGGCGAGGGTCTGGCGGCGCTCCGGCCTGATTTCGACGGGAACCTGATAGTTCGCCCCGCCGACGCGCCTTGCCTTGACCTCCACGGCGGGAGTAATGTTTGCAAGCGCCTGATTGAATATTTCCATGGGCTCTTTGCCGAGCTTTTCGCCCACGGCCCGGAATGCGTCGTATACGATCTTTTGCGCGACGCTCTTTTCGCCGTCGAGCATGATCTGGTTGATGAGTTTCGTGACCACCTTGCTCCCGTACAGGGGATCGGGCAGTACGTCTCTTTTGGGAACGTTCCCTCTTCTGGGCATTTTTCTGTCCTCCTGTTTTGATTTTGAAGCGGCTTTCCACCGCTTTGGGGTTTCCCCTCTTCATTAAGCTATCGCTTGCTTTACATCCCTGCCGTAAAGTAGCGAATCTTCTCCCCCGCTTTTTTCCGCGGAGAATACTGCCTACTTTGATCGGGGTCCCTTGATAAGACATTCCGAAAATAAGTAGGGACGGCGTTCACGGTTTTGCCCTGCGGCAAAACTACGTGAAGGAAAGTGCGTGCCTGCGCAAACCGCGCCGCCGCGAAAGAAACGTGCGCAGCCCGGCTTACTTGGGCCTCTTTGCGCCGTACTTGCTGCGTGCCTGCTTGCGCTTTGCAACGCCTGCCGTATCGAGTGCGCCGCGGACCACATGGTAACGGACGCCGGGCAGATCCTTGACTCTTCCGCCGCGGATGAGAACGGAGCTGTGCTCCTGCAGATTGTGGCCTTCGCCGGGAATGTAAACGGTACCTTCCTGCTTGTTGGTCAATCTCACCCTCGCGATCTTCCGGAGCGCCGAATTGGGCTTCTTGGGGGAAGTCGTCGTCACGGAAAGGCACACGCCGCGCTTCTGCGGGCATTGGTCGAGGATCGGGCTCTTCGATTTGAAAGCTTCTCTTTCCCTGCCTTTTTTGATGAGCTGGTTGATTGTGGGCATCTTTTAACCTCCTTATAATATTTTCGGAATATCTTCAAAATCTTTCGATCCCGGAGAAACGGATTTGTGCAACCGGCATGCGTATAAAACCGCCGAATTGCAGACAACGGTAATTTTATCAAAGTCACAGGTCTTTGTCAAGAAAAAACCGCCTCTTTTTGCAAAAAAGACAACTTTTTTGACGTACGGGTGAAGCCAAGGTATTGACAAACGGCGGAAAAAGAATTATGATTATGGAGAAAAATTTTATAAAAGGAAGGTTTCGTTTATGAACAAGATGACCGTAAAGGACTTAAAGGACCTCAGAGGAAAACACGTCCTTGTGCGCTGTGACTTCAACGTCCCCATGAAGGACGGCAGGATCACGGACGAAAACCGCATCACGGGCGCGCTTCCCACAATCAGATATTTGCTCGATGCGGGCGCGAAAGTGACGCTCTGCTCACACATGGGCAAGCCCCACTCCATCTTCTCGGCCGAAGTAAAACTCAACAAAAAAGACAAGGCGAAGGTGGAAAGCGGCGAGACCACGGCGGAAGCCATCATCGAAAAGGCAAAGAAAGAGGAGCCCGTAAAACTCACTCTCGCCCCCGTCGCCGCCCGTCTCAACGAACTTCTCGGAGGTAAAGTGACCTTTGCAAAGGACGTTATCGGCCCCGACGCGCAGGCCAAAGTCGCCGCGTGCAAGGAGGGCGAAGCCGTCCTTCTCGAAAATCTCCGTTTCCACTGGGAAGAGGAGAAAAGGGACTACGATTTCTGCAAGGCGCTCGCAAAATATGCCGAAATCTATGTCAACGACGCTTTCGGCACGGCGCACCGCTCGCATGCTTCGACGGCGGCCATCGTCGAATACGGCCTCGTCAAGACTGCCGTCTGCGGTTTCCTCATCGAGAAGGAGCTCTCGGTGATGGCAGACTCCCTCGAACACCCCGTCCGCCCCTTCGTTGCGATCCTCGGCGGCGCAAAAGTTGCCGATAAACTCGGCGTCATCAACAATCTGCTTGAAAAGTGCGACACGCTCATCATCGGCGGCGGCATGGCATACACCTTCCTCAAGGCGCAGGGCTATGAAGTCGGCACCTCCCTCGTGGACGACGAAAAGCTCGGTTATTGCAAGGATATGATCGCAAAGGCGGCGGCGGAAGGCAAGGAACTTCTTCTTCCCGCCGACACCGTCGTGACGGCGGCTTTCCCCGATCCCATCGACGCGCCCGTTGAAACCGTTACGGTATCCTCGCACGAGATTCCCGCGGACATGATGGGGCTCGACATCGGCGAAAAGACGAGGGCGCTCTATGCGGAAAAGATCAAGAGCGCAAAGACGGTCATCTGGAACGGGCCGATGGGCGTATTCGAAAATCCCATCCTCGCGGCGGGCACCAACGCCGTTGCGCAGGCGCTTGCCGACGCGAAGGGCGCGACCACGATCGTCGGCGGCGGCGACTCGGCGGCGGCCTGCACCCAGCTCGGCTATGCCGACAAGATCACGCATATTTCGACGGGCGGCGGCGCGTCTCTGGAACTGTTCGAGGGCAAAACGCTTCCCGGCATCGCTTGCCTGAACGAAAAAAAGTAAATATACCGCACGGTTTCAAAAGGAGAAAATCATGGCAAAAAAACCCATCATTGCAGGTAACTGGAAAATGAACAATACCGCCGGAGAGGGCGCGGCGCTCGTCAGGGACCTCAAACCCCTTGTGGCGGACGCAACATGCGAAGTCGTCGTATGCGTCCCCGCGATCGACATTCCCGCAGTCAAAAAAGCCCTTCACGGGTCCAGGATCCGTCTCGGCGCGCAGAATGTCCATTTTGCCGAAAAAGGCGCATATACGGGCGAAATTTCCGCCAATATGCTTCTGGAATACGGCGTGAAATACGTCATCGTCGGGCACAGCGAGCGCAGGCAATATTTCGGGGAAACGGACGGGACGGTCAACAAGCGCACCCTCGCGGCCCTTGCGGCGGGCCTTACCCCCATCGTCTGCATCGGCGAATCCCTCAAAGAGCGCGAGTACGGACTCACCGAGAAAGTACTCGACAGGCAAATCGAGGAAGGATTCCGGGGAGTCGGAGACTTTTCCAAACTCGTCATCGCCTATGAGCCCGTCTGGGCGATCGGCACGGGCATGACGGCCACGGCCGAACAGGCCAACGAAACGATCGGCTATATCAGAAAGCGGGTGAAAAAACTCTGTCCCCACGGCAACGCGGGCAGAATGCGCATCCTGTACGGCGGCTCGATGAACGCACGGAACGCAAAAGAACTCATGGCCCAACCCGAAATCGACGGCGGCCTTATCGGCGGCGCTTCCCTGAAGCCCGAGGAGTTCGCGGCCATCGTCCATTTCGACAAATAACCGCACTTATGTTGCAAAAACCGCTCCCGCGGGAGCGGTCCGCGAGGAACGGGGACGGCAGGCGGCTTCCGGCGGTTACCGTCCCTTACCCGCGCCGTAACAAGGAAATTTTATCGGGAGGCAAACTGAAAATATGTGCACCGCATTATCTTTCAAAAGAGAACATTTTTATTTCGGGAGGACGCTCGATCTGGAGTATTCCTACCATGAAACAGTAACAATCACGCCGCGGAATTTTCCGCTTCCCTTCCGGGAACTGCCTGCGCTCGGCCACCATTATGCCCTCATCGGCATGGCGTTCGTGCAAGACAACTATCCCCTCTACTATGAAGCGGTCAACGAGAAGGGCCTTGGCATGGCGGGGCTGAATTTCCCCGTCAGCGCAAAGTATTTTCCGCCCGTTGACGGAAAAGAAAACGTTGCGACGTTTGAGTTTATTCCCTATATTTTGGCCACATGCGCAAGTGTGCGGGAGGCGAAAGAAAAGCTTAAAAACATGCACCTTGCGGCAATTTCCTTCAGTGAAAACCTGCCCGCATCCCCTCTCCACTGGATGATTTCGGACAGGGACGGGTCCATTGTGGCGGAACCGACGGCGGACGGCTTGAAAATTTACGACAATCCCGTGGGCGTGATGACAAACGAACCGCCCTTCGATTGCATGATGACGCATCTTGCAAATTATATGGCTCTCTCGCCCGAACCGCCGGAGAACAGGTTTTCTTATCCGCTGGCGGCATACAGCCGCGGCATGGGCGGCATGGGGCTCCCCGGGGACCTCTCCTCGGCTTCCCGCTTCGTAAAAGCGGCGTTTACAAAGGAATTTTCCCGTTGCGGCAAGGGGGAAGCCGAAGAAGTCGGGCAGTTTTTCCATATTCTCGGCTCCGTGGAACAACAGCGCGGCTGCGTGCGGCTGAAGGGCGGCGACGAGTTCACGATCTACACTTCCTGCTGTAACGCCGACGATGGGATTTACTACTACACCACATATTCCAACCGCCGTATCAATAAAATAGACATGCACAAGACGGATCTCGACGCCTCCGCCCTTATCTCTTACCCTCTCCGCGAAGAGGAAGATATGTTCGAACAGAATTGAGACGGACGAAGGCATGAATATCATATGTTATATAACATATGTAATATAAAACAAATCCACCCGCAAAAGCGGGTGGTGTGATAGGGAAATTATGAATAAGCGGTTTGGCGGTTAGCCAAGCCGCTTATTCGTTTGTCCTTCCCGTGTTATGCGGCGGATTCCTGCGCGAAGTCGGGAATTGCTCCCACGCAGTTATAGATGATCTCCACCGCTTGCGTTTTCTTGCCGTCAACCTTTTGCTTCTCGTGTACGACTATCTTCTCGATGAACTCACGGATTATTTCGGGCGTTAGCTCGTTTATCTCCGTGTATTTTCGGATAAGCCGCATAAAGCGATTCACGTTGTCGGACTGTTTCTTTGCTTTCATTAAGATTTCCTGCAATTCCCGGATACGATTTGTAAGCGTTGCCTGTTCTTCCTCATACTCTCGGGAGAGTTTACGGGAACGCTCATCGGAGAGATTTCCGTTTACTTTGTCCTCATAGAGATTTCGGATAATTTGGTCAAGACTCTGTACCCGCCGCTCGGCATTCTCTTTCTCCTGCGTATACGATAAAAGAAGTTTTCTGTTCTCTTTGTCGGCTTTGTTTTGGAGCAAAGATAAGAACGCTTTTTCGTGTTCTTTTGCCATTGAGAATATCCGTTGCAAATCGGCAAGGACTATTTTCTCCACGGCTTCTGCCGTTATCTGATGCGAGGTGCAAAGGCTCTTTTTCTTTTTACGGTAAGTGGAGCAGTTGAAATACTCCTTTTGTTTTCCCGTAGAACAACGACAGAGGTACATTTTCTTCCCGCAGTCGGCACAGGACACAAGCCCCGAAAATACGCTCATCTCTCCCATACGGTTCGGACGACGTTTCGCGGCTCTTATCCTTTGGACAGTCGCAAAAGTTTCCTCGTCGATGATTGCCTCATGAGTATTCTCGAACGTTACCCATTCTTCGGGCGGATTATCGAGTTTCTTTTTGCTCTTGTACGATTTCTTCTTCGTCCGGAAGTTTACCGTATGTCCGAGATAGGCGGGGTTAGATAGAATACTCTTAACCGATTCCGTACACCACACGTCGGGGAATTCCATTTGCAGAGAGGTAGCGGGTAGACCGCATTTGCGGTTATGAATTGTAGGTGTGTCGATTTTCCTTTCCGTCAATATCCTTGCAATCTGTGTAGGACCGAATCCTTTCATACAAAGCGAGAAGATTTCCTTGACTACCATTGCCGCTTCTTCGTCTACCAGCCACTTTTGCTTGTCCCCGCTGTCCTTCTTGTAGCCGTAGGGTGGAATCGTACAGAGGTGCTTGCCCGACATTCCTTTCGCCTTAAACACGGCTCTTATCTTCTTGCTTGTGTCTTTGGCATACCACTCGTTGATGATGTTCCGAAAGGGCGTAAAGTCGTTTTCCTGCGTACTCTCGCTGTCCACGCCGTCGTTGATGGCGATAAATCGAACGCCTGCGTCGGGGAAAGTGATTTCCGTGTAAACGCCTACCTTTAAGTAGTCTCTGCCGAGCCTCGACATATCCTTGACAATAATCGTGCCGATAATCCCTGCGTTCACATCTTCCATAAGCCGCATAAAGCCGGGGCGATTGAAGTTTGTTCCGCTGTATCCGTCGTCCACATAGAATCGAGGATTGGGAAAGCCTTTGTCGCTAGCGTACTTTCCGAGAATTGCTTTTTGATTTACGATACTGTTGCTGTCGCCGTCCGAGCCGTCGTCGCTTGACAAACGGCAATAGAGGGCGGTTACTTTTTCACCTCCGTAATTGTAGTTGTATTGTTGCGTTGAAAGTTGTCTTTTCATAGATTTACTCCTTTGGAACGACAGCCTTCAAGCGAGTCCCTTAATATCGCTCTTTCGAGCTTCTTCAAAACTGTTTCTTTTGCTGTGTTACTTTCTTTTACAATCACGGTATAGACCGTGTTGCCGATTTCCTTTTGATAAATATAATTCTCCCGTTTCAAATCTCCTTATTTTTATATTTGTGTGGTTACTATGTTCTCTCGCCGATGGATACTATGTTCTCTCTCCATATTTCACAAAAATCCTCCTTATCAGATTTTGTAAATGGTGGGTAGAACAGTTTGTTCAACCGAAGTCTATCCTTTTGTCGGTGTTCATTTTATTTCTCGGACTTATTCGACTCAAATCCGAAGAAATCATCATAACCGTCCTCGTCGCAGTAAACTCCATTCCAAGCAATTTGCTTGAAAGCCAAATTGCAAGGTCATTCCGTTACCGCTCCTCTTCGCAAAAAATCTCTATGATATTTTTTGCGAGTTTTCAAAGCCATTTATCTTTACCGCGGAAGATTGTGTTCCGCCGCTTCGTCAAGCAATGCCTTATAGCCGGCTTCGATTAGTTGTATCTTGGAGTATCCGTACTGTTTCAAAAAGGCGTTTATATGTTCTGCTTTCTCTCTCGGTACGCTCGTTCCCCACGACAGGCACTTTGCCTTTCGCTCGGATTTGTGCCTCTCTTCATACCTCTTGTCCTTCTCCGCTCTCGACTTCTTTTCCATACAAACCTCCAAAATATATACGTCGTATGAGTACGATTGTATACTTTTTTTGAGAATTTGTCAAGAGATTTGAGTAGGACTCCTAAAAGCCGTCATAATAAAGTTCGTCGTAGCGGTCTCCGTCTGTCCGATTGTATCGTTCCCTTTGTCTTTGAACGGTGTTCTTGATAAGGGAATAACTCTCGCCTCTAGCTGCACCGTAACGCTCAGACACGGTTTGATAGAAATCCTCTTGCAGAGCGGAATAGGAAACAAGCCCGCCCCGCGCTTTCCAGAACTCGCTGTGGCATAGCCGCGGATTGTCTGTCTCTATCCGTTGCCTGTACACAGGCGTTCCGTATTCGTCCCGAAGTTGAAGTTTATTTTCGTGCTTGCTTTTGTTGTCGCTCATAATCTTTTCGTGCTTGCTTTTGTTGCCGCTCATAATCTTCTCCCGCCATACTTCCGTTACGGGAAGATAGTAGACAAACAGATTCCTTCTGTTCGGTTCGGTTACGATCACCGCACAGATGATGTTCTCATGCGTGTGCAGAAACCCTATTGTGTGTACGGCATAGTTGTAACAGACGTCAAAGTAGTTCCGTATATCCTGTTCGGACTCAAAGCCGCTCCAAAACTCGTGATTCCCGCCGCATTGCAGACACTCCAAGACAATGTTCTTACCTCGGAAGTTATACTCGGCATTCATAGACTTCATTGCTTCTTCCCAAGCCTGTCCGGTTGAGGACATTTGCTTGATATATCCGACATGATACCGCTGTTCGCAGTCCGAAAGATACTCGTCTATGCTTTCAAAATCCTTCCGCACGTGGGTTATGACGGAAATTGTTGCGTGCTTATTCCGCGGAAACTTCTCTTCGGGAATTGCCATCTTGTTGAAATAATACTTGTAAATCTCATTTCACCCCCTTCTGAGGGTAGAAAAACAGCCCTTTGTTCAAGGACTGCTTCTCTGAATTTCGTTGCCCCTCAATTATAAGCCACGAAAACTCCTGCAATATCAGTGATTTCGGAAAATAGTCGAAAAATTTTTATTTGGGCAACTTTTTGCCCGTGTAAGCCTTGTAGAATTGGGTTATCCGCTTGTTTCTTGCCTTTGCAAAGAACGGATAAAAACGTTTGGTCAGGAAGTCGTAAGCGGATATTTTCAGTCTGCTTGCGATCTTCTCCGCAACGGAGCAGACGCTCGTATATAACTTGTCCGAATCGTGTAAACCCGCTTTCTTGCGCCGTTCCATTTCCATAAAGAGCCCGGCATAGACGGCTTGAATAAGAAGCGGCTTTTCTCCGTAGTATTCCTCGAAGTGTTCCCGTTCCCCGTCGTCCGCCGACTGTCTGTATTTCGCTATATCTTCTTCTATATTATCCTCACCGAATAAGTAATAGCGCATAATGTAACGGCAGAGTTCTCCCACGCTGTAATACCAATGGAAAAACGGAAGAAGATCCGACCAAATAGCCCGGATGACAAACTCCAATTCTACATCCAGGTAATGCGGCATCTCACCCGTGTCCAAGAACAATTCCCAACACCTGTGCACATAGGCGTCCGGCGGAGCTTTTCTCAATTCCGCATCGATGACTTTCTCTCTCGCTTTTTTAAGCGTCATAGAGATATATCCCTGCGTTAAGCCGAGTTCCTTTGCCGCTTCCGCTTGCGATTTGTCGTCTACCACGCAAAGCATATAGACTTCGGTTTCTCTGTCCGTGAGATTGTCCATGTAGCGATACTTCTTCGGGAGTTCCCTATACGGTTCGGGAAAGCGAAAATCTTTGTTGATGAATTGCTCCTGCTCTTTGGGAGAGAGCATTGCTTCGCTTTCTTTGTCCGGAAGTTTAGTAGAATGACGTTGGTAAGTATGCGTATTGTTGTACTCCAACCGATCCATTTCGATGAGCGTTTCCCATTCCCGTTCGGTTACCTCTACCACGACGTAATGCCTGTAGCCGATATGAGCGTTGGCGATTTCCTCATCGGCGCAGGGGTAATAGTAGAGAAACTTCCCTTCCGTTTGTGCAGGTTGCTTCTTCTTGTTGTAATGATATGCCAACTTATCCATAGACCGATTATACCATATAAATGATGACAATACCTGTCATCATTACAAAAATTTTTGCTTGAAACCGAATTTTTTTAAGTGCCGCAATTATACCAAAATATGGGCAGAAAACCGATGCCTAAGCAGGATAAGGGCGTGGGCAAATTTCTTGCCACACGCCGCCCCCAATAAGCGGGAAACCCGCCTTGGGGAAAGCTGAGAGAATATTTTGTACAAAGGCACAAATACCATTTGAAAAATGTCGATAAATATGCTATAATGGTAAAAACCATAATTGTAAAATGGAGCAATTTATGACAATCTTCGATATTCTTAAAGACAGCTCATATAAGACAGAGCAGTTCAGTCAAGAAAGTATTGACAAGCTGAATAGCAGAATTATTGAAAAGACCGATAAAAAGGGAAAGACATATGCTATGGTGGATTGTCTTGTGCGAAAAAAGCCGATCGTTTTAAAACCCGAAGAAGTCATACGACAACTTTTCATTGATAAGCTCTTGAATGAATATGGCTATCCCGCATCAAGGATGCAACTCGAGTATCCCGTATATTTCGGGCGAGAAATAAAGCGAGCCGATATTGTCATTATGGACGAGGACCGTCCGCTTGTTCCTTATATCATTATCGAGGTCAAAAAACCGAAGCTAAAAGAAGGGAAAGAACAGTTAAAAAGTTACTGCAATAGTACGGGCGCTCCGATTGCGGTTTGGTGCAACGGCGAACAGGTCGCTTATTATAACCGCAAGGATCCAAATTATTTTGAGGATATTCGGAATATTCCAAGCGCCAATCAGACGCTTATGGATATTGTTTCCGAGCGGTGGACGATTGAAGATTTAAAGAAAAACGACGTTTTGCAAAAGGACAAAATATCGCTCAAAGATAAAATTAAAGATTTAGAAGATGAAGTTCTCGCCAATGCCGGCGTAGATGTCTTTGAAGAGTGCTTTAAACTTATCTTTGCAAAATTATACGACGAGTTTATGAGTGGGCAAATGCCCTCGCGCTATCTTGAATTTACAAACGCAGGACGCACCGAATATAAACTCAAAGAAGCCATACAAGAGCTTTTTAATGCAGCTAATAAAAAGTGGAAAGGCGTTTTCGAGGAAAATACAAGGATAATGCTTTCTCCCTCGCATCTGTCTATCTGCGTCGCTTCTCTTCAAAGTGTAAAACTATTTAACAGCAATCTCGAAGTTGTGGACGACGCCTTCGAGTATTTAATGAGCAAATCAAGTAAGGGTGAAAAGGGACAATTCTTTACACCGCGGTATGTCATTGAAATGTGCGTCCGTATGCTCAATCCCCAAAAGGATGAAAAGATGATCGACACCGCGTGCGGCAGTAGCGGTTTCCCCGTACATACCATTTTTAATGTCTGGGATAAAATGGCAGAGGAAGAAGGCAGACCGAAAGGTGAATTATTTTCTCTTGATCAAAAGCCTTATGCCTATACGGAATATGTCAAAGATAATATTTTTGGAATTGACTTCGATGAAAAAGCCGTGCGCGTCGCTCGCACGCTCAATTTGATTGCAGGCGACGGACATACAAATATATTGCACCTTAATACTCTTGATTATGATCGTTGGGAAGAAACCATAAAACAGGAAGATTGGCTTCGTACCTATTCGGAGGGTTTCTACCGTTTGAAGGACTTGTCGCGCGGAAAAGGCTATCGTGAATTTAACTTCGATATTGTAATGGCAAATCCGCCGTTTGCGGGTGATATTAAGGAAACGAGAATCCTTGGAAAATATGAACTCGGGAAAAACGAGAAAGGCAAAATCCAAAATAAGGTCGGTAGGGACGTCCTCTTTATCGAGCGCAATCTCGATTTCTTAAAACCCGGCGGACGCATGGCGATTGTCCTTCCGCAGGGCAGATTTAATAACAGCAGCGATAAATATATCCGCGAATTTATTGCCGAGCGTTGCAGAATTCTTGCCGTAGTCGGACTTCACGGGAATACATTTAAACCCCATACGGGAACGAAAACGAGCGTACTCTTCGTTCAAAAATGGGACGACGTTCTTTGCCCTCGTAAAGAGGATTACAATATTTTCTTTGCGACCCAACAAAAACCCGGAAAAGACAACAGCGGGGACAAAATTTATATTAAGCAAGCGGACGGAACGAATGCTCTTGACGAACATGGGCATTTGATTGTTGAACAGGATTTATACAACCACGACGGACTGACAGGCGATGGAATCGCCGAAGCATTCGCCGAATTTGCCAAAAAGGAAGGTTTAAGTTTTTTTCGATAAGCCCATCCACTGAACCTTTCAATGAAGCTAAGTACAAGGCTTTAATGGATGGGCTGAGAATAAGCGAAAACCGCATATCTTTTGTAAATGCTACTACCGACATTTTAAGATTGGAAGCAGAATTTTTTAATGCGTCTGTTTTATTTACAGCAAAAACTATAAAAGGTGCAGATATTGTCGATATAATTCAATATGGAACCTCGGAAGAACTTAACGATGATAGAAGCGGTTATCCAATATTAAGACTAAATGAGTTTGACAATGTTTTTATCAAAGAACCTGCAAGATATTGCAACAAGATTACTGAAAAAGAATTTAAAGAATTACAATTAAAACAACACGATGTTTTGATTTGTCGTACAAACGGGAATCCGAATTTAGTTGGTCGCTCCGCAATTGTAATGGAAGATGAACCATACGCATTTGCGTCATATTTGTTCCGTGTGCAAACAAACGCTTTGATCTTACCTCAAGTTCTGGTTGCATATCTTCGCGGGAAGTACGGACGTGCCGAAGTCGAAAAATATTCGATGAAAGGCAATCAAACCAATTTTAGCCCTGCAAAATTTCGAGAAATAGATGTCCCTGTTTTTGAGCGATTGTTTCAAGAAAAAATCAAAAAAGTTTTTACTTATGCCTATAAATTACATATATCGGCAAAAGAAATGTATGCACAAGCCGAATCTTTATTAAATACATATTTTAATATTGATAATTATGATGATAGAAGTCTTACCGTAAAAAACTTTTCCGATAGCTTTTTACGGTTTGGTCGTTTGGATGCGGAATACTATCAACCTAAATATGATACGCTTTTTGACGCATTGAATAGCATATCTAATTCTTACTTGGGCGGAGAAGATGGACTAGTGTCAATCATGAAGTCCATTGAACCGGGAAGCGAGGCATATCAAGATGAAGGTATACCCTTTGTGCGCGTGAGTGACATAAATAAATTTGAGATCAATGAACCTTCCGTAAAATTGTCTTCCACAATCATACCAAATGTAGAAACTCTTTTCCCTCATAAAGATACTATTCTGTTATCAAAAGACGGTAGTGTCGGGATAGCTTATAAATTGCAGGAAGATATGAAAGTAATTACTTCCGGCGCACTTTTGCATTTAACAGTCAAAGATACAAATAAAGTTCTTCCCGATTATCTTACACTTGTACTCAACTCTCCATTTGTTCAATTGCAAGCGGAGCGCGATTGCAACGGTGCAGTCATACAACACTGGAAACCGTCGGATATCGAAAAAGTTCTTATTCCACTTTTGAATATGGAAAAACAAAGAGAACTTTCCGACATGGTACAAGAATCATTCAGTCTGCGCAAAGAAGCCAAACGACTTTTGAACAACGCAATCAAAACAGTTGAAATGGCAATTGAAACAGATGAAGAAACAGCTTTGCGTTGGCTTAATAATCAACACTAGGGGGAAAATATGTCAAATGATTTACAAAAGTATGAAAATTGGCGAGCAATAACCGAATCTGACTTCGTTACTATGTTTATAAAAACTTGGTTTGCTTTTGTAGCTACGCTAAGAGAACTTAACCCTGTTGAAGACATAAATAAAATAATCGGCAAAGGAGATAGCATATTTATTAATCCCTATTTAGTTGATTTTGAACGAAAGTATTATGTCTATAATGTTTTTGAATCGGTAAAATACGACATTCTTAAAGTTTACAAACTTGGTAGACAATACGTCTTAGAAAATGAAAAATATTATAGATTTTTCAATGAGGACTTTTACTCTTTAAATAATTCTTTTGTGTTCAAAAAAGAAGACGAGCACTATTGTTGTACTGTAAAACTCAAAGAAAAATATATCCTTGCAATAAGAGTTGTAATTAAAGATTCAGAATATCAGATTGACAATAAGCCGCTTATTATTGATTGCGAAGTTGAATTTAAGGATATAATAAATGCACCGCTAAACGAGTCCGTTGCGAAACATTTTTTACAAGATGAAGGTGCATATATTAAGCAACTATCAAATTCATTGGAGAGCCGTGTAACTTCTACCTTTTTGAACAAATTTGCAAACAGTAAATTTGATAAAATATTTGCTAAGAAAACTTTTAATCGCCTTGATGCTTTTTTTAGACAAATTATTTACAATGCTCTCATTTTGAGTATGTCAAATATGGCAGATGATACAATTAACAGCGAGAACCTATTATATCATCAAATTCCTTGCCCTAATTTTATATATAAAGCCTCAAATGAGGAGTCTATTCCGATAATAGACACATATAAATGGTTTTTAAAATTTGTATACTTTCTACGAAATGCTCTATTCCATGAAATTATTGATCCCTTGGAGAAGTTTTGGCAGAACATATTTAAGCACGCCTACCTTGCATTAAAAGAAATATTGGACGGAAATATCCGGTTTTTAAAAGAAAAAGAAGCTATTACAAAAATCCTTAATGATATGGTGTGGACGGAAATAGAAAAACGCCCAAAAGAATTTATTCCGTATATCAACGAACACGCTAACAACAGTAGGGATTTGAAAATTGTATTTACCGACTATAACGTCAGTATCGATGAAATAACTTTTAAAGCTATAATCAGTTTGGAATATTGGACTATTACCGATGAGTTGAAACTGATAGATTTGTTGTGTAATGCAACAGTAGATCGAACGAAAGCACAATTTGAAAAATTTGAATTAAAAAAGACAAGTGAAAAGATCATAAATGATAATAATGAATAAGTTTATATTAACAACTTTATCCCAGCGGAAAAGTATCTTTACGAAGAACTTCGCGAAACGGAAGAAATCAAAATTAAATGCGCTGAAGTTTTCTTTGACGCGCTTAAACGGGATGGCTATACCGTAAACTTCAAAACGCAACTAATAATAAGCAAATGAAGCAAATTATTCAAGAAGTTATAGGAGAACAGATATAGGAGGACAATTAGATATATGATATATTTTAAGAAAGATTTGTATGCAAAAGCACTAATTGAGCTCCACGACGAGGTTGACGCCGCAATGGATATTGGAAATATCCTTGGAATCATAAATAGTCGTTGGACAGATAAAACATTAGAAGCTGCGCGTCAGTTAGACGAGGAATTAAGAAAGAGATATCCGATAGATTTCATGTTAGATATCGCCAGTAAAATGCCTAAATGTAATACAGGAGTCAATGGAGCAAAAAGGAACGATGTCCCTTGGGAAATGGATGCTTTGAGGCAGGATTTTTATGGTATTTTAGCAAACGTTCTTGTAAAAAAAGGAATAATCAAATCCATAGAATATTTCATTGACCATGTTGACTAAACGATAATCATACTATAGGAGATCTTTTATGCCAAATAAAGAAGTTACGGTAAAAGGTTTGAGCGTCAAATATAAGAAAGTAGATCAATCCGACTACATTTCTCTTACGGATATTGCCAAGTTCAAAAATCCTAACGATCCGCGATTTACAGTTTATACTTGGCTACGGAGCAAAGAGACCTTGCGCTTTCTTGCCGTGTGGGAAGAACTCAATAATCCAGATTTTAACCGTGTCGAATTCGATACGGTTACAAAGGATGCCGGCACCAATGCCTTTATGATAACTCCCTCGCAGTGGATCCAAAGGCTGACCGGCATCGGGCTTACCGTTTCAGCAGGAAAATACAACAGCGGAATTTACGCCCATCAAGATATTGCCTTTGAGTTTGCAAGTTGGGTGTCCGCCGAGTTCAAGCTATATCTTATCAAAGAATTTCAACGCTTAAAGACGGAAGAGCAAAAGGAATTCGAATGGACTTCCAAGCGGGAACTTGCAAAGGTCAACTACCGTATCCATACCGACGCAATCAAAGAGAATATCGTTCCCACTCTGACGGAAGAACAGCTCAAATATGTCTATGCAGACGAAGCGGATTTGTTGAATGTTGCCCTATTCGGCAAAACCGCCAGAGAGTGGCGAAAAGAGTACCCTACCCGAAAAGGCAATATTAGGGATTATGCTACGATAGAGCAACTGCTTGTAATTGCGAATATGGAAAGCTACAATGCTATTTTAATCGAGCAGAATGTCCCGCAGAGCGAGCGCCTTGTGTTATTGAATGCTATGGCCGCCTCGCAACTTCGGGTATTGCAGCAAATAGATACTTCACATTTGATTGAGAATAAGTAAAAATGATTTATATGGATGGAATAATGTAAATGAATGACGCGAATTCTTGTATAATTTGTGGGGACCGATATTCTCTGTCAGAGATTGAGTGTCTTGGATGGGACAAATTTAATATTTGGGTTCGTAACCGGGTGCCAAAACGGCTTTTCAAGTATTTTTCCAATAAAGTAACCGTGGATAATGAAAATCACTCAATCGAAGCATTAAAGAATGGGACGGTTTATGTAAATGATGCGGAAAAGTTTGACGATTGTTTTGATTGCGCCGTTGATATGGAGTGGGCGTCATTTTATGAGCGGAGAATAAAAGCATATTGTACATATTTTAATATCGATTTTGAGGGCGTTCCGTTAGAAGAAATCCCATATAAGATAGCATTGAGAATATATGAATATGGAACTCCGGAAAATGCCATAAGCAATATTCCCGATACATTAGATACAGTTCAAAAATTATCTATAAATAATCTTATCCTAACAGCATTTATTGCCGGAAAAGATGCCGATGGCTGGGTTCCGGCTATAGTTAAATACATAGAAAATGAATATAATAGGTTTCTGAATTGTTTGAAACATTTTAAGATCGCCTGCTTTACAGTTTCACCTTATCTTAATAGGCTGTGGGCAACAAATAATAGTACGGGGTTTTGTATTGAGTATGAAACAGACAATGAATGTAATTTATATCACAATTTGTTTCCTGTAATTTATAGTCAAAAGCGCAATGATTTTACAGCATTAAGTTTGAATTACGGCAAAATGCCTAATGTGTCGGATTTATGGCAAATGTATTTCAATGGGCTTTTGCGAAAAAGCATTCATTGGGCAGATCAGCAAGAATGGCGATTGATAAGTTATGAGCAAGACAATAAAGCAAAGAATATCCCATTCTTCAAAATCAAAAAAGTTTATTTGGGTAACAAAATGCCGTTTAAGGAACGCAAAAAGATCATTGATATCTGTAAAGATAAAAAGTATCCTTATGTAGGAGTTGTGCGTAAGCTAAATAGCTTTGACTTAATAAATTGTCCTTATGATTGCTTACAATGTAAAAAATAGTAAACAAGTCGTGAGTTAAAACTCCCGACTTCTTCATTGACTCGCTAAAAGGGTGTATTCCGATAAAAAATTTATTTTTGTAGATTCCCTATGGAACACACCCGCAAAAGCGGGTGGTGTTTTCGTTTACGGACATTTATCCGTTGCGGGCGGAGCGGATTCAAGATAACCTTTGCCGCGCGGGGAGCGCCCTTTATCCTTTGGAAGGGGAATCAAACATCTTACGAAAGAGGCGGAGTGCAAAGGACGGGCTGAATTTCTTCATTGTCGCAAGGCCGACCGAGCGGGGCGGAAGTGCGGGCGTGACGTTCAGTTCGAACAGCGTCCCCTCTTTCAGCCGTCTCTGAGCGTATTGGCGGGGAAGACAGCCGATGCCCATGCCGCGCTCGACGAGCTGTTTCATAAATCCCCAGCTGTATACCTCGATGGCGGGTGAGAGATCCGCGCCCAGACTCTCGCCGTAGCGTATGACGGAGGCGCGCGCAACCGTCGGCCGTTCGAGAAGAATGAGCGGATACTTCCCGAGATCCCAAACGGTGAGTTCCCTCCCCTTCAGTTCTTCGTATTTTTTGCCCGCCACAAAGACGTCATCGAGAAGCGTAACCGTCCGTGACAGTTCGATTTCGGGGTCCGCCGCCATAGGAAGATTCAAAAATCCCACGTCGCAACGGCCATTCTTAAGCGAATCGACAATGACGGACGGAATATTTTCAATGAGCTCGATCTTCACCTGCGGATACAGCTTGTGATATTCCACGATTTTATCGGAGAGGATATATTGGAAAATCGCCTCCGACGCGCCGATACGGAGCATCCCCGAGGGAGAACCGCGAAGTTCGGCGAGTTTATCTTCGATGCCCGCAAGGAGGGCCATAGCCCTGTCTACGTCGGCGAAAATGATTTCGCCGCCCTGCGCGGTGAGTTCCATGCCCTTGTGCCTGCGCTTGAAGAGGGGCGTGCCGAGCTGTGCTTCGAGCTGTTTGATGGCCTGCGAGACGGCAGGCTGGGAAATAAAGAGCTCTTCCGCCGCCTTCGTAAGGCTTCCGCAACGCGCCACCGTATAAAAAACCTTGTAGAGTTCGAGATTCACCATGCCTCCCTCCATAGAATTCAAAAAATCCGTTCGGGACGGATATGCAAAAATCGGTCACTTACCGACGCAAAAATGGGAAAAAATCTCCGAAATGACGTCCTCCGAGGCGTCCTCGCCCGTCAGTTGGCTCAAAAAAGTGTTGCATTCGGCGAGATCCTGCGCGTACAGTTCCGCAGGCAAGCCCGCCTCCGCCGCGGCAAGAGCCCGCCGCGCGGCCTCCAAAGCATTTCTTACCGCCGCCGCCTGCCGCTGCGTCATGAGATACACCTGATCGGAAACTTCCCCTATGCCCCGCGAAAAAAGCAGCTGTCTGAGTTCTTCCAGACCCTCCCCCGTCACTGCGGAAACGAGCACATCGCAACCCTCCCGCCGTCCGAGGTCGCTCTTTGCGCCCACAACGACGAGCGGCGTATTATCGGGGAAGTCCACGGGCGGGACATCCTCTTCCTTGAGCCAGACAATGACGTCGGCCCCGAGAACGGCCCTTTCGGCCCTGCGGATCCCTTCCGCCTCCGCCGCGGTGCGCCCCTCGCGGAGCCCCGCCGTATCCGTAAAACGGAAGAGAACGCCGTTGATCTCGGCGGTGCCCTCCACCGTGTCGCGCGTTGTGCCCGCCTCGGAAGAGACTATCGCGCGGTCGTAGCCGAGAAGGGCGTTGAAAAGGGAACTCTTCCCCGCATTCGGCTTTCCGCAGAGCACGACGCTGACGCCCGATTTGATCTTTTCCCCCGTGCCGTAACGGGCGTAAAGGGCGGAAAGCTCCCCGATAATTCCCGTAAGCGCCGTTGTGACTTCACTGCGCGTGGCGGCGGTAAGATCCTCTTCGGGAAAATCCACCTCCGCGTCGATGCCCGCAAGGCAGCGGGAAAGTTTCGCCTGAAGTTCCTTTGCGGCGGAAAAAAGCCGTTCGGCGTAGAGCGAATAGCCCGCGCGGACGCGGGAAGCGGACTCGGCCTCTATCATCTCCCCCATTCCCTCAACGGCGGTCAAAGACAGTTTGCCGTTCAAAAAGGCGCGGCGGGTGAACTCGCCCCTCTCTGCGGGACGGGCGCCGAGTTCTGCCGTGCGGGAAAAGACGCCGCGGGCAATTTCCATGCCGCCGTGGCAGTGAAATTCGGCAACGTCCTCCCCCGTAAAAGATTTGGGAGCGCGGAAAAAAACCGTAAGGCCGTAATCCTTGAAAGTCCCGCAGTCGATTTCGCCGGCGTACATGCGGTTGGGTTCAAAAAACGCCCTGCCCGTCATGCGCCGCGCAATCTCCTCCGCCCCGTCTCCGCTGACGCGGATAACCGCGACCCCGCCTTTCCCTGCAGGCGTTGCGATTGCAGTAATGCATTCCATATGCGCTCCGTTATAAGTAAAATGACGTATCCGAAAGAAAAACTATTATTTTTCCATAATTTATATTGTAGCACGCAGCCTTTGGTTTGTAAAGCATTTCATAATATTATTTTTGCCGCAAAGAATGCGGCATTCCGAAATCCCGCAATGCAAAATGCACAGAACGGAAAAAAGAGAGGCAAGCCTCTCTTTTTTCCGGTGTGGATAAAAAGACAAATGTCTTTTTGGGTGATTGGAATTATTTTTTCACGGTCACTCCCGGGACGGATCGACCGCCGCAGTGAACTCATCATAGGTCATGCCCGCCTCGAAGGTGCATGCCTCACTCTTTGTCACGGTGCCGTATACATGATTGCCTGCTCCCTCTTGGGCACCGTACCATTGATAGGACTCCGCCGTGCCGCTCCACGAGCAATTCTCAACTTTGAGGCCGTTATCCCCTTGGTAGTCGCCTTCGTCGTTCGAGATGATGAACCTGCCGCCGGGAAGGTCACCGCCGCCCGTCTTGCTTCCATCCACAAAGCAATCGGAGATTTTGGTACCCTTGCCGAGCGCAAGAATGCCCGCAACGCCGACTTTCTCGCCGTAAAGCTTTTCGCTCGTGCTGTTGTAGCCGTTCGCCGCCAGCTTCACATAGCAACTTGTGATGGCGCCCATTGAATTTTCGTGCTCCAGAATGCCCGCAATGCCGCCCAACAGCGCGGTGGTCTCCGTATTGACCTCGGCGGTCATTTCGACGTAGCAGTTTTTAATGGTAGCATTATTTTCACTATCATTCATGGTAATCTGCCCGACGATCCCGCCGGCACATTCTATGTTATCCGTGTTCAGATCGATCTTTACATGGCTGTCAGTGACGACGTTGTTTTTAAATTCCACATTCTCGGTACAGGTTTCCATTTTCCCTGCGAGCCCGCCGAATACTCCCGCGCCGCCTGCCTGCGCGGCGATCGTAACCGTCTTTGCCGCTTCAACCGAGCATCCGTCTATTGTCACGCCCTTGGCGGCCCCGACGAGTCCGCCGACATACTTACCCGCAACGCCTTCCATTTTCAGATTGGTGACAGAGACATTTTCGACGTTCGCCAGCACGGCCTCTCCCGCAATCACGCCGATTCCGCCCTCGGCGTTATCGATTTTGGCGTTTACCGTGACGTTATCGATTTTGAGATTCTCAACAATGGTCTTCGCATTGCTGCCCTTCAGGCTTGCGAACATGCCCGCGTCGCGGGTATCGGCGCCGACCGTGAAGTTGGAGAGGGTATGGCCCTGCCCCTCGAAATAACCCGAGAACGGATGCTCGCTGTCCCCGATAACCGGGAGCGTCTTGCCGCCGAAGTCGATGTCGGCATCGAGATAAACATATTCACCCACAAAAGAGTAGCCCGTGGCAGGGCTCAGTGCCGTCTTGCCTGTCGGATCCGTATTTTGCTGTCCGCTCTTGACGTAATCCGCAAACCGCTCGTACTGCCCGGGATCGGAGATGTGCCAACCGTCTTTCTTAAGGGTCAGTCCGTCCCAGTCTACATTTATGTTGTCGGTACTTATATCTATGGTCACGGAGCCCGAACCGATAAGCCCTCCCCTCTGCTTTTCCACGGGAGGGAAGCCGTCCGTCCTGATTGAAACGTTGCCCTTGTTTCTTGCGTATGTCATATCTACACCTACATTGCCCGCAAGGGCGCCCGTCTTTCCGCGCCAAGCTGCCGGATATTCATCGCCGACTTGGTCAAGTCTCATGTCGGTCACATCGATTGTCACATTGTTCAATGTATTGCCGTTGATGGCGCCTTGAGACAGTCCCGCAATCCCGCCGACCTGTCCCCACGCTATCTCGTGCGAGCTCTCTTGCGTTTCATCGGGATTATCGATTGCTTTTAGCAGGACGTTCTCTACGGTGCAACCCAAAATCATGCCGCCGTCCCCCTGATGGCCTATGATCCCGCCGAGCTTGTTGTAGTGCACAAAGATTCCGTTGCCCTCTTTTGTATCGGGCGAGAGCTTGCAAAGTACGATCCTCACCGAAACGCCGTGGCCCAATATGCCGCCCACATATTGGCCGCCGTGCACGATCACGTCGCCCTTCACGGTGACGCCTTCGATCGTGGTACTCTGCGCGCCGCCCGCAACCGTGCCTACGTAGTCCTTCATCGCCCCTTCCGTTGCGCTCATCGAGGAAACGTTTGCGTTCCTCAGCGTAAAGCGCTTAACGGCTCCGTTCAGAATGTAGCCGAAAAGCCCGCAATGGCTCTTCGTCCACTCGGTGATCTTCAGATTGGAAATCGTCTTCCAATTGCCGTCGAAGGTGCCCTTGAAGGGATTCCTGCATACGCTTACATCTTTCCCGTCCCTCTGCTCTGTCTCCCACACGGTGCCGCCGATGGGCGTCCACTCTTCATTGTTAAGGTCGATATCGTTAACAAGCTTTACGGTGAGATTTGCGTAGTCTTTTGCGGTGAGTTTGAGGTTTTCTTCATCGGCACCATTGACAGTCTTTGCAAAGTATGTAAGCCCGTTTGCGCTGGAAATTTCATAGGTCGGAGCCTTTTGCTCTTCGCCTTCCATGACGATCTTCTCTACAAAGCCCGGCGAAAGCTCGAAATCGAGCTCATTGGTGCCCTCGTATTTGGCTTCGCCCGAACCGACAAGTTGGTGTTTGATATCGGAAGGCCCTTCGCCGAGTTCGGTATCCGCCTCATTGACGGACACTTCAACGTCTTTTACGGTGACTTCGCCGCCCTCGGCCGCCTCGTGTTTGCCCACGAGCGCGCCGACGTTGGCGCCTTCGACGTTGTCGCCCGCTTTGATGGTGCTGTTTTCCACCTTAATGCCCGAGAGCATGAGGCTGCCCTGCGCCTCGGCCACGAGAATGCCCGCGCTGCCGCTTGCTTCCGTCGCGGTAACATTCGCATCGGCAATCGTAACGTTTTTGATCGCCGCATTCTTTGTTGCGCCGAAAAGGCCCGCGCTTGCGCCTTCCGACTTGAACCCGGAAATCGTGTGCCCTTCGCCGTCGAACGTGCCCTCGAAGGGAGCGTCGCTCGTCCCGATCGGCGTCCATGTATTTTCTATCGTTTCAAAAACAGACACCTTCGCAAGCGCTTCGGAAAGATCGATATCCGCCTTGAGATGGACTTCCCTGTCCTTATAGCTGTTTTCGGCCGTTACGCTCTCCGCAAACTTTT
>CAZTBU010000018.1:0-35885 GCA_964612545.1 uncultured Clostridia bacterium | reverse complement strand
CGTCACCCTGACGTTCTAATCCGTCACCCTGAGCTTGCCGAAGGGTCACCTTATTATGCGGTGATGGTTCGGCTGCGCTCACCATGACGTGATTAGAACGGCGGGGAGGGTCACCATGATGTAATTAAAATGCTGCGGCTGTAAAAAACCGACACATATGTGTCGGTTTTTTTCATACTTTTCATGCAATTTACGCTTTACCCGCAGAACCGAGCACGTCGGTAATCTTGTGCCTGACCATCTCCTTCATGTTCGCGCGCGCGTCCCCGAGATACTGCCTCGGATCGAAGTGTTCGGGATGCTCGAAGAAATGCTTTCTGCAGGCCGCAGTGAAGGCAACGCGGAGATCGGAGTCGATATTGATCTTGCAGACGGCGAGGGCGGCGGCTTTTTTCAGCTCGCTCTCGGGAATGCCGATGGCGTTTGGCATGGACCCGCCGTACCGGTTGACCACCGCCACCTGATCCTGCGGCACGCTCGAAGCGCCGTGGAGGACAATCGGGAAGCCGGGAAGGCGGCGGCCGATCTCCTCGAGAATATCTATGCGGAGCTTGGGATCCTGCCCGGGCTTGAACTTATAGGCGCCGTGGGAGGTGCCGATGGCGATCGCAAGGGAATCGATCCCCGTGCGGTCCGTAAATTCCTGTACTTCGTCGGGAGACGTAAACATGGCGTCGTCCGACGCGACATGCACATCGTCCTCGATTCCCGCAAGTTTACCGAGCTCCGCTTCCACGACGACGCCGTGGTCATGCGCATATCCGACAACCTTTTTCGTGATGGCGATGTTCTCTTCCCAAGGCTTCGAAGAGGCGTCGATCATGACGGAAGTGAAGCCGTCGTCGATGGACTGTTTGCATATCTCGAAATCCGCGCCGTGGTCGAGGTGCATGGCTACGGGAATATCCGTCGTTTCCACGGCGGCCTGCACGAGGTGGCGGAGATAGACGGGATTGGCATATTTTCTCGCGCCCGCGGAGACCTGCAGGATGACGGGAGAACGGCATTCGCTTGCCGCTTCGACGATTGCCTGTATCATCTCCATATTGTTGACGTTGAACGCGCCGACGGCATAGTGGCCTTCATACGCTTTTTTGAACATTTCCGTTGTTGTTACCAAAGGCATTGGAAAATTCCTCCAAACGATATTTTCTCAATTATAATTCTTTTCCGCGGGAATTGCAACAGGTTACGCGAAAAAAACGGAAAATTCTCCCTCCGCAGGAAAATGTATTTTCATGGATTTTATAAGCGGTTTATTCATAATGTGCTCCGTTTCGTTGACACCGTGACGCGCTATATGTTATACTTATCGAAACAAGGATCATGTATATTCATACGAATATGCAATCCGTTTACAAAGGAGGTTGCTTATGAAGTTCAAAGCGAAATTGCATTTTGCCGCCGCTCTCTGCGCCGCGCTCACGCTTGTTTTTCTTCTCTTTGCCGTGGCATGCGGGGACGGAAACGGCAACGGGGCGAAGCTGAAACTCGACGTCGACGCGGATTGCGGAACGATCGGTGTAACGGAGTATACCCTCTCCGCAGGCGATTCCGTCTACGGATTTTTGAAGGACAAAAAACCGGACGCGGCGGCGGACTTCGAATTTGCGGGCTGGTACGAGGGCGGCGCGCCCCTTGCCGAAGACCGCACAATGCCCGCGGAAGGCCTGACGCTCACGGCGAAATTCTATACGGCATACAGCCTCACGGTCTACTCGGACGACGGCGCGGGCAACTATCCCGCCGCTCCGGAGACAGTCACGGGGAAGGGCCTCTACGGCGAAGCGTTCGCGTACGTGCCCGGGGAGCACTTTACGCTCGACCCCGCGAAACAAAACGATTGCACGAGACCGTCGCTCGGAAAGGGCGAGGCATTCACCGTGTGGCTTCTGCGCGAGGCGTATACCGTGACATATCTTGCCGAAGCGCCCACGGGAGTGCTGGCGGACGTTCCCGCGCCCGGCAGAGTGGCGTACGGATTGGAATACAAGGTCGAAGCGGCCGCACTTCTGGCGGGTTCCGCCAAAAATTACCGTTTCAGGGGGTGGTCTCCCGACCGCAACGGGGATGTGCGGTATGCGGAGGGCGACGTCCTCCCGATGCCGTCCGCCGACGTCACCCTCTATGCCGTATAGGAAAAGGGCCTTACGGACGCGATGGGCGGCGATGATGTGATTTTTCTTCCTGCGGATGAACCCGGGACGGCGTATCTGTTGCGCAACGGCTTCGGCCTCATCCAAGGCGATTATTCCGCGGAGACGCGCATCTTCAACTTCAAAGTCTCCGGGGGAAAATCGTACGCGGGGCGGGCAAGCGCGGACGGCGAAACATTCGCGTGGTACGACGATGCCGCCGCCGAAGCCGCCTTTTCGCAGTATGATTTCCGTAACAAAGAATTCGGCGAAGGGCGGCTGGTGCTCGACGGGTATGACGGCGCGGCCTACACCCCCGCCGGGGGCGAAACGATCCATGGCGTTTATTCTTCGGACGGGAGCGGAGCCCTCCGCTTCTCTGCACCGGGAAAGGAATTTTTCTTCCGCCTCGGCGAGGAGGACGGCACCGATGTGTTTTATGTACGCGACAAAGTTTTCGGTACATATTATTCCGCGGACGGAAATTTCCTCACCGTGGACGGCTTCGGCAATGTGACGGACGGATCGGGAACCTATGAATATACGATGGAGACGGACGACATCATTACCTACACCTATTTTGACAAAACATGGTGGGACGATGTTACCGTCCGCTGTAAGCTCGTGACGGAAACCGGCGCGGACAGCGAAATAAAGACGTACATTCCCGACGACGGGCTCGGACGGACTTACGAAGCGGACGGCGGCAAACTTGTACTCGACGGGTTCGGCGGAGCAACTTACGAGCCCGCGGACGGAGCGGCCGCCGAAGGAAGCTATACCGTAGTCGCGGACAGCTATGACGAAGACTATAATGAGATCGTCTACATCATCGTTGAGGCCGGCGAAAACTACACGTTCCGTCTTACTTACGGCAGCTATCCGGACGGCGCGGGGACGTTTGCGGCGGTCGGCGAAGAGCTCGGGGAATACGAGACGCTTCTCGCCGCCGGCGATTACGGCATAGCGCGCCTTTTCCTCGACGGTTGCGGCAACGCCCGGATCCTCTTCTCTTTCGTTTCTCCCCATGATAACGGAGAGTATTACGATACCGCGTTTTACGGGACCTATCGGGCGGAGAACGGCGCTTACCGCTTCACGCTCACGGAAACCAATTCCAAATACGAAGAGTCTGTCGCGGAGTATAAAGACCAATTTTCGGATTTCCCGTTCAAAGTCGGCGAACTCAACGGCATTCTGTATTTTTCGCAGTTTGTGGAAAGCACCGCAGGCTCCTTCTCCGCCCGAGAGGGAACGCTCGTGCTCGACGGTTTCGGATCGGGCAGTTATACCCCCGCAAACGGCGATGCCCGTGCCTGCATTTACCTGACGGAACGCACGCTCGTCTATCTGATCGATACCGAATCGGGCGAAACCTTCTATCTCCGTCTTGACGGCGAAAATTTCCGCTTTGTCGGGAAAGAAGCGGGCACGTATTATCTGTATACCGCAGAAAACGGCGGGACCCTCGGGGCCGAGACTCTCTTCCTCGACGGGGAAGGGAATGCCGTGCTTACGGACAAAGACAATACCGGGACCGGGGGAAAATATACTTCCGCGGACGACGGCGCCTATGTCTTCGAGGCGGCGGATAAGGTCTTCCTGTTCAGGCCCGATCTTCTCCGTCAGCCCGAAGGCACTTACAGGGTATTCACCAAAGAGCTCGAAGCGGAAAAAGTCTACAGTTCCGGACATGACGGCATGCTCTTCGTGGACAAATACGGCAGGGCCACGTGGATCGACGGGAACAGCACGGACCACAGCGGACTCATTGCCGAAAAAGACGGCTTTCTCTATCTCTTCACGGAAAACAACGGAGAGGGAAAAGTCTGGTCCTTTGCCGTGCTTGGCGAGGACGGCACGGAATTCGCGCTCATCGGCGATGAATACGGCGTCTATTCTCTCCTCGAAAAGGGAATTCTGCGCGAAAAGAAGCTGGAGCTCGACGGGCACGGCGGCGCAAAACTGTATGAAGGAGACAATCTTCTCTCCGAGGGAACGTATGAAGCGGCCGGCAACACGGGGACCCAATTTATCTACACTCCGTCATCGGAGGGCGAGAGCTTCCGATTTTTGATCGGCGTTGTTTTCACGAATGACGGGACGACGGAAAAAATCTACGTTCCCTATCACGGGGAATGGGATTTTACCGCGCATACAAAAGCGGAAGCATGGGAATCTCTGGTGTTCGACGGCTACTATACCGCATACTACACCGATGAACGCGGATTTGTCCGCGCATACGAATATGAAACGTTGGATGAAACGGTCATTCGTCTCACCGATCCCGGTACGGGCGGATACCGCTACTACCGCCTGAACCGCGCGGAAAACACCTTCTCCCTCATCGAGGATGACTATGTGCTCAGCGACGACGGAAGCGTGCTACTCATCTATCGCGGCAGGGAAACTTCCATCGCGCTGCCCGATTCCGTCATTAAACTCGGCGAGGACGCCTTCTACGGCACGGCAGTTACCGACGTCGATCTCAACAACGTGGAAACCGTCGGCGGGAACGCCTTCGAAAGCGTTGCGACGCTTACTGCGGTCACCGCTCCCAAGGTAAAGGACATCGGAACCCTCGCCTTCTTTATGAACATCAAACTGAAAGAAATCGAACTTCCGTCCATCGAGACCGTAGGGGAAGCCGCCTTCCGTTACTGCGAGGAGCTTACGGCCGTCACGTTCGGCCCCGGCCTGCGCTCCGTCGGTCAGCGCGCCTTCCTTAATCTGAGCGCAAAGAACGGCACGCGCTTTACCGTGCAAGGCGGCGTATTTGCCGTCTCCGCGGACGATCCCGCGACCGAAGACGTGAACGAGAACTCCTTCGAAGAGAACGCTCTTTTCGAAGTCGGGGATCTTCAGACGGCGCTCGCATTTTATGCCGCGGACGGCTGGAAGAGCTATGCGGCGCAGATCTGCCTTGCGGAGGAAACCCCCGCGGCCTTCTACACCGTGACCATGTCGGATGAACTCGTGCTCGACGGGCGGGCGAAGAAGAACGGCGAAGCGATCGGCGTATATACGAGGACGGAGACGGACCTCACCGTCTATCCGTGCAACGGCGGGGACGGACTTGCGGGCACATTCGCAGATGGAACTCTCACCTTCGGCGGGGCGGCATTCCTTCCCGAAGGGACGGAAGTCACCTTCACCGAAAAGGAAACAAACGCGGCCCTCGTTTTCAGGCTCGGCAAGGGAAAGATCCCCGCGACGTACAACGGTGAGAGCGTGACCATGACCGTCGGCGAGACGATCACGTTCGAAAAGGATCATTACACCTTTACCGTCACGCTGTCCGGCGACAAGACGTTTACGACGGCAAAGGCATTCGCGCCCTACACGGTGACCTACAAGTGCGGCCCGAACGGAACGCTCGAACTCATCTTCAATGACGCGGAGAAAAAGAACGTTGCCGCCGGGACCGGCTCCTCGATTAAAATTGCGGGAAGATCGTTGAGAAATAACACAATGATCTCCTTCGGAACTCCCGAATGGAAAGAAGAAAACGTCTATGAGATCACCATCAACGGCACGGCGACCCAAAACGGAACACTCTCTCTTCCCGTCGTCTACAGGGCGCTCATTACGCTCGATGATACGGACAACACATTCACCTATACCTCCTCGATCGAATATTCGGAGGTCCCTCTCGGAGAAGAAACGGCCAAACTCGTCATCTCCTACGGTGAAGATCTGAATGTGAACGGCGTTTCCCTCGCCTTCGGCGGCACGGCGGCCGAAAATCTGACCTATACGGCCGGCACGGACAACACGAATCTCACCGTCAACATCACCGTCCCTGACGGAGACCATGCGGGAAACTACACGGCGACGGTAAAGCTCTCTGTCTCCACGCTGACCCTTACAAAAGACGAATCTTAAAAAAAATTTTCACCACGCCCCTACGGGCATGTCGGAACGAAAGGACCCGGTAAAATCATACCGAGCCCTTTTTTCGTTTGCGTAAACGGAAAAAGGTGTTATAATGGTTCTGTCAAGGAGGTCAAAAAAATGTCGGTTTTGATTGTGTACTATTCCCGCAAAGGCGAAAACTATTGGGACGGCTCTGTTAAGAAGTTGCAAAAAGGCAATACGGAAATCGTTGCCGAATTTATTCGAAAGGCTGTCGGCGGCGATCTGTTTGAGGTGGATACCGTCAAGCCTTATTCCGACGACTATCACAAATGCACCGAAGAGGCAAAAGCCGAGCTTCGGGAGAATGCCCGTCCCGCAATCAAGGGCTATGTAGAAGATATTTCAAAATACGATACGATTTTCGTCGGCTATCCGAATTGGTGGGGACAAATGCCCATGTGCATGTGTACTTTCCTCGAACATTACGACCTTACGGGCAAGAAAATCGTCCCCTTCTGCACGAACGAAGGGAGCGGGATGGGCAGCAGCGAGCGGCAACTTAAAAGCATCTGCAAAGGCGCAAATGTTGTGAGCGGGCTTTCCGTTCACGGCGCGGAGGCCGCCCAAAGCGAAAAGCGTGTTGCGGAATGGGCAAAAAAGAACGTGTAAAATGCAGAAAAAATTCAAACTTACGATAGATGGCAAAGTTTATCACGCAAATATGGTTGACAAAAGTATAACAAAACGTTGACGCAAGTCATTTTGCGTTGGGAATTAAAAAGAAAAAAAGAATTGGTAGATCGGCGGAGGCGAGAAATGGCAATCAGTGAATTTTCGAAACAATACCACGAAAAGATGTTTCCCGATCGCAAATCAAATTTGGCGCAATCGGATCCCGAATTTATAGAAATTTTTGACAACTTTGCTTTTGACGAAGTGATAAATCAAGACGACTTGGACGATAAAACGAGGTTTCTTGCCATTCTTGCCACGCTTATCGGCTGTCAGGGCATTGACGAATACAAAGTAATGTTGCCCGCCGCCCTCAACTTCGGCGTAACTCCAATCGAAGCAAAGGAAGTTGTCTATCAAGCCGTTGCATACTTGGGGATCGGCAGAGCGTTTCCCTTTTTGAAAGCTACAAACGAAGTTTTCACGGCAAGAGGAATCAAATTGCCGCTCGAAGAACAGGCAACGACCACGACGGAAAACCGTCTTGAATGCGGCGAACGGGCGCAAATCGACATTTTCGGCGAGAGTATGCGAGGATTTGCAAATTCGGGCGCAGCAGATACCCGTCATATCAATAAATGGCTCGTGGATAATTGTTTCGGCGATTATTACACGCGCAAAGGACTCGATTACCGTCAGCGCGAAATGATTACGTTTTGCTTCCTTTCGGCGCAGGGCGGTTGCGAGCCGCAACTCATTTCCCACGCAAAAGCCAATATGCGTATCGGCAACGATAAGGCTTTTTTGATAAAAGTAGTGTCGCAATGCTTGCCCTATATCGGCTATCCCCGTTCGCTTAACGCCTTGCGATGTTTAGGCGAAGCGTCGGAAGAATAAAGGAGTTTTTATGAAACGCTTTAAGTTTTTATCGGCTTTTCTTTTGACGATAGGGATCATATTCACCTTTGCGGGGTGCGGTGAAAAGAATGCGCCGAATGATAACGGAAGTCAAAGCGGAAGTCAACCCGAAGATACAGAAAGCAATTCGGGGAAAGACGATAATACGGATACAAAAATCGACGGTAAAATTCTGATAGCGTTTTTCTCTCGCGCCGACGAAAATTACAGCGTGGGCGTAATAGAAAAAGGCAACACTCAAATTTTGGCGGAAATGATACGGGAAGAAGTCGGCGGCGATTTATTCCATATAGAGCGCGCTACGCCTTATCCCTCTGTTTACAGCGAATGTACTGCCGAAGCGCAAAGAGAAAAGAACGCAAACGAACGTCCCTCGCTTTTGAACACGACGGATATATCGGAATACGATGTGATCTTTCTCGGCTATCCTATTTGGTGGGGAGATTTGCCTATGCCCGTCTATACGTTTATCGAAAACCAAAATTGGAGCAGTAAGACGGTGATTCCTTTCAGTACGAACGAAGGAAGCGGACTTGCCGGAACGGTCGGCACAATTACGGCAAAATGCAGCGGAGCAACGATTTCGGAAGCTCTTTCAATGCGCGGAGCAACTGCCCAAAACAATCAAACGCAAGCACGGCAGCAAGTAAAGGCGTGGCTTACACGGCTGAATTTAATATGAAAGGAGTAAAATATGATAAATGAAGAATTGAGTGTTTTCCCCATAGGGAAAGAAAACGATGCGTTTGCAAAATATTTTATCGGTCAAAGTTATCTCAATATGCTGTCTACACAGCAAGTGGCAATCGGTAATGTAACTTTCGAGCCGAAGTGCCGTAATAATTGGCATATTCATCACGCGGATAAAGGCGGCGGACAAATTCTGCTTGTTACGGCAGGCAAGGGTTGGTATCAGGAATTCGGGGAGAAGCCTCGCGCGCTCAAAGCAGGCGATGTTGTAAATATCCCCGCAAACGTGAAGCATTGGCACGGTGCGGCAAAAGACAGCCCTTTTCAACACCTTGCAATAGAAGTCCCTGCCGAAAACGGACGCACGGAATGGTGCGAAGCCGTTACGGATGAAGAATATAATAACCTTTAAGAGGTGTAAAATATGAATCGAACTTGGCTGATTACAGGCGTTTCGTCAGGCTTCGGCTACGAACTTACGAAACAAATCTTGGAGCGCGGCGATACGGTTATAGGTACGGTACGCAACACCGAAAAAATACGGTGTTTTGTTGAAGGGTACGGCGATAAATTCGATTGCCGTATTTTGGACGTTACAAACGTAGCCGCCATTCATAAAACGGTAAAGGAAAGTTTTGAAAAGCACGGAAAAATAGACGTCGTGATTTCCAACGCGGGCTACGGCTTGTTCGGCGCGGCGGAAGAACTCTCCGACGAGCAGATCGACCACATCATAGCAACGAATTTGACGGGCAGTATTCAGCTTATAAAATCGTCCCTGCCCTATTTGCGGAAACAGGGCGGCGGCAGAATCATTCAGATTTCTTCCTATGGCGGACAAGTAGCCTTCCCCTCAAATTCTTTGTATCACGCAACGAAATTCGGCATAGAGGGATTTTGCGAATCGGTTTCGCAGGAAGTCGCAAAATTCAATATCGGCGTAACGATAGTCGAACCGGGCGGTGCGAGAACGGAATTCAGATACGGAAGCGCAAAAGTGGCGAGTCTCATGCCAGAATACGACCACGTTCACGGTTTTCTGAATATGCTTAATCCCGCAAACGGACTTGCACCGGGCGATCCCGCTCTAATGGCCGAACGGATAATTGAAAGCGTAGATATATCGCCCGCGCCCTTGCGTATGGTGCTTGGAAGTCAGGCGCTTTCGGCAACGATTACGAGGCTCAAAGAACGCATTGCCGATTACGAAACGCAAACAGGACTTGCGGCAAGCACGGATATAAAATAACTTTCGGTTTTCGCCGTCCCTTTCCCGGAATGGCGGGAAAATACGGAAAAATTGTTGACGAATGCCTCCCGGCGTAGTATAATATTGCCATAAAATTTAAGGCATGCCGAGGGCACGCCAAAATCGGAGGAGTTTCAAAATGGCAAACGTAAAAGTTGCAATCAACGGATTCGGACGCATAGGCCGTCTCGCGTTCAGGCAGATGTTCGGCGCAAAGGGCTATGAGATCGTCGCCATCAACGACCTTACCACCCCCACTATGCTCGCCCATCTTCTCAAATACGACAGCGCACAGGGCAGATATGCGCTCGCCGATACCGTCTCCGCAAACGACGAGGAAAGAACCCTCACCGTGAACGGCAAGACCATCAGAATCTATGAAGAAAAAGACGCCGCCAACCTTCCGTGGGGCGAACTGGATGTGGACGTCGTGCTCGAATGCACGGGTTTTTACACAAAGAAGGAAAAGGCGCAGGCTCACATTCAGGCAGGCGCGAAGAAAGTAGTCATCTCCGCCCCCGCAGGCAACGATCTTCCTACCATCGTTTACGGCGTCAACGAAAAGACGCTTACGAAGAACGACACCATTATCTCCGCCGCGAGCTGCACAACGAACTGCCTTGCTCCCATGGCCGACGCACTCAATAAGACCTATCCCATTGTTTCCGGTATCATGACAACCGTCCACGCCTACACGGGCGACCAGATGGTGCTCGACGGGCCTCACCGCAAAGGCGATTTAAGACGCGCACGCGCCGCGGCAATCAACATTGTTCCCAATTCCACGGGTGCGGCAAAGGCGATCGGCCTCGTCATTCCCGATCTCAACGGCAAACTCATCGGCAGCGCACAGCGCGTACCCGTTCCCACCGGTTCCACCACGATTCTCGTCGCCGTTGTCAAGGGCAAAGACGTCACGAAGGAATCCATCAACGCGGCAATGAAGGCGGCTTCCTCCGAATCCTACGGCTACAACGACGAACCCATTGTCTCTTCGGACGTTATCGGCATCACCTACGGATCCCTCTTCGACGCAACGCAGACAATGGTCACGAAGATCGACGAAGACACCTATCAGGTTCAGGTCGTTTCTTGGTACGACAACGAAAACAGCTACACCTCGCAGATGGTCCGCACGATCAAATACTTCGCGGAACTGTAATTTTTCACCAAAGATAAAAAGGCTTTCCCCGCGGGGAAAGCCTTTTTCGGTTTCTACAAAATCCGCCCTCTTCTTTCAAAATCTCTTTGCGCCGTGTATGGGGTTTTCGCATACCATAGGACAAAGAGGTGAAATCATGCAATTATCTTCGCTTATCGGAAAAAAAGTGATCTCCCCTGCGGGAGAAGAACTCGGTTACGTCACGGGGGCATACCTTACGAGGGATTTAAAATCGCTTTCCGCACTCACGGCCGCCGACGGCGACGAGGAAGATTTTATCTTGCCCGTCCGCGCCGTCATCGCATCGTCGGATGCCATCATTGCGACGAAGAGCCGCATTCCCTCTCCCGCCGGCGTACGCGCCCCTATCGGCCTGCGCGCGTTTTCGGAGAAAGGCGCCGATCTCGGCGTTGTGGGCGATTGGCTTTTCGGCGACTGCGAGCCCGCATTCATCGTCGTGAAGGACGGGGTACGGACAAGTTATGCGGCCGAAACCGTTGTCTCGGAGGAAAACGTCATCGTCTATCTTTCGGGCAAGCGTCCCGCTCCGAAAAAACGGACCAAAACAAAAACAGCGGCGCCCGAAACGGAAAATGACGCCGCCATGCACAAAGACCCCCTTGCAAAAAACCGAACGGCGCAAGCGGAAACGATTCAAACGGAAACGGAACCGAAGGACGGCGACGGGACTTTCGGGGCGCCCGAAGCGGAGGCCGCAGAAAAAACGGAACCGCCTGCTCCCGACGGCACGGAACCGCAGGAACAAGCCGTAAAATTCGAACTCGGCACGAGAAATTTATTGGGAAAGCGGGTAGTGCGGAGCGTATTCGACGCGCAGGGCGAAATCGTCGCGCTTGCAGGCGACCGCATTACGCCCGAAGTCCTCTCCCGCGCCCGCCGCAAGGGCCGTCTTCTCGCCCTTACGGTGAACACATTGACGAATGTATATTGAAAAGCCAAAAGGGCGGAGAGGGCGGCGGGACGTTCAATTATACTTTGCCGTCAACCTCAGCACTGCGGCAAGGCTGTCGCTTAAATCGTCGGCTTCGGAATCGGTCAGGGGGCGGGTTTCCGCCCCCGCCACACTGCGTGAAAGCGTCTCCACTTCCAGCCTGTCGGCAGGGGTCAGTTTCTCCTTTTTCAGTTTGTCGAGGAGCGAAATCACATACGAGAGCCGAATCCCCCGCTCCTCCGCCGTCTCCCCGCTTTGTTCCTCAAAACAGCATACCTTGGGCGGATCGCTACGCCGTCCCGGAATGGGCCCGGTGAGCTCCCCTTTGAATTTTTGATAGAGTTTCTCTTCCCGCGTTTCCTTTTTGCGGCGCAGCGGGATGGAGAAAAGCGGAAGAAGAAGCAAAATAAGCCCCGCAAAGACGGCAAGATAGAGAATCTGTTCCTCCATGCCTGCGGAAAAGAGTACGCCCGCAACAAAGCACATGGCCGAGCACCAAAGGTAAAGCCTTTTCTTTCTTGACAAAAAGAGGGGCACCGCGCAAAGAATGAGCAGTGAAGGCGGAACGAAAAGGACCCATGCGGGCAGAGAGGCAAAGAACTTATACATCAAAGAAAATAATTCCATAACAAAAACTCCCGTACAAGAATAGACTTTCTGCAAGGGAGTTTTTTGGCTTTTCTTGCCGATTTCAGGGCTTTTTTACATTTCGATTTCGCGGAGCAGAGCGATATTGACAATGCGGGCCTTCACCGTATTCTCCCGCACGCCCATGACTTTTGACACGGCCTTTTTGTAGAGCTTGATCTGGGGAGCATATGCCGATCTGATTTGATCGTCCCCGCGGCCCGAATATTTATAATCGATGACGGTGAATCCCCCTTCATCCTCGACGAGAAGGTCGATGGCGCCCTGAAAGAGGATCTCGTCCGCTGCCTTTGTGGGGTAAACCTCGCATGCGGGGAGAAGGACCAAAAACGTTTGCTCGCGCCACAGCCGCTTTTTTTCGATTCCCGCAAAGCACGGGGAAGAAAGAATCTTCTGCAATTTTTCTTCGTCGAGCAGGGCAAGTCCGGCGGGCGAAAGAAGATTTTCCCGCCGCATGCGGTCAAGTTCCTCCCCTACGCTCCTGCCGAATTCCACATATTGCAAAAAGGCATGATAGGCAAGCCCCTCCTCCTTGGTGTGCACGGGCCCGCCGCCGTCGCGGCGATCGGCCTCCCCGCCATTCCCGTGCATGATCTCCGTAGCGGAACTTTTTGAAGGAAGAGCCGTGCTTTCCTCGTAAAGATAGGGGCGGCGGTAGACGGCGCGGAGAGCATCGGCGAGCGCGGGGTCCGCCTCTCCTCCGCCGGCCATACGGGGAAGGGGAGGCTCCTGCGCCACAGGGGCGGAAACAAACAGGTCGCTCATGTCATACAGGTCTATAAAATCCGAAAGACGGCCAGCAAAGGCAGGGGAAATGGCCTGTTCTTTGCCCTGAAAGACCATGTGCAGGCGATATTTTGCCCGCGTCATGGCTACATAGAGGAGATTCTTCTCCCCCACGTTCTGTTCGCATTCGTCCAAAACTTCGCCCGCAAGGCGCACAACGGTCTTATGGTAACGCCTGTTCTCCAAATCGTAAGCAAAAGGAGCGAGGCCGAACTTTTCCGTGAAAAGCACTTCTCTTTTTTTATTTTTTCCGCGGAAAGAAACATCGAGATCGGTAACGATGACAACGGGAAATTCAAGCCCCTTGGAGGCATGCATGGTCATGACCTGCACCGTCCCCTCTCCGCCGCCGTCCGTATAGGCGATCTTGCCGCCGCATGCCCTGAGGTCGGCAAGAAAACGGTGCACGCTTTTGTTCTCGCCTTCGGCAACGAGCCGCCTTGCGCGGGAAAGCCGCACCGCTCCGTTTTTGCCCGCGGCAATCTGCGTCTCCAGCCCCATCGAGAGAAGAAGGGACATGACGTCCGCCGCCGTAAGGACCTGTGCCCGAAGGCGGAAATCTTTGAAAAACGTAAAGAAATTGCAAAGTTTCCGCGCGATCGGGTCCTCTCTCCGCTCCTCCGCACAGGCGTAGGCGCGGCAGGCGTCGCGGAAAAAATACACATTCGGACAGGCAAGGCGGACGGCGGCGAGATCGTCTTCCTTCAGGCCGCCGACGGCGGAAAGAAGCGCGGTGCAGAGCGGAGCGTCCTGCTCGGCATTGTCGAGAAGAGAGAGCCAATCGACGAGAAGCTGCGCCTCGGAAAAGTCGAGAAGATTGACGCTTGAGGTCGAAGAGACGGGAATGTCCCGCCGTTCGAGCTCCCTGACGATAGCCTCCATTTCCCCCGAATGTTTCCTCGTGAGAACGGCAATATCCGAAAATTCCGTCTTTCTCCACGCCCCCATATCGGCGTCATAAAACTCCGAAGCGATCTCCTCCTCAATCAGATTAGCAACATATACGGCGGTTTCATCGGTTTTTTGCACCCCTTCGTGCTCCATAACGGAATAGATTTTGTCTGCCTTCTTCGCCGTCTCTTTTTTCTCCGCGGCCATGTGAAAGCGGACTTCGCCCGGCGCTTCGCCGTAGCGGCCGCCGCCCGCCATCGGTTCGTAATTTTCGAGAAGGGGAGAAAAAACGCGGTTGACCGCGCCGAGCACGGCAGGCGCGGACCGAAAGTTGCGGTTGAGCGGAATGTCGCCGCCGAGGGCGCGGAAACTGCGGCGTTTCTCCTCGAAAAAAGCGGAATTACTGCCGCGGAAGCCGTATATGGCCTGTTTGCTGTCTCCGACGAGAAATACCTCATCCCCCGCAAGGAGAGACAGAATGCGCTCCTGCACGCGGTTGACATCCTGATATTCGTCCACAAAGATATGGGTATACCGCGCCTTCAGGCTTTCGCGGGCCTCGCCGTTTTCAAGGACTTCGAGCGTAAGATGTTCGAGGTCATTGTAGTCGAGCACGTTAGCTTCCCGCTTGAGGCGGGCATATTCTTCGTCGAACCGCAGGAGGATCATGGAGAGAGCGCGCGCCCGCTCCATTGCCTGTGCGGCTCTGCTTTTTTCGGTCTCTTCGTCGGCGTAACCCTTTAATTCCTCATATAAGTCTTTGATTTTTTGGCTTGCGCCCGCAAGGAAAAGCAGATTGCGTAGTTTTTCGCCGCCCGCCTTTGTTTTGGGGGGATTCGGGGAAATCACGAGCGGATTTTGGGCAACCGCGCGCATTTCGAAGAGATTCTTCCCGAGAAGGGCTTGCGCCGCCGCGACGGTATCGTTCAGCGTATTCATGGCCTTGGGATCGGTATGAAAATATCCGCGTAGCCCCTCAAGCCCGTCAATGATAAATTCCGCCGTTTTCCGGTAGTTATGTGCGAGAAAATCGCATGCCTCGCCGTACATGTCCTGCGGATTTTCCAAAATTTCGCGGTAATTTCCGAGGCCGCGGAGCACGGAATAGAGATCGCAGATGATTTTTTTAAGCTGTTTATCCTTCTTCTTGCGGAAGTAGACGGAGAGGAGGCCGAAAAAATCTTCGTTCTTCTCTTCATACATCTTTTCAAACACGAGATCGGCGGCGCGGCCCTGCAGTGCGGAACCGTCGGCGTCGCCGGGGGCGATGATACGGAAAGCGGCGTCGGTCCCGGCAAGATAGAAGTTTGTTCTGACAAGCCGCCCGCAAAAGGCATGGATTGTGCCGATTTCCGCCATGGGCAGCGCGTCGAGCTGCTCTTTCAGCCGTCTCTTCTCCTCCCCCGCGGCGGCCGTAAGCCGTTTCGAAAGGGCCGCGCGAAGCCTGTCCCTCATCTGCGATGCCGCTTTATTGGTAAATGTAAGAGCCAAAACCTGCCTTACATCCGTCCCCGAAAGGATCAAAGATACAAGCCGTTCGATCATGACGGCCGTCTTTCCGCTTCCCGCCGAGGCGGAAACAATGATCCTGCCTTTCTTTTCAACGGCAAGTTTTTGTTCTTCGGTATAATTCATTCTTCTCCCCTTTCCGCCTTGGCGATGGCGGCAATCTGCGCGCAGGTGACGGCGGGTTCCTTCCTGTTTACCCCCTGAAATCCGCACATGCCCTTGAATTTACAGTACCCGCATGCGTCATCGTAGGGAGAAGGCGCAATGTTGCCCTCTTTCATTTCTTCGATGGCCCGCTCCGAGACGAGCAACGCATATCCGAGAAAGTCTTCGAATTCCTTCTGCGGAAGGCCCTTTTCGCTCCTGCCGCCGCCCTCATAAAAGGCGCTTTTGCCCTCCGTCCGCAGCTTGTCCATGCGGGCGAGGACGCCGTCATCCTTTACAAAGAACCCCTTCATGCGGAAGGGGGGCGCATCGCCCTTCGAAAATTCGTCGCGCGCGGGGAAATAGAATGCACCTGCGGGGATTTTTCCGTCGGATTCGGATACGGCAAGAAGATAAAGTTCAAGCTGGAGTTTTCTGCCCGTATAATAGGCGCCGGGCGAATCGTCGATATCGCCCGTCTTGTAATCGATGATACGGACGTAGTCGCCGCTGTTGTCCACCCTGTCTGTCCGTCCCCTGAGACGGAGGGCGGGGAGAAAAATCTCCCGCTCCTGCTCTCCGACGCGGAAATCGGAATAGTATACCTGCCTGAAGCATGCCCGCGCAACGGAGCCGCACTCCTTCACGAGCCGCTCTCCCGTATACGCGCCCGCGCCGGTATCCGCCAGAAAAGCATAGCGGGGAGTTGCAAGGAGTTCCCTTGCAACGCTTTCCGCCGCCGCCCCGCTTTCCTCTTCGTCCGTATACCCGTTAAAACGGTGTGCAACCCTTTCGAGAACGGAATGGATGAAATTGCCCGTATCGGCGTCGGGAGTGTTCCGCTCCTCCCGCTCCCTGAGCCGCAGGCCGTAGGCGGCGAAACAACTGTACGGACAGGCGAAATAGCTTTCGAGAAGGCTCGGCGAGATCTGTCCCCCGAAGAGCAGGGCGGGAAGTTTTTCGCTCGGCTTTTTTCCGCTTTCCGAAAGGAAGCGGAGTTCTTCCGTCTCCCGCAGCACGGCACAGAGGGAAGAATAGCGCACGCGGCTCTTTTCCCTGCCTGCCTCGAAATCGTCCCGTATGCGCAGAAGATTGCGAAGCGCGGGAGCCCGTTCACAGCTTTTGTATAGATATAAGTCAGGCATGGGTGCGCCGAAACACATACGTTCGATAGACAAATATGCCTCGCCCCGCCGTGCTTCCTCCCCCATGATCCGGAGCGGGCAGCCCACATAGAGATCTTTTCGGAAAGCACAGAGATTGAGGTAGAGGCTCTCTTTGGCGCGCATGTTGACGACGCCGATCTGCGGTTCGATCTCGACGGAGAGATTATGCAGGCGCTTGATCTCGCCGTCGGTGATGACGGCCGTATCGCCCGAGGCGCGGGGAAGAGATTCATCTGCGCCGAGGAGAAAAAGAACTTCCACGCGCGCAAACCTGCTCTCCGTGGCGTCCCCCAAGAAGACGGCGTCGGCCGACTGCGGAATCATTGCAATCTCCTTCGCCTCCAGCCCGCTCTTCAGAAGATCGGAAAATTCAAGCGCGGTAAAATTCATCTCCCCCGCTATGGAATCGATTTCGTCCAGAATTTCGCCGATGGGGGCGACGCCGAGAAATTCACGCTCCGCTCCCCCGAATTTTTCGGACAATTTTTCGGTAATCTCCTCTCCCCCGACGCTTTCGTAGAGAGAACGGACGGCGGCGGTGTATGTCTTTCCCATTCCCGTCCGCGGGAAAAGGGCCAGAATGGCGCGGAGTTTCTCCCGCATCGCCGAAAGCCTTTCGCGGTCGTATTTTTCGGCGGCGTCCTCCCTGATCCCGCGGTTTACCGCCCCGCGGTAGCCGCCGTACTTCAGGAGATAGTTCCTGTAATCGTCCGCGTCCCCGAAGTAAACGGAGGAGAGCACGGCGTCGACGGATTCGGGAAGCCCCCCGTCGTGGACGCAGGCCAGAATGCCGAGGACAAAGCGGCAGAAGGGGTGCTCCGAAAGGGGGCGTTTCCTGTCTGAAAAAAACGGAATCCGGTAGTCCTTCAGCATGCGCTCGGCCTGCGGAAACCTGTTCCGATCTGGCAGGAGGACGGCAAAATCGCGGTAGCGCAACCCCTCCGTGAGGACATATTTTTTGATAACGGCGCACACGGTCTCCATCTCCCCGTTCTCATCCGCCGCGCGGAAGAGACGGATGTGTTCCCTGTTGCACTTCTCTCTCCCGTAAATTTCGGGCGAGAAGAGATTCTCCGCAACAAAGGCCGCGTCGCCCGAAAGATCCGCCGGAAGCTCCGCGGATGACACTTCCCCGGTCTGCTCCGCGGCGAGACGGAACACATGCGCCGCTTCGTTGGTGTAAGCGCCGCCCTTGCCCGCAAGAAAGATTCCCGTAACCTTTCTCCCGCATCCGAGAGCCGCCTTCACTCCCTCCAACGCCTGACGGGTGAAGGACGGAAAGGCGAAAAAGACGATATGGCGGCCGCGAAGTTCCTCTTCTATCCGTTGCGGAAGGAGGGCAAGGTAGCCGTTTTCGTCGAGAAGGCCCCTTTCCGCCAAAAATCCTTGGTATTTTTCAAGCACGAAGGCAAGATCGGAGAGTTTATGGGAGAGCATTCCCTCGGTTTCGGCGGCGCTCATTCTCAAAAGGGCGGCATCGGCGCGGGAAGAAAGGAGCTGGGCAATCGTCTCGTACACCGCCTGCGCGGCGCCTTTCCGAAAGCAATGAAGCACGTCCCGGTATTCCGAAAGAATCGAGGCGATCTCCATGACGGAGCCCTGCTTTGAAAGGATTGCCCTGTCTCCCTTCAGAAAGCGCTTGAATGTGGTCACCGTTGCCGTAAACGTCCCTTTCGTATGCGCAACCGCGGCCTTCTCGGCAAGGAGAGTAAGTTTATCCTCACAAAAAATCGTAACGTCCCCCGTTTCCGCCCCGATGAGCGAGGAGAGCGCGGCAAGGGCCGCATCGAGCGTGGGAGCTCCGATGATGCTTGTCATTTGTCCACCTGAAAAATTTTTTTCTATTATATCACAAACGGCAGGAAAATTTCAGGATTTTCGCCGATTTATTTTTACAAATACGAAAAAATATGTTATAATGTCTGAAAACGAACGACTCGGAGGAATTTTATGAGGAAAAAACACCTCTTCGGTCTTCTGCTCCTTGCGCCCATCGGCCTGCTGGCGGGGTGCGGCGGCACGCTTACGCTGAGCTTTTCGCCAAACTGGTTCTATAATAACACGATCGAAAGCCTCGGAGGAACGAACGAACGGCTGGAATATGAAGTATCCTTCGCCCCTTCGCAGATCGAAGGCATCAATGTCAGCTACAACAACGGGACCTTTGTGACGACGCTTACGGCGGAGAGCATTGCGCAAGGCGAAAAGACCGTGCTCGCCTACCGCTTTCATACCGAACTCAATATTTCGGGCAAGTACATTAACGGGAGCGAAGAGAGCGATCCCTTCGAGGACTATATGGTCTCCACCGTTTGGTTTACAAAGGCAGAGGACGGGCTTCGGCCCATCAAGAGCGAAAAGACGGTGCGCGCAACCGTTCCCTTTACGGAGAAAGATTCGGACGCTTGGGTCATGACCTATGAGTTCGGTTATAATTTCGCCTATGACGAAGAACTCCGCAATGCGGAATACACGATGGAAATCACGGCACCTGCGCCGCGGAAAAAACAGGAAAACGGCACGGTGAAGCTTAACCCGGGCGAGACGTATATCGACAACGAGGAAATCCTGATGGCCCTGCGCGGGCTCAGTTTTTCCGCGTCTGCCTCGCCGGTTCCCTTTGTAACCATCGATCCTCAGACGAAAAAGACCGTCAAAGTCAATTACTCCGCGGAAGCGCGGAATGTGGCAATCCCCTCCTTTACATGCAACGGCGAACGGATCGAGGGCAGCATTGACGCGGTGCAGGTTTCATGCAACTATAACGCAAACCATCCCGGGCCCACGCGCAGTTTCCTGTATGCGGCGAGAACGGACGAAAATTCCAAAAAATACAGAAGCGTTCTTCTCCGTTTTGAAAACCCCGTGATGTATTCTCTCGGCACAATGACCTACACGCTGACCAATGCAACCTTCGGAGATTGACACCGAAGAAAAAGCCGCCCGCATAGCGGGCGGCTTTTTCTTTAGAGTTTTCTCAATTCCCGTTTACGGAAGAAAAGACGCTCTTCCAAGACGGAGACAATGAAATGCACTACCATGCCAAAGCCGAACATGAGTATAATGACATCCATGGTAAAGGTAATTGCTTTTGTCAAGTATAAAATAAAGAAAATTCCGTAGTACACAAAATTTATGATCAACGAATTGATCGCGTTGTATATCGTATGCCCCGTACCGACGAAGTAGTTATCGATAATGGCGCAACCTGCATAAGCAATATAGAACGGAACAAGTTTTACGGTAATCAAGAAAATTTCGTGCGCATTTTCAAGTCCTTCCGCATAGCGATAAAACGGAGTCCATAACGGGATCGTAATTGCCCATAATAAAACGATGCAAGCCGCAATAAAATAGTAATTAAATTGTTTTAATGCAAGATAACCATCCTTACAGTCATGTCGGATAACTTCGCTTAAAGCAGTTATCGGAATCAGCAACCATCCCCATATAAAGTTGTTTGCTATCCAATAATTGCCCTGTTCTGCGACCATATTTACCATTTTTCCTATCATTACGGCATAAACGAGATTGTCTATAAATTGCTGCAATCCCGAAAATACACCTACTTTACCCCATTCCTTGAATGTCCTTAAATCACTCTTATGATACCATGCGGGGCTTATAAGTTTTTGTAAAAACAGTACAAAAAATCCCGCCACGGCAAGCAAAGCGTTTACTATAATATTCGAAGCCGCTATTCCGTATACACCCATTGATGGGATAAGCAAGAAATCCGCAACAATCGATAATACCGTTTGAACTCCTAAAAAAATATACACATTTTTATCTTTACCCACAACGACGAAAACCACGTTAAAGAAATTCGGCAGAATACCTACCATAAAAGCAACGGTTTCAAGTTGTAAATAATGACTTGTTACGGCGAGATCGACTTCTGCGGGATTCATTGCGGAAACCAATACAGAACCGTAAATCAATACACCGATAGAAAACAAGGTATATAGAGTAAAAGCGATCAACCCAACTTTGAAGGTATGTTTTGCAAAGTTTGGTTCGTCGTATTTCAATAATTTATTCAAAACCGAATAAAGCGGAATGAGTAAAAATGCACGAAGCGTTTCGTCGATTAAATCGAACCACTCCATCTGTCCGATAATATCGAACACGCCGTTTCCACCGTTGGATGAAATGATAAAAGTTCTGACCGTCTGATATATTGCGGGAATAAGCGCAAGTGCGCAAAGCGATATAAACAGGCGCCAATTAAAACTTTTCAGATTTTTCAACTTCTCTTTCATCATGAATTCCTTTTTTATGCTTTTGTAAATCAGCGATTTCCATAATTTTTTATTTGACCGTCATAGAAAACATTTCAAAATTTTTATTTATATTATAGCGTAATTTTCAAGCAATTGCAACTAACAATCCAAGGAATTCAATCATAGATCACAAAAAAAAGCCGCCCGCATAGCGGGCGGCTTTTTCTTTCGGACATATATCCGATTCCGGCGGAGCCGATGGGGCGCCGCATTCTGTTTACGGACAAACTCCGCCCTATAGATTTTCCTCTATCCACTCCCGCATTTGATCCTCCGGGAGAAAACCGACGGTATGGGCTTTGACTTCACCGTCCTCGAAAATAAATACGTCCGGAATGGATAAAATTCCGAGCGATGCCGCGAGATCGCCGTTGTCGTCTATATTGACTTTGCAAAACTCCGCCCTGTCTTTGAACTCCTCGCTCAAAGTTTCCATGACGGGGCCGAGCATGCGGCAAGGACCGCACCATGAGGCCCAAAAATCGCATATAATTGTCTTTTTTTCTTCCGTTACGAGCTTATCGAGCTCCTGTCCGCTTATTTCCTTCACCATTCTTTTTTCCTCCCATGATTGATATATTGCGCCAAAGCGCCGAATCTTACCCGCGCCGAAATTGATTTTTGCATGTCCCTGACCTCGGCAATCCCTTCCCGCAACTCTTCCCCGCCGAGGACGACCACATACCTCGCACCGAGTTTATCCGCATATTTGAACTGCGCCTTGACGGAGCGGGCCATGAGATCCGTCTCGCAGGTAAGCCCCTCGCCGCGGAGTTCCTCCGCGAGAAGAAACGCCTTTTCCCTCGAAGCATCGTCCATGCCGAGAAGATAACAGTCCGTTTCCCTTTCCGCCGGGGTGATGCCGCAGGCATCGAGCAGCATAATGAGGCGTTCGAGCCCCGCCGCAAACCCGACGGCAGGCGTAGGTTTTGCTCCCAGCCGCGAAAGGAGCGTATCGTACCTTCCGCCGCCGAGAACCGTGGCCTGTGCGCCGAGGGAGTCGCTCGTGAATTCGAATACCGTGCGGCTGTAATAGTCGAGGCCGCGCACGATGGAGGGGTCGACGGCGAACGGAATTCCCGCCGCCGTCAAAAGGGATTGCACCCCCTCGAAGTGCGCCCTGCAACCGTCGCAGAGGTAATCGAGTATCCGCGGCGCGGAGAGGGTATACTTCCTGCACCCTTCCTCCTTGCAGTCAAGCATGCGCATGGGATTTTTGACGAAGCGGCCCGCACAATCCCCGCACATGTCATTCAGATGGGGCCTGAAATAATCTTTGAGCGCCTCCTGATAGACGGCGCGGCAGGCAGGGCAACCGATGGAGTTAATGTGAAGGCGCACGGCCTCCCCTACGCCGATCTCTTTCAGGAATCTATAGGCAAAGGCGATGGCCTCGGCGTCCGCCGCGGGTCCCTCCGCGCCGTAGAGTTCGGCGCCGAATTGGTGGAATTCCCTCAGCCTCCCCGCCTGCGGCCGTTCATAGCGGAACGCGGAAATGAGATAGTAAGTCTTGAACGGCATGGCGCCGCCCTGCAATCCGTTCTCGATAAATGCGCGCGCCACTCCCGCCGTGCCCTCGGGGCGAAGCGTGACGGAGCGGCCGCCCTTATCGAGGAATGTGTACATTTCCTTGGTGACGACGTCGCTCGTATCCCCTACGCCGCGGGCAAAGAGCTCGGTATGTTCGAAGACGGGCGTGCGGATCTCCTTAAAGCCGTATTTCCCGGAGATATTTCTCGCCGTCTCCTCGATATAGTGCCATTTATAAATTTCCGACGGCAACGCGTCCTTTGTCCCCTTCGGAATGTTGATCATAACTTCTCCTCCGTGGCCGCCTTCCTGCCGATCCCGCGGATCACAGCACGTATTTTTTCAGGTTTCTGTCGCTCGTCATGTCCTTGAGGTGCTCTTCTACGTACGCTTTGTTGATCTCAACGGTCACAACGGGGTAATCGCCGCCGCCCGCGTTAAAGGAAATATCCTCGAGAAGATATTCCATGACGGTATGCAACCGCCGTGCGCCGATATCCTCGCTCGTCAGGTTGATCTCCTCTGAAATCTCCGCGATGGTCTCGATGGCGTCGGGCGTAAATTTCAGATCGATGTTGTCCACGGCAAGGAGCACGGAATACTGCTGGGTGAGAGAATGCTCCGTGTTCGTCAAGATCTGCACGAAGTCATCCTTGGTGAGCGGCTTGAGTTCGACGGAAACGGGGAACCGCCCCTGCAGTTCCGGAATGAGGTCTTCGACTTTGGAAACATGGAAGGCTCCCGCCGCGATGAAGAGAATGTAGTCCGTCTTGACCGCACCGTACTTCGTCATGACCGTGGTCCCTTCGACGATGGGAAGAATGTCCCGCTGGACTCCCTCGCGGCTGACGTCGATACTGCCGCTTTCCTTCCCCGCGATTTTGTCGATTTCGTCGATGAAGACAATGCCGTCGTTTTCGGCACGGCGCAGGGCTTCTTCCTTCACCGCGTCCTCGTCGATGAGTTTTTCGCTCTCTTCGGCGATATAGAGTTGCATGGCTTCCTTTACGGAAAGTTTGCGGCGCTTTCTCTTTTGCGGAAGCGTTTCGCCGAAGATGGAGCCGAGATTGATGGCCGCGCCGCCCGGCATGAGTTCCATCGCCTTCGGAACGTCCCTTACGTCCGTTTCGATGATCATATTGTCGAACACGCCCTTGCGGAGAGATTCGAGAAGATTTTCTTCAAACACCTCGCGGGCCGTTTCGCCGCGGTCGTTCTTTTTGAGTTCGGCAAGAAGTTTGACCATCTTCTTTTCGGCGGCGTCGGTCGCCCTGACGCGGACCTCTTCGGACTTTTCGTCCTTGACAAGGCGGTAGGCGCATTCCACGAGGTCGCGGATCATGCCCTCTACGTCTTTGCCGACATAACCGACTTCGGTATACTTGGTGGCCTCCACTTTGACGAAGGGAGCCCTGACGAGCTTGGCGAGCCGCCTCGCGATCTCCGTCTTGCCCACGCCCGTGGGGCCCTTCATGATGATGTTCTTGGGAGTTATCTCGTCGCGCAGTTCCTGCGAAAGACAGGCACGGCGGTAACGGTTCCGGAGGGCGATGGCGACGGCCTTTTTTGCCTCATCCTGCCCGATGATGTGCTTATTCAGTTCATTGACAATTTGTTTAGGCGATAAATCCATAAAATTACCTCTTACACGGGTTGACTTTAACCCTCGTTCACCCCTTCGGCATACACAGCCGAAAGGCGCGTCTGCGGCATCATTTCTGCACGAATTTGCGTTCAGACCGTTTCGCAGATGATATGGTCGTTTGTAAACACGCAAATCTCGGAAGCAATCCTGAGAGACTTGCGGGCGATTTCCTCCGCCGAAAAATCCGTGTTCTGCGCGAGGGCGCGGGCCGCCGCCAAGGCATAGTTCCCGCCGCTTCCGATGGCGCAGATCCCTTCGTCGGGCTCGATGACTTCCCCCGTGCCCGAAAGAATGAGCAGAGTGTCTTTATCCGCCGTGATCATCATCGCGTCGAGTTTACGGCCGAATTTGTCGTTCCGCCAGAGGTCTGCGAGCTCCACCGCGGAGCGCATGAGGTTGCCCGCAAACTTGTTGAGCATGCCCTCGAAGCGTTCCGAGAGGGCAAACGCGTCCGTGACGCTTCCCGCAAAGCCCAAAATAACTTTGCCGCCATAGATACGGCGCACTTTGATTGCCGAGTTCTTGAATACCACGTTCTCGCCCATCGTGACTTGTCCGTCGCCTGCAATGGCGGTCACGCCGTCCTTTTTCACGGCGCAGATGGTTGTTCCACGAAATTCCATAGTTTCTCCGTATAATATAAAAGTCTACTTTTTTTTACCCGATTTTACGCTTATTCAAACAACTTTTTTTTGTATGCTTCGGTTTCGGCGAGAGAACGCTCCGCAAGGAGCCGCCGCTTTTCCTTTTTGTCGCGGACGCCGCAGAATCCGTCTGCCAATACGCCGTAGTTGGCGTTCATGGGCTGGAAGTCCACGTTCGGCGTTGCGACATATTCCGAGAGCGCGCCGATGACCGTAGTATCCGGCGGCACGAGCGGCTCCTTTCCGTTAAGTTTCCTCCACATATGAATGCCCGCCATGAGGCCCGAAGCGGCGCTCTCCACATAGCCCTCCACACCCGCCATCTGCCCCGCAAAGAAGAGCATGGGATTGTCTTTTGCCGAAAAATCCGCATTCAGCATATCCGGCGATTGCAAATATGTATTGCGGTGCATGACGCCGTAGCGCAGAAATTCCGCATTTTTAAGGGCGGGAATGAGGGAAAACACCCGCCTCTGTTCGCCGAATTTCAAATTCGTCTGGCAACCGACGAGGTTATACGCGGTCCCCGCAACGTTCTCCTTGCGAAGCTGCAGCACGGCGTAAGGGCGCGTCCCATCCCCGAAGGTAAGGCCCACCGGCCTGAACGTGCCGAAGCGGAGAGTATCTTTTCCCCGTGCGGCCATGACCTCCAAGGGCATACATCCCTCGAAGATCTCCCCCTTCTCGAATTCGTGCGGGGCGGCCCGTCCTGCACGGGTGAGCTCGGAAACAAACGTCCCGTACTCCTCTTCCGTCATGGGACAGTTGACATAGTCCCCCGTACCTATGCCGTAACGGTCCTGCGTGAAGGTTGCCGAAAAATCAATGCTGTCTGCCGAAACAATGGGCGCGGAGGCGTCAAAAAAGTGCAGAACCCCATACTGCGCCGCGATAGCCGCGGCGAGCGTTTCATCCGTCAGAGGGCCCGTCGCAACAATGCCCTGCCCGGGCAATGACGTCACGATTTCGTGATATAAGTGCACGTTTTTCAGGGAAAGAACCTTCTCCGTGACGAGGGAGGAAAACTTCTCGCGGTCCACCGCCAGCGCCCCTCCCGCGGGCACGCGCGCCTCCTCCGCCGCCGCCATGGTGACGGAACCGAGACGCCGCATTTCCTCCTTCAACAGCCCGCAGGCATTGCCGTAAACGTCATCGCTCTTCAGGGAGTTGGAGCAGACGAGCTCGCACAGGTATCCGCTCGAATGGGCGGGCGAAAATTTGAGGGGTTTCATGTCGATCAGCCCGACTTCCACCCCATGTCCGGCAAGAAAGTGCGCCGCCTCGCAACCCGCCGGACCCGCACCGATAACCTTTATCATTTTTGCGTCTCCGGCGGCCTTTTGTAGCCGCAGGACTTATCCGAACATTTGATGACGCCGCGCGGAGATTTGACGATGGGCGCGCCGCACTTGGGGCATTTTTCGCCCGTCGGCATATCCCAACTCATGAATTTGCAGGCGGGATAGCCGCTGCAGCCATAGTAAGGTTTGCCCGTGCGGGAGCGGAGTTTCTTCATGGGCTTGCCGCATTCGGGGCAAATACCCTCGAAGACTTCCTCTTCCTTCTTTTCTCCGTACTGCATAGTCGATTTGCAGGACGGATAATTGGGGCAGGCGAGGAATTTGCCGTATCTGCCGCTCTTCACCACCATCATCGCGCCGCACTTGGGGCAGGGCGTCGAAGAGACTTCCTCTTCCGATTCGCTGACGATGTTGGAGCATGCGGGATAGCCGCTGCATGCGAGATATTTACCGTACTTCCCCGTCTTGCGCACCATGGGCCTGCCGCATTTGGGGCAGGGGATTTCCGTCATCTCGTCGCCGTCGGTGGAGGCAAAGCGAAGCTGTTTTTCAAAGGGGGGATAAAATTCCCCGATGATCGAATGCCAATCCTTGCCGCCGTCCTCGATTTCGTCGAGCCGCTCCTCCATGCCCGCCGTGAAGCCGACGTCCATGATGTCCGTAAAGTAGTGCACGAGCATATCGGTGATCTTGTAGGCGACCTCCGTGGGCTTCATATATTTGCCGTCTTTTTCAACATATTTGCGCTTATTCAGCACGGAAATGATGGAAGCATATGTCGAAGGGCGGCCGATTCCCTTATCTTCCATGGCCTTGACGAGGGAAGCGTCGGTATAACGTATGGGCGGCTTGGTAAACTTCTGCTCCGGTTTCACTGCGAGGCAATCGAGCCCGTCTCCCTCCGAAAGCGGCGGCAGAAGCCCCTTCGTTTCCTCCTCCGCCCCCTCGGGCCTGACTTCCGTCCAAACGGCGGTGAATCCCGGAAAGCGGAGCGCTTTGCCGCCCGCCCTGAAAGTGTAATTTCCGTTGAGAATATCGGCCTGAACGGAATCGTACTGTGCCTCCGCCATCTGCGAGGCGATAAAGCGCTCGTAAATGAGTTTATAGACGGCATAGTGCTTCCTGCCGAGGAGTTTCTTCACGGACTCGGGCGTGCGCGCAAGATCGATGGGACGGATAGCCTCGTGCGCGTCCTGCGCGCCCTTTTTTGAAGCATAGTAATTGGGTTTTTCGGGGAGATATTCCTTTCCGTACCGCTCGGCGATATAGTCCCTCGCCGCCGCCTGCGCCTCGGAAGAGATGCGGGTGGAATCCGTACGGATATAGGTGACAAAGGCAATATGCCCCTCCCCTTCGACATCGATACCCTCATAGAGCTGCTGGGCCATGAGCATGGTCTCGGGCGCGGAGAGCCCGAGTTTGTTGGAGGCATCCTGCTGGAGGGTAGACGTCGTGAACGGCGCGGGCGCATGCGAGCGCGTGACGGATTTTTTGACGTTCCCGACGACGAAATGGCCGCCGTTTAAGGCCGCAAGCGCCTTATCCGCTTGCTCCTGGTTTGAAATTTTCAGTTTCTTATTGTTGAATTTTTCGAGCACTGCGCGGAAGGAAGCGTGCTTCTTCTCCCCATCCTGCAGTTCTGCCGTGATCGTCCAGTATTCCTCGGGAACAAAGGCGAGAATCTCCCTCTCCCGTTCCACGACGAGGCGGAGGGCGACGGACTGCACGCGGCCCGCCGAAAGGCCGTTCTGTATCTTATTGTTGAGAAGGGGAGAAAGTTTGTAGCCGACAAGACGGTCGAGGACCCTTCTCGCCTGCTGGGCGTCCACAAGGTTATAGTTGATGCGGCGGGGATTCCGGAGGGCATGCTCCACGGCACGGGGAGAAATCTCGTTGAATTCGATGCGGTTTTCCCCGTCTTCGGAAAGGCCCAAAACGGTCTGCAAGTGCCACGAAATGGCCTCGCCCTCGCGGTCGGGGTCGGTCGCGAGGTAGACCCTGTCTGCCTTCTTCGCCTCCTCCGCCAGACGTTTGATCGTCTCTTCCTTGCCGGGGGAAGTCACATAGCGGGGTTCGAAATTCTTCTCCACCGAAACGCCGAGCGTCTTTTGCGGCAGATCGCGGATGTGTCCGCCCGAGGCGTCCACACGGTATTTTCCCTTGAGATACTTTGAAATTGTCTTTGCCTTGCTCGGCGATTCTACGATGATTAAATCCATAATTGTCCTTATTTACAGTGCGCTGTATTTATTGCCGCCCGTCTTTGTGGCAAGCCCCTTGATTTCAAGCGCCGAGAGGGCGGCGGAGGCCTCGAAAATTCTGATGCCGAGCGCCTCGGCGATCGTGGCGACGTGCGTTTCTCCCCGTTCACGGAGATATGTGAGGACTCTTCCCTCATCCCCCTCCGCTTCGGCTTCTGGCTTTTGCCGGGCCTCGATGCCATAGACGGAAAGAATATCGGCCGCTTCGGTGACGAGATAGGCGCCCGCCTTGATGAGCCCGTTGCAACCCGCGCCCTGCGAAACGCCGACGTTGTATGGCAGGGCAAACACCTCCCGCCCGTAGTCGAGGGCGCAGCCCGCCGTGATGAGCGCCCCGCTTTTGACGCCCGCGGAGAGCACGAGCACTCCCTCCGAAAGTCCCGCCAGAATGCGGTTCCTCTGATAGAATGACCACTTTGCCGTGCCCGTCCCCGGCGGGTATTCACTCAATATGAGCCCGTTTACGGAAATTTTTTCCTTTAAGGAGGCCTGTGCGGCGGGGTAACACATGTCTATGCCGCAGGGGAGCACGCTTATGAGGTTCCCCGTGGAAAGCGCACCCATGATTGCCGCCGTGTCACCCCCTTCCGCGAGGCCCGTGACGACCGTGAAGTGCGCGGAGAGCTCCGCGGAGAGATTTTTTCCGAATTTCTCCGCCCACGGCGGAGTGATACGTGAGCCGACAATACAGAATTTCCGCGTCTTTAAAAGTTCTCTTTTGCCCAAGCCGTAGAGAAGGAGAGGCGGGTCCGAAGCGAACGCCAGTGATTCGGGGTAATCGGCCGAAAGAGCCGTGACGATGAAAATTCCCTTCTTTTCAAGCGGGGCCAAAAAGGCCATGACCGCTTCTTCCTCCTTCCTGCCGAGACTGCGCACGCAGGCGCCGCCGCGGATGGCGGAGAGTCCCCCGCGGCCATTCATTCCTTTGACGGCCGCCTCGTAAATGACTGTTTTCTCTTCCGGGGTATACAACATTTCGTTTACGGCTTATCGTAAATCCGATAGGAAACCGCCTCGAATACATGTTTTGGCAGGATCTCTTCGCTGCTGTCGAGATCGGCGATCGTGCGGGCGACCTTGATGATGCGCGCACGGGCACGCGCGGAAAGTTTCATGCTCTCGAAGGCGTTGCGCAGGATCTTGTCGCCTTCGCGGGTGAGGACGCAGAATTTTTGTATTTCCTTTTCCCCCATCCCCGAATTTGTGTGTATATCCGTTCCCTCGAAGCGGGCCCTCTGGATTCGCCGCGCCGCGTTGACGCGCTCCTGTACCGCGGCGGAATCTTCGTTGACCTCTTCGGAAGTAAGTTCGTCGTAAGTGATATTGTCGACCTCTACCTGCAGATCGATCCTGTCGAGAAGCGGACCCGAAATTTTCCGCCTGTACCGTCTTATTTCGGCGGGCGTGCAGGTGCATGTCCTGTCGGCGGAGCCGTAGTTGCCGCAGGGGCAGGGATTCATGCTCGCGCAGAGCATGAACCGCGCAGGATATGTAAAGGTCCCGCCCGCGCGGGAGACGGTAATACAGCCGTCTTCGAGGGGCTGGCGGAGAGCTTCGAGCGTGGAGCGCTTATACTCGGGCAATTCGTCCAAAAACAAAACGCCGCCGTGCGCCAAAGATATTTCTCCGGGGTGGACGATCTTATTGCCGCCGCCGCACATGGAGACGGTGGTCGCCGTGTGGTGAGGGGTGCGGAAAGGCCTCTCGGTGACTATGCCCTCTTCCCCCAAAACGCCCGCCACGGAATGGATCTTCGTAATTTCAAGCGCTTCCTCGAACGTCAGATCGGGCATGACGGTGGGCAGACAGCGCGCGAGCATAGTCTTGCCCGTGCCGGGAGGGCCCGACATCAGGAGATTGTGCCCGCCTGCGACGGCAATCTCGAGGGCACGGCGCGCAACAGGCTGTCCTTTGACATATTTGAGATCCGCAGAGCTTTTCTTATGTTGCCCCGGAACGAATTCGCGCGTCTCGAGGGGCGGAATCGGTTGCATGCCGGCGAGGTGGCGCACGACATCGCCGAGCGACGAAGCGGGATATATCTCCGCGCCGCCCAAATATCTCGCCTCCTCCGCGTTTTCCGCGGGAATGATAAATTTGGTAAAGCCGTGCGACTTCGCCGAGATCAGAATCGGCAAAAGGCCGTTGATGGGGCGAAGATCCCCCGTCAGCGCAAGTTCGCCGAGAAATACGATGTCTTTGACGTCTGCGCTTAAGAGTTGTTCGCTCGCCTTCAAAAGGCTGATGGCGATGGCGAGGTCGAACGCCGCGCCTTCCTTCTTGAGGTCTGCGGGAGCGAAGTTGATCGTAATACGGTTCATCGGGAACAGCATGCCGCTGTTCTTGAGGGCCGAGCGTACTCTCTCCTTGCTCTCCTTGACGGCGGTATCCGGAAGGCCGACCATGTCGTAAGAGGGAACGCCCTTATTGACGTCCGCTTCCACTTCCACGGGTATGCCTTCGAGGCCGCTGAGCGCATAGCAGATGATTTTTGCAATCATAAAATTTCTCCGTTATGTGAAATTTTTAAGGTTACGCTTTGAATAATTTCGCCATGAAACTTGCGGGTACGGGCACCGAGAAGGTGAAGATCGCAAAGAGTACAAAGCAAACCGCAAGGAGCACCGAAACCGTTATCGTGAAGCCCTTTGCCGCCTTCCCCGCGCCTCCGCCGAGATCCATGCACTCCTCGGCGGCGCAGGCCGCCAGCATGAACGCGAAAATATAGGCAAGGAAGACGAAGCCGAGCGCGCCTCCGCCGAAGGATGCGGCAACGAGGGAGAACGCTACGCCCGCGAGCGGCGGAAGAATGCGGCGGAGTTCCTTTCCTTCTTCCGCGAAATTCTTCACGGCTCTTACGATCTTGCAAACGGCATAGACAATGCCGATGGCGGCGGCGAGCGCGGCGGCGGGATTCATGACCGCGGCCGTCACGGCATAATTTTCGCCCGTGCCGCGGAACAGTTTGTAGAAGATATTCCATGCGGAGGGCACACTGCCGATCGCATTGACGCCGACGAAGCCGCCGGCAAACGCCTTCCAGCCGAGCGAGAACACATTCATCACGGGGGAGGCGGGATTATCGTAAAATTTGACAAGGGGCGAATAGACGGGCAGAATAAAGACGAGCGAGAAGAGCACCGCCCCCAAAATAAGCGACACGGGGAAGACAAACCCGGCGGCAAGGTTCTTGTAGCGGTTTTCGGAGAGGACTTTTGCCACCTCCGCCGTATCGGGCTTGCCGTCCTGCGCGCCGTTCTCCGCGGCGGCCTCGCATGCCTTTACGGCCCTGTCCAGATAGACCTTGTTTGCCTTCTGCTGGCGGACCATGCCCGCAACAAACAGCGCGAAAACACCGGTGACGGGAATGAGCATCGCGCCGTTCACGCAGATGGCCGCCGCCGCCGAAAGCCCGCCGAAGAGAAGGGGCGCCAATCCCCCGAAGCCGACCCTCTTCATGCCCCTGCGGTAGAAAGTATCCACCAGATAGACGGAAAGGAGCAGGAAGAAGAGCCCCGCCGTCAGCGGCGTTCCCATGTGCCCGAGCGAGAACGAAAAATCGCACAGGGCATACAGGACGGCAAAGAGAAAGCCTGCCCTGTCACTCCTGAAGAGCCGCCGCACGAAGAAAAAGCCGAGTACGAGAATGCCGAAGGAAAACAGCATGGGCATAAACCTGAGCCCGAAAGGATTCACGCCGAACAGCAGGGTGCCGAACGCAACAATATCCATGCCGAGGGTATTGTACACGCCGTCTATGTGGTAGACGTTTGTATCCACGCCGCTGTCGTTCGTCGTAAAGACGTTTCCGACGCGCATTTCCGTAACGGTAAGGAGAGAATGGATTTCCTGTTTCGTGAATGTATTGTAGGAAGTGGCCGCGTCCGCGGGAATCGCGTTTTCGCCCGGATACGCCACCTTGCCCTTCTTGTCTTCCGAAGACAGGGATTCGGTGTATGCCCGCACCTGCGCGTTCAGATCGCCGTCGAGAAGCGCCTGCGCCTTTGCCTTCGCTTCCTCCGCCGTTTCCCCCGAATTGGGCGTTGCGGATTCCACCGTTGCGGGAATAATGTATCTCTTTTGGTTGGATGCACCGGCCGAATCGGTGGGCCTGCCTACAAAGAGCACTTCCGCGAGGCGGATATTGCTGTCCATCGCGGCGATTTTCCAATAGCGGTAAGAACCGATCGAAGGGTGATCCTTTATGTTGAAGGGGTGGATCCAGCGGTAGAGCGCGTCCGTTTGGAGCGGCGCATTGTTCTCCGTATTGCTCCCCTCTTCGGTATAGAGATTCTCGAGGGAGGCGGTTACCTGCCCCGCAAAGTATTTCGAGGAACTCGAACTGCGCAGGGCCGTGATCCTCGCGGGCGTGCCCGCCTCGGAATAGATGGCGTTCACATAGAAATAGATGTCGTCTATGGCGAGGCTTACGGTGCGGGTCTTCTCCGTTCCGTCTTCATCGGTATAAGTCTCCGGAATGCTGCTGTTGAGATAAAAGACGACTTCGGACTCCTGCTGTATGGACTCGGAATTCAGTATGGGGGCCCTGAGTTCGAAGTCTCCTCCCGCGGAGCCGAAGGAGCCGAGCGTGCCGAGGCCGAAGGCGAGGAACAGCGCCGCGGTTACGAGAAACGCGATGAAAAAGGATGTGGTTTTTCTTTGTGCTGTGCTTGATTTCTTCATAAGAGGTATTCCCTATTATAAGTTGGTATTTCCATTCTAAACCATTGGCATGAAATTGTAAACGGTTTTTCGGACTTTTCGGGCAAATTTTTTTCACAACATTCCCGTTTTTGCGGAAAAAAGCCGCAACGGTAAAAAATACGGCCCGCCGTGACCTTCGGCGGACCGAAATTTTTTACTTCAATTCCTTGATCTTGGCGGCCTTGCCCGTGCGGCCGCGCAGGTAGTAGAGCTTTGCCCTCCTGACCTTGCCTCTCCGCACCACATTGACGTAGGCAACCTTGGGGGAATGGAGCGGGAAACAACGCTCGACCCCGACGCCGAACGAAAGACGGCGGACGGTGAACGTTTCGCGGATACTGCCGCCCTTCTTGGCGATGACCACACCTTCGAAGTTCTGGATACGCTCCTTCCCGCCTTCGATAATGCGGTAGCCGACCTTTACGGTATCTCCCACGTTGAAACGGGGGGGATCCTCTTTCAGGCCTTCCGCTTCGATCTGCTCAACGAGTCCCATGGCTTTACCTCCTGTAATACGCGGCGTTCATGCGCTTATGGCAGAGGACCGCCCGAAGTCAAGAGGTATTATACCCGATTTTTTACGGAAATGCAACCGTTTTCAAACGGAAAATCAAAATTCCGCCGCCTGTTTTTTGCTGCCCGCATGAATTTGCCATGTTTTTCCTTCCCCCCGCCGGAAAAAAACAACAAAAGAGAGAAAAACCTCTCTTTTGTTGCCGTGCGGAAATAATGCGGCGCCGCACCGCAAAGGATGAACGGCACGCCGCCGCGGGTAAGCAAATTTACGCTTTTTCCATATGCCACTTTTCAATGGTTTAACTTTCTGTCTTCTCCCCCTCAGGGCCCCACTTGATCACTTTCGTAAAATCGCCGTCTTCTGTGTCAAACGTTTTCAATCTGAGGACAGTATCCTTGATGGAATATTCAGCTTCAGAGCCCGTCATGCCGCCGAGATGACCGAATCCTTCCAAAAGCCCGTATTCATTTGTCGGATTGATCTGAATGAACAGTTTCAGATCGGTCGCCTCGATGGTACCGGGTGCAGATCCCGTGCCTGTTGCCGCACCGACAGAATGTGTTATCTTCTCGCCGGTATATTTGACTATGATACTGCAATCTACGGTATTGCGCGTCTGGGCCTCCGGGCCGGCGGGTATTTCGGTATACTCATTCCTTGACTTCAGATGGAAATTGTTTTTGCCCTCCCCACAGACGCCACCGACACGGATGATTGTATCATCCTCTGCATTTGGAAACGTCGCTGCAGACGTAATCGAAATGTCCCCGTATTGTTCAACATGATACATGGAAGTGCCGCCGCTGCCGACGATTCCGCCGATCTCGCCGCCGTAAGCCGTCCCCTCATCCCGGACATCGATCGTAATATTGCCCTTTTGAATGCAATCGACGATCACGGAGTCCGTCGTGCTTCTCGCAGAGGAGATAAACCCGCCGATATTGATCTTTCCGACTTCGGTACCCCCCTCTTGATTGTCGACAATGGTCGCTTCGATATTGCCAAAATTATTGCACTTGATAAGCTTGATCGTATTGTTATTCTGGTTATAGCCGACGAAAGCGCCCATGACCACGTCGCGGTGCGAAGTAACCGCTTGGAAGTCTTCGAGCCCTTGTCCTTTGGTGGGCACGATGAGACGGCCGTAATTATCGGAATTCGTGATTGTAAGGGACGAACCGGACCAACCTTCATATTGCGCAACAAACCCCGTCGCTTTGGGTGCACAAATATCCGCGTAGTTCATGCATTTGTCGATCACTACGATCGTCAGCTTATCTTGTTCGTTCAGTGTCTTCGAGATGAATGCCGAGCCCGCTTTCCCCATCACCACATAGGGCCTTCTTTCCTCATTTTTCAATTCGTCGGGCGAACCGATCGTCACGTCACGGATTTCGATCTTCTGCGCGGCAAGGCCAACCAAAACCGCGGCATAACCGTCTATTCCGCCGCCTTCCTTATATCTGTTGGTAACATCGGCGTTAATAAATCGAAGATTGCAAATCGTGGCATTTTTCGTATATCCAAAGAAAGCGGCAAACTTATTTTCATTTTCCTCGAGTGCAATCTTCATGTTGGAGATTGTTCTCGTTTCGGGGGTAACTTTGCCGCCCTGCACGGAGCCGCCCTCGAACGTGCCCATGAAGGGAACCGTTTCCGATCCGACGGGAGTCCAGAGTGCGCCCGCAAGATCGACGTCGGCCGTGAGGACGACGGTAATTCCCTCGAAGGTCTTGCCCTCGCCGGTTTCGCCGCCGTTTACGAGATTTGCAAACTCACGGAGACCTTCGGGAGAAGGAATCTCGAAGAGAGAGGAGTCGGGCTCCGTGCCTTGGCTGTTTTCGGCCCAGGTGGTTTCGAGCTTATCGCCGCTTTCGGTCAAAAGTTCGCTCGAGGACCCCTGCACCTTGAGGTTTGCGCCTTCCACCGCCTCGCCGAAGAGACCGCCCGCGGCCGTTTCGCCCGAAATCGTGCTCCCTGTGACGGTAACGTCCTTGATGGTCGATTCTCCCTTGACTTCGGCGGCAACAATGCCCGCCTTTCCGCCTTCGGAGGAAACGTGTGCCGCCGCGATCCCGAGGTTCAGGATCGTCGCGTTTTCGATGGTGCCGAAAAGACCCGCATTTTCCGTTCCCGCTGCCGCGGCAGTTAAGTTGGAAATCGTGTGCCCTTCGCCGTCGAACGTGCCCTTGAAAGGAGCGTCGCTCGTCCCGATCGGCG
>CAZTBU010000017.1:0-41280 GCA_964612545.1 uncultured Clostridia bacterium | reverse complement strand
GTATTTGATTTTACCGAGCCGTGCGCGGGCAATTACGGCAGTTACGCCCGCCCCGGCGCTCGCGCCTATCAATGCCGTTATGATTGTTGCCCAAATATTCATTGCTTGCCTCCGTTTCAGCGGGTGTTTATAGCAAATACCGCTCGAAAAGTTTGTTGAAGTGCCTTTTTATTTTCTGCAATACCTTGTAGGCGTTGCAATGTTTCAAATGCCCTTGAAAGGACACAAACGAGGTTTTTATGTCGTCCATTGACATTTTGCCCTCGTCAAGCCACCGTTTGAAGGTGCGCAACTTGTGGTACATTGTCCTCGATTGCAATGTTGTCGAGTTGAGCGGTGGGGCTTGCGCCTTCACCGAGACAAACACGCCGCCCGTTTCGACGTTCTCCTCATACCACCCGACGGAATCGGCGGCGTGTTTGCCGCGTGTCGGTTTCGATGTGGAGTTCGTTGTGCTCTGCATACACCCGCCCGTTGTCGGCGGTTGCAATGGTCTTTACACCCTTGATTTTCGCGGGGGCAACCGCAAAATACGATGTTTTCATATTTGCCTCCTATTTTGTTTTGCGGGTTTACCGCACCCCATACAAGGGGTGCGGATTTGCCCGATGTTAGATTAAACGCAAAAGCCGAAGGACACGCCGCCAGGGCCGCTCGTGGAGGCGTTGCCGACGAGGCCGTCGTGTTTGACGCACTGAAAGTTAGTCGTGACCACCACGAGGGGAGAGCGCAACCACCAATAGTACGCCTCGCCGTCGCCGTCCGACAAACCTTTTATATAGTTCGGGTTGCCATTATAATCGTAGGCGACGGCATTGTTGCGCTTGAAATACGGGTATTGTGCGCCCTCGTCTTTATAAGTAGCCGTGGTCGTTCCGTCAACCTCAACCTCGGAAAGTAAAAACAACTTGTCCTCGGTTTCCTCGATTGACGTACTTTTGTTGCCCGCCGATGTGCGCTTTTTGACGGACTTTATGACGGCTTGCAAGTCGGCGGGGAGTTGCCTCAAAAGCGTTTGCATAGCGCTCGTGCGCATTTTTGAGTCGCGCCACCCGCCGACATTTGTATTTGACAAGTTCATTGCGTAGCGCGCTGTGAGGCAATTTTTCAAACCGAAAGTTATGCCCGCGGGTATGTCCTTGCTGTATTCGTCGTCATAGTATTTGTCGTGCCAAAAATCGAGTATAACGAGGGTGAGTTTTTCGCCCGAGGCAAGGGTGATCGTTTTCTCGTCGCCGATGTTAAATAACATCGGCGCGCGGTAGTTGCACGCCGCGTCCGAGATTTCCTCCCACGACATCGCGTTGAGGTCGTGTTTGCGTTTTACAAATGTCGGCAACGAGTTCCACGGCGTTTTGCCGTCGCCGATCTTTATAACGTCGAGGGTTTGATCGTAGCCCACCTCGCCCGAGGCAAGGACGGGGTTTTTGCTTTTCCAATCGGAGTACGCCCCGCGCCGTTGCTGTATTGTTACTTTGACTGTTTTGTTTGCCATTGATGTTTACCTCCTATTTTTTACACGCCGCCGCCGTCGATCGTGAGCGTGTCCGTGTAACGCATAAGATCGGCGGAGTCGGAAAGATCGGTTGATTTTTTCGGCACGGCGGAGGTGTTTGCCTTGCCGTCGAGTGCCGTTTTGATACCGCCCGAGGTTACGGGGTTTGCGCTCGACGCCGTCGGCGTGGAGTCAAACGTCAACTTGTCTTGCTTGCCGCTCCACTTATCCTTTTCGGTGTCAGTTACAACGCGGTGCGTCGCGTCTTGCGTCGCGTCCGCGAGTTTGCCCGATGTGGCAATTTTCGCAAGGTCGGCGGAGTTTGCCTTTTTGTCAAGTTCGGTTTTTACACCGCCCGAGGTTACGGGGTTTGCGCTCGACGCGGTGGGCGTGGAGTCAAACGTCAATTTGTCTTGCTTGCCGCTCCATTTTGCTTTTTCCGCGTCGGTTACGGTGCGGTGGTTTGCGTCGTCCGTGAGGTCGGCGAGGTCGTTATATGCCACATAGGGCAACGCACTCCACACGCTCGTGCCGTCGCCGATTTTCAATTTGCGCTCGCCGCTCGGCGTGATCTCAATGCACGGCTCGCCGTCGGCGGGCAAATACGATGTTGCCGCCCACTCCGCCGTGGTTGCTCGCCGCAACTTGATTGTTGCGATCTTTGTGTTTTCTGCCATTAAACATTACCTCCGTCTATGATTTTTATATTTTCGAGATTTGTAACACGCGCCGAGAGTTGTTGGAGCACGGCGGGGTGTTCGCGCTCAATAACCGCGTCCGCGGGTATTGACTTTGAAAGGGTGAAGTTGAGGGGATCGGACTGCCACACAAGCACATCGTCGTCCGCCGCCGCCGTCGGTTTTTCAAATTGCAACTGCAACTCGAAAAAGGCGTATTGCGTAGTTTTGCGGCGGAGCGTGTATTTGAGCCGCATTTCGTCCGCCCGCGTTTCAACCTCGATTTTACCGTCCTTGTCGTAGTAGTTCTCTTTGACGTTTTGCAACTTCACATACGGCGTAAACTCGGACAAGTCAATACCTTCAACGGTGCGCCGCTTTAACACAAACACAAGCACGTCAACGAGGTTATTGCCCCGCACGCCGATGTGAAAGTTTTTAATAGGGCACGATTGCCCGTTGAAAATAACGTCCATTATACACCTCCGCCGTCAATGGTGATTGCGTCGTCGGCGTGGAGCACCTCGGTCGCGTCATAGTCGGGCACGCTCTCGCCGTTTACCTTGATAATAGTGCCTTGCCCCTCGGCAATGAGCCCCGAAAGTCGGTTGATCTCCGCCGTCATTTGCTTGTGCTCGGACTGCACCGTGCTCGCCGCGTCGTTTGCCGTTTCCAACGCCTCACTCGCATTGCCCGCCGCCCCGCCCGCCACGCGTACGGCGTTGTCCGCTTTGCCGTCCGCCGCATTTGCCGTTTGTACCGCCGCCGAGGCGGAGACGTTTGCCGCATTTGCCGTTTGTACGGCGTTTTGCGCCGACGAGAGCGCGGAGTCAACGATTGCCTTTATTTTGGCATAGTCGTCAACCGCGTCAATGAGTTTTGTAAGTTCGGTGATCGTCGAGCCGCTCACTTTAAACGAGTACAACGGCAACCCGTAAATTTTGTTGGAGTTGTCTGCCGCCGCGGCGTATGTGTCCTCTTGCGTGAGTTTGATTTCTCCAAAAGAGCGAGCAACAACCGCCGCAATGGTGCAATTTCCTTCGTCCTCGGGGTGATAGGTTTCTATGCGGGCGATTACATAGCCGTAAAAGCCGTCCGTCATTTGCGGCGACACCATTTCCGCCGCCGTGATTTCGTTCATACGCCCTTGCACGACAAACGCGCCCGTGCCCACTCGTATTTGCGAGCCGATCGCTGTTGCCGCAAGTTCGTCGCCGTACTCTTTGTAGTAGCCGTTTGCCTTGCTTTGGTCGATAAACCTTGATTTGACTTCGAGGGCATACAAATTCGCTTTGAAATTGAAAATGCCTTGAAAAGTTACGGGTTTTACACTCATTGTTTTTGTTACCTCCTTAACCCTTTATTATTTCGGTCAATAATATTTTCTTAAAGCCGAGTTTGATTTTGGTGCTCTCGCCGCTCCCGTTGAGCGTCATTATTTTTTCGGACACGGGGAGCGTCTTATAAAGTTTGCCGTCGTAGTACAACTGCACCTTTGTGTAAAGCGAGAGCACGGAAAGGTCTATCGGATCGATCGTAACATTGTTGTCGATTACGATGTTGTCAACAAAGCGTGCGTTTGCAAGTTCGTTTACGGCGTTAAATTGCGCGTCGGCGAGATACTCGGACTCAAACCACTTTGCCTTGACGGGGTACAACCTCCCTTTGATGTTACCCGCCTCGTCGCTCTGCACGATGTTGTTGTCCTTGTCGCGGTAGTAGTACACCGTCGCAAGCGCGGAGGGGCGGGGCTTGTATTTCGGCACATAAACGGGGTTGCCCTCGTCGTCCACAACGCCGTTGCCCTCGTCGTCCACCTCTTGCGTGTCGGTGTAAATGATGTTTCCTTCCGCGTCCGTTTCGGGTGTTTTCACGTCGTATTTGATAGTTGCAACCGCCTTGTTTGTCGTTGCCGATGTAGTTGTCAACTCGTGCATAAAGTCGCGTAAATCAATAGCCACAACCGCCGTACATTTCGTAAAAGTGAAAACGATTTTGCCCGCGGGCACATCGTATTTACTCTCGATGTTATACTCGTAGTATTTCAAGTAGCATTTCAAAAACTTGTAGGCGTTTACGAGTTGGTATGTGCCTTGCAACGAGCCGTATGTGAGCGTGGTGTCGGTGTTGTCGTCGGGTATGATAACCTCAACGGGTATTTTACCGATCGCCGCGTCCGCACCGTCGAAAACCGCCGCCTTTACCTTTTTGAAAATTGCCGAGAGCCGCCCGTCAAACGAGCCCTCCGCTGTGTAGTCGAGCAATATTTCCGTGTCCCACAACGTTTTGAAGTCGAGCCCCTTAACCGAGCGTTTGTTGCTGTCGGGCGTGATTTCGTCCGCAAAGCACGCATACTTGTAGTTGCCCGCGTCGTCGTTCACGACAACGATTTTTGCGTCGTTGATGTCAACCGTGCAAACGCCCTCGGCGGTGAAGTTGTCGTTGTCGTACACGCGGGCGGTGTGGTCGCGGGTGATCGAGTCGATGTTTGTTATATGCCGCTTGTTTTCGTCGTAGAGTGCAATATACATAGCCGCCGCCCTCCGTCAATCAAGCAAATAACGGCGGATCGCAAAGGCAATTTCGCCCTTGTCGTCCGCGTCCATATTCGAGCCGATATAATACGTGCCGCGTGGGAGGTATAGAAAAGATTGCTTTGTTTTGTCCGTAAGCCCATACCCGTTTGTGATCTCGCCGCCCGTTTCCACCGTGATTTTTTTGCCCATAGGCTCAATGACAATTACCGTGCCGTCGGCGTTGTTCGTTGACAACTGCAACTCGTGGACGATTTCGCCCGTAAGCGTTGAGATGTAGATGTAAATGTTGCGTTTGATTTGTCCGCTTATGGTTATTGTGATCGGCGCGTCCGTGAAAAAGGCGTTTGATATTTTTTGTTGCTTTTTGAAAACGCGCCCGACAAAGCCAAACGGAAAACCGAGCGGAAATTTTGTCAATGCGGAGTCCGTAACTTTGAGTGCAAAGGACTCCTCGACACGCTCGTACCAATACGTTTGACGCTCGAAAGTAAAGGTTTCGACAAACACGCCGTCCTCGGCGATCTCGCTTTTTGTATTCGATTTGAGCGGTCGAATGTAAAATGAAGTTCCGTATTTTTTGCTAACCAATGAAAAATAGCGGTTTTGGGCGTTTTTTACGGACGTTAATTTTGCAAAGTTCCACGCAGTCATTGCCGAGCCTCGAAAAAGGCGTAAAAAGACAAGGGATCGACGGTTTTTGCAAATTAAGGGTTGGAATCGTTCAGTTTCTTCCTGTTGTACGAATTGATATGGCTCATCATCAAGTTCACTCTCTCTTGCGTGAGTTTCTCGAAGGTCGTTCCTTTCGGGAGGATTCTTCGGAGAAACTCATGGTTTACTTCAATGCTTCCTTTCTGATCCGAGCGGTTTCTGTCACAGTAGAAGATATACGTCTTCGCTCTCCTTCTTGTCCAAATTCCAAGCACAACGGATTGGAAAACTCACTTCCGTTATCCGTAAGAATTGCAGGGAATAGTTTCATAAAGGTTTCCCGTCCCAATAGCTTGTCCAGCTTATCAAAGACTTCGATCACGCTCTTGGAAGTATTCGCGGGGCGCAGAAAGGCGGTTTTCTCACAGACAGTGAGTTCATCTTTATGCGTTGCGCAGACATGATGAACGGATTGTCCCCGAAGCATTGGAAGTGTGATGACTCTCTCGATCTGCAATGCTTCTTCCTCGCTAATGGCGAACCCCTTCCTCCTTTCGGATAAAGTCTTCAGATATTGTTGGTGCGCGGGGACGGCTTTCTAGTACTTCTTTTGTAACAGGCAAGTCCTTGTCTTGGAACAGCCGTTGCAACAGTATGGCGGTTTGTTATGCCGATCACAGCGGACTTCTTCAAATTCCTTGCAGTGGTTGATACACATGCCGCAGTAAGCGCAGAAGGAATAGCAACGCTTTGCCTTATGCGGCGTACTCTTGCTTTCCTTACACTTGAGTAATGGCATTTCGTCACGGCAAAGCAAGCATTGCAAGCAGTCGCCTTCGGCAACCGCTTGCAATGCTTGCCGCTCCTCTTTGTCAAAAAATACTTCGTCTTTTTTGACAATATTTTTTGTAGACATTTTAGACACCTACGATGGCGGCAAGAATTTTCAGATAGGTTTTCTTGCATAATTCCACGCAGGAGAGAAGTTCTTTTTCCGTCGCCTTTCCGAAGTAATTGTTTTTCACCGCTTGGTTGAGGTTATTGCCTTGCCGCTTTAACTCTGACAAAATCTCCGCACCCTTGTCCATCTTCACGATAGGTTTTCCCATTATGGTCTGCACCATAAAGTCCGTCATAGATTTTCCGCTCGCAACCATTCTATGAAGTTAAGAGGACGGAAAGAAGCTTCTACGACTAAAAAAGCGTCACGGCAAACTTGCGCTTTATGCCGCTCACAAAAGAAAACGGGCTTATTCAAGGCTATGAAAATTGGTTCGGCATGAACACGGCAACGGAACCTAAGTATTCAAATTCCGAATCCGCTTGGATCACTACCGCCGCCGGTTATCTTTCATCGTCTACCGCAAACCTCGGCAAATATTTGCAAATGTATCTGAACGGCGGCAACAGTATTATTTCGGCCGCAAGCATTGATAAAATGTTTTATACAGTGTTTCCGTCGAGGCAAGTATTCCCTATAAATACGGTATGGGTTGGACGCTTATAAACGAGCCGTTGAAACAGCCCGCTCTCCGCCATAGCGGGCTTGTTGAAACGGGAATGTCCGTCGTCTATATTCTGCCCGAAAGCGAGATAGGCGTGGATTTTACCGTGAATACAAACGATTATTTTATCGGAAGAGATATGATGGACAGAATCGATTGGAGCATTGTCCTTATGCTGATGGGCGACGAGCTCAATCAAATCGGCGGAAACGAATATGTTATAAAGCATTTGTTATATGACCTTGCTTATTTTGCGGTCTGTATCATTTCGATTTTGCCCTTGTGTCTCATTGCCGTATATAAAAAACGGCTTTCAAAAGGGAAACTTTGGGTAAAAATCGCAACGCTATCTCTTTTGCATATTGTTTTGCCCATATTTCTTTTGCTGTTGCCGACCTTCTTTGCAACGCCGCTTTGGGTGGGGCGGGCTTTTGTTCACGATATGTTTACTGTAATAGTGGTATCGGCTACATTGCTTTTTGTTGGTGGAATAGTAAAAGCAATCCTTTTGATAACAAAACGAAAAACTGTAATTTAGCGGAGGCTTTAATATGACTTTTTATTGGGAAGAAATGCGATAATGTAGTCTTTGGCTTGATTTTACGTCAAGATGGTAAATATTTTATATGAATATCATTGAATGCGTTAAAAAATATGGGGACGTAACATTTGCGGAAATTTCAGATATGGAGAAATATTATTCCAAGGAAAAGCAACGGCAATATGGCGTAGTTGGAATAGAAATCGCCATCAAAAAAATTTAATTTAGAGAACAATCGAGATATCGCAATCTTTTTGAACTATTCCGATACAACTTGCGTTGGTTTTGCAAGTTACAGACCCGAAGGCAAAGCCTTCGGGTCTGCACACTTAGGGGGGAAAGATAGCTTTCCGCATCCGCTTTTCCGAAGCACTTTTCGAAAATGAGCTTTCACAAATGCGGAACGCTTATATTGCTCAATATTGCTTCCTATCAACGGGGAGCAATACGGGAGCCGCTGTTGGAGCCTCGCCCCAAGAAAGCACGATCGTATCACTGTGGAGAATGATCGCGTCAAAATTGAAGCCGGAGACAGCATCACCCTTTATCATCTCGAAAACGATAATGTTATCACCTTCCGAAAGCTCGATCCCGCCCAGATCGACGATCACATAGGTATTGAACTCGGGGTCTGTTCCGCAGGCGGGGATCCTCGCCTCGCTCTCTAAGTCCTTTCCGTTCACGGTGACCTTCATGCTCTCGGTGAACACGAGCTCGTTTCCGCGCTTGCCGACGGAGACGGAGAGATTTACCATTCCCGCCGCGCTCGCATGGATGTAGAACGTGACAGAAGAGCCGGGATTGGCGTTCAAGCCGCCCACTCTGCCGACGCCTGCCTCAACGCCTTTTGTCGGCATGGTTGGCGTTTGTCCGTCTATCCCTTTGCCTTCGCCAAGCACGGTATGGAGATCTTCCCCTTCAAAGCGATAGTCGGGACCGGTGATCCCGGGCTCGATATCCACCTCTTCGCCCCAATCGAGCGATTCGGAAGCGTTGAGGATGATCGCGTCGAAGTTAAAGCCCTTGGTCGCCGCAGCCTCAACGACTTCAAAGATGACGGAGTTATCCCCCTTTTTAAGTTGAATATTTCCCAACTCCACGGCGATATAATAGTGCCAGTCGCCCTCGGTATCGGGATCGTATGCGGGGACGATGGATTTGCTTGTAAAATTCTCGCCGTTGACCTTCACGGAGACGCTGTCGGTAAACGTGACCGGACCGGGACGCTTGCAGACGGAAACGGAAAGTTTGGCGGTGCAGGCCTCTTCGCTTTTGATAAAAAACACGATCTTGGCGCCGAGGTTGGCATTGAAGTTGCCGATCGAACCTACCCCTTCGCTGTCACCGCCGCGGTCGGGCATTCCCGTTGTGCCCTCAACAAGTTTGGTATGATCGTTTTCGGCATCGAAGCGATAGTCTTGTGCGACCTTGCCGCCGTCAGTCCAGGAGAGCTTGGGAACGCTCTTCAACACAATGCCGCCCAAATTGAAGCCCATTGTGACGTTATCGGAGATCACTTCGAACTCGATAGTATTCTCGCCGTTGTTCAAATTGACGCAGCCGAGGCTTACCGTGACATAGGTATGCCATTCCTCTTCACCCTGGGATACGCCGCGGATCACGGAAGGCGTTGTAAGAAGAGTCCCGTTCACGGTGGTGGAAATGCTCTCCGCAAACTTGATATCTGCGTTGCGCTTGCAGACGGTAACGAAGAGCGTAGCGACCCCCGCCTCTTCGGCGCTGATCTTAAAGGTCACCTTGGCGCCCTTGTTGCCGTTGAGCCCGCCGATATAGTGATTTCCTTTTTCTTCGCCCTTTGTGGGCTCACCGGTTTCTCCCGCCGTGAGCCGGACTGCATCGGCTGTGCCGTCGAAACGGTATTCGGAGCGGCTTTCGCCATCGCATTTCTCTTTGCAGGCCTCTCTATCGCAGTCCATGTTCAAGCACTTGCCGCAGACGGAGCACCGGGACTCGCAAACATGGGTGTCGGCAGGTTCCTCGTACCAAGTGAAATTTACGTCCTCATCCGAACAAATTTTGATTTTGTCGAAGTTGAATCCCTTGCCGACATCCGTATCGAGGCACTGGAACTTGACGGAGTTGGTACCCTGTTCGAGCTCGATGCAGCCGAGGTTGCACCAAGTAAAGGTCCACCATTCGTTTTCGCCCGAAGCGGTATTGACTGCGGGAACAATGGTTCTGCGTTCAACGATCTCGCCGTTGACCCAAAGTCCTACCGATTGCGTAAAAACAACGGAAGAGTTCCGCTTGCACACACGGGCGAAAATAGTAACGACAGCGGTTTTGTCCGCAACGATCTTATGCTCGATGGCAGAGCCGCCGTTGCCGTTGAAGCCGCCCACATAGGTGCAATCGGCGCCCTCCTCGTGCACGTTGCGGTTGAGCGGACCTGCCATCTGCCCCGAAGTCCCCGGTGTTAAAATGGTATGCGGGTCTTCGCACTCGAATTCCGTGGCCTTTGCCTTATCATCGCCGCACTTTACCTGACAGGCCGATTCGATGCAATCGGAGTTGAGACACTTACCGCAAATCGGGCATTTTGTCTCGCAGGTGTGCTCCAATTGTGACTGTCCGCCGTCGTATTGACAGATCGTGCACTTGCCGTCCATTCCGAAAGAATGGACCCCGAAGCTACCGCGCTCGGTTTTGTGTTCGCAGGTGGCGGGCCGCCAATGTCCGGTAGCGTCGCTTGCCCACTCGGTCGTGGAAAAGGTATGCACATGGTTCTTTTCATCTTCATTCCCGCCGCAGGCGGTGAGGATCCCTGCCATACAGGCGAGCATCAGGGCCAGCACGAGAATGAGCGATAGGAGCTTAAGATCTTTTTTCATTTTCATTCCTCCTTATTTTTCTTTTCGGTTTTATTCTTTCCCTTCGCCGCGATCACGAAGGATGAAGCCGCCATCACAAGGCAGATCCCCATAAGTACTCCGAAGCAGATCTCTATGCCTATAATGGCCATCTGCCACCAAGGTGTTACGCTGCGGACATGCGTATTAACGCTGAATCCGTTCATGGCGTTGGAGTGAAGTTGCGTGTAAAGGATCCTGTGGCAAGCCGTTCGAATCGCCCGGCAAACGGTAGGGTTGTTCTTATAAGCGTTAAAGGCACCTGTGTTCCCCCCGGTCATCCAGTTGTCCTGCCCCGCAATCACAGCGTTCGCCATGGCGACGCCGTCGAGCATATGGGCACCGACGCCCGCATCCGTTTCCACAAAGCCGACAAAGCCCCACTCATTGCGGAGAACTTCGGTGAGAAGTCCGCTATGCGCGCCCGCCCAAGTGCAACCTATTCGGTTGAATGAGGACATGAGCCCGTTGGTATGTCCCTCGGTGATGCCCGCCTCAAATGCTTTCAAATAAATTTCGCGGATAGACTGTTCGTTCGCCCACACACAGCCGCCATAGCGGTTTTCCTCTTGATCGTTGAGGGCAAAATGCTTGGTGAAAAGCACCACTCCGCGATTCATGAGCCCTTGGCTCTCGGCAGCGTATATCTTCCCGGAAAGAAAGCCGTCTTCTGAGAAATACTCCCATGTTCTGCCCGAATAAGCGCAGCGGTGAATATCCGCCCCCGTACCATAAATACCCGTATAACCAATATGCATTATCTCCATGCCGAAGGCGTTGCCAAGCTCCTCAACAAGCTCCGGATTGAAGCTGGATGCAAGCAGACCGTTGCAGGGAAATGCCATTTGCGTATCGAGTCCTTCGGGAATGCCCGAACGTGTAATTCCGCAGGGACCGTCATTGGATTTGAATCCCGGAGCAGCTATGCTTTCCGCACCCGCAATGGATGCGGAACCGAGCGTGACGAGAAGGTTGCTCTCCTCCCAGGTAAGTTGATTCAGAAGATCCTCCCAGATGGGGTCGTCGTAACCGAATTCCATCAGCATGGCGAGCGTAAGTTCCCCGAGCTCGGAAGTCACGGTACCATACAACGGCATGGTGTCCCCTTCTTTGACGGCGGGATCATGCCCGTACTGCATATCGTAGAGCATGAGGCTGTCGGTACAGGTAAGGGTAACGGCAGCGGGATAGGTTCCTTCCCAATCGCTCCTCGAAAGATAGGCGATCTCCTGCCCCTTCGTCCCCTCATACAGATTTATATCGGCATTTTCAAATTGGTTGGAAATGGGTTTGCCCGTAAAGGGAGAAACCGAGTAAGTCGTATGATCGTCCGCATCGAAGGTGATCTTTTCGGCAAAATTCTCTCTCCCGTTCTTATCCATTCCGTCATTAACGGAATAGCCCTTGGCGGCGAGGATGTTGTTCACGGCATCGTGCGCATCGGTGCCGGCGGTCAGAAAATAATCTCCCTTTTCGAGTATATAAGTGCCTGCGTTGTATGCGTCATAACTTTTAAAGTCGTAGGGCGATACGGTCACGGTAACGGTTTGGCTTGCGCCGGGCTGCAAAAGATCGGTCTTTTGGAAGCCTACAAGCTCGACCGCCGCCTTTTCGATATGATTTGTCTTATCGTAGTCGGTATAGGGCTTTTGCAAGTAGACCTCTACCACGTCCTTTCCCGCAACGTTGCCCGTATTTTTAACGGTAACGGTCACTTCGTACCCGTCATCTACGGTTTTTACGGAATAGCCCGACCATTCGAAGTTGGTGTAAGAGCCGCCGTAGCCGAAGGGATAGGCGACCTCTTCGGTGTAGTTCCAAGTTCCGCTGCCCGCCTTCACGCCCTTCACGCCGCCCGCACTGCCACGCTTCATTACAAGATCCTCATATCTGGTCTCATAATAGCGATAGCCGACATAGATGCCCTCGGCATATGCCACGTATTTGGTATTGTTGGTATACTGCACGTCGTTCGGAACGCCGGCGCACTCGGTATATTTATAATCACCGAAATTCTCGGTGGCGGGAGCGGAATCGGCGTCGTATGCCCATGTGTCGGTAAGATGCCCCGAGGGATTGGCGTTTCCCATCAGAAGATCTGCCGTGCCATAGAAGGAAGCATTCCCGCCGATACCCACCCAAAGGCAGGCGTCTATATCGTACTTGGCAATATTTTTGAGCTGGACCGCCGCCGCACTGTTGATGATCAGCACGATTTTCTTGATCGAACCTTGTTTTTTGAGATCGACGAGGTGCTGCAATACATCCGCCTCTTCCTTAGAGAGGTCGAGATAGCATTGATCGAGACATTCGGGCGTTTTGAAAGCGGTATCGCCGTCCTCGCTGCCGTTGCGTGCGATCACAAAGAGCGCCGCATCGCCATATTTCGCAATATCGCTTGTAACGTCACCCGCCGTTGTACCCATCAGCGTGTCCCAGCCGATCTCCCCCACTTTGAATTCCACATAATTGCGGTTGGAATGATCGGACATCTGCATGGTCCCGCGTCCGTGTCCTTGCTGCGCGACGCGGTAAGCACTGTAAAGTTTGCCGTTGACGTTCAAGCCTCTATCGGTGAGGGCGTCTTTGAAGGTATCGCGAAGCGCGATATCAACATGCCCGCTGCCGTCGCCGTGAAAGAGCCAATGAAGGGATGTGATCCCGAAGAGACTCACATTGTTGTTCTTTTGAAGGGGAAGCGCGTTGTTCTTGTTCCAAAGGAGCACGCTTCCCTCCTCGACCACACGCTCTGCAACCTCCATGGAGTTGTTGCGCATAGCGGCATTGTCGTAAATTTGATGGCGCCGACCGTCGGCATCCGTAGTGACGATGGGATTGCCATCCGCATCTCTCAACACCGCGTCGCTCTTATAATATTCGGTATCGGCATTCGAATCGGTCTCTTCGACGACCGTCACAAACGACGAGGTGCCGAAATATTTGTTGATCCAGCCGACATAATTGGACGTAATCATCTGCCCCACCACCGAGATCGCAAAGAGCAACGCAAAGAAGATCGTAAGCATTACCCATACAGAACGCTTAAAAATTTTCATTTTGTTTCCTCCATCCCTTTTTTCCGCTTCATGAACCATAGGACAGTAGTAGCAATCAACCCCAAAAAGAATACAATGTCTGCAATGAACAGCAAAATTTGGTACCATTCACCGAAGAATGCGGCGGACGAGTTCGTCTGTGCCGCAATACTGTTTAAGACGATAAAGGCGGCAACCATACCGACGGTCGTAAAAAATACGACCATCGCACAGATTCCCGCCAAAATACCCCAAGGTATTTTTTTCATAAAAAAACTCCTATGCATTTTTCTTGCCGCAAAGAGTGCGCATCTCTTCGCGTGCTTGAAACAAGCATAAGATATTTGAAAAATTATTACAATAGAATCAGCCTATTCTTGTTTTTTTCAGTCCCGATCTGTCAAATAGAGGGAATAAGAATGTTCAAAGAAAACGTATTGCTTTTAACCGACACCGAAAGCGTACCCTGATATTTTTCGGCGATGAGACGGATGGAGCGGATTCCGAACCCATGGAAACCGACGTCCTCCTTGGTCGTTATGGGTAGACCGTCGTTGCCGAAGCGCATACTGCCCTCGAAATAATTGTGCACGTTCATGGATACCATATTGCCCACCTTGCGCACCACCACACCGATTTCCCGTTTGTCTTTGGGAAGGGACTGCACCGCCTCGATCGCGTTTTCGATGGAGTTCCCGAAGATGGAGTAGATATCCGATTGTTTCATAAAATCCAAAGCGTGACCGTCCGCTACGCAAGTGAGCGAGATCCCCTCTTGGGCGCACTTCAAGCTCTTTTCGGTGAGAATGGTGTCGAGCACCTCGTTATCCGTGCTCACCTTAGCATCGTAAATGGTAATGGCATCCTCGATCTCGCGGACCGTATCGTCCGAGAGTCCCTTGTTTTCCCCAACTGTGCGGATCCAATGCTTCAAATCGTGGCATTTGTAGTTGATAAGGTCGATATTTTCCTTTGAAAGCTCGTACTGCCGTGCCTTTTCGTGTAAGAGCCGCTCGGTGAAGTCGAGCTCGTTTTCGAGCGCCCCCGTTTTGACAAGTCCAAACTGAATGTGGAGCAAAAAGAGGCAACACAGCGTCTCGTATACAATATTGAGGAGGGTCATAATTATGTTATTTCCATCCGAAAAATAGATGGTAATGGCGCCGAGCGCGATATCCACAAGCAGCGCGACTGCCACAAGAAACATGATGGAAGTGCTCTTGATACGAAAAATTTCTTGCTGTTGCAATTTTTTGCCGAAAATAAAGTAGCAAAGCGCATAAGAGCTATAATACAAAAGGAAGTAGACGAGCGCCATAAAGAGCGAATTCAAATTGAAGCTGCTCGGGTTCACCGCTCCCTCGAAATACATATCGAAAATGGGACTTCTCCCCCATTCGATCAGCGTCATGAAAAAATTTGCTACCCCGTAGGCGAAGTGTTGGGTGCTGTAAGCGGCAATGCCGCAGAAAAAGATATTCAACCACGGTTCATCGCAGCAAAATTTAAGCATGGGAAGGGTGGTCGCAAAGAAAAAGAGAAAGGTCACGGCGGTATACAGCGCATTGTACCGAAGGGGTAAAACAAGAGTAATAAGGCCGCCGAGGATCACGCACGCCGTAAACCGCAGTGCAAACAGGCTCCGCTTTCTTCTTCGGAAAATAAAAAGGAATTCCGCCACAAAGAGCTCTGCCATGAAGAGAAGGCGATAAAGCAATAGGCTCGGCATCACTTTCCTCCCAAATATTCATTGAGGCTATTCAAAAAACTCTTTTTTTTGTTGCGGGAGATCTGCAATATCTCTCCGCCGACCGTGACCGAAAATTCCTTGATCGCCGTCACATAGCGCAAATTCACCAAAAAACAGCGATTGCATAGCGCAAAGGAAAAGTCGGCAAGAACATTGCTGATGTTTTTCAGCTGATCGTATGTCTTAAAATTCCCCATTGTTGTGTGATATATCACATTGTGATGGATCACTTCCACATATTTGATTTGCGAAGTCCTCAATCTGCGCTTGCCGACGCCTTCCGTGATCCATATCTCCTTATCACGCGTTGCTTTGAACCGCTCGACCGCCCTATCGAGTTTAAGCGCAAATGCGGGATATTGTACGGGTTTTACAATAAAGTCGAGCGCGTCCACCTCATAGCCCTTGACCGCATATTGTGCCATATTCGTAACGAAAATTACAATGGTATCACGATCCTCTTTGCGGATTCGACGGGCAACTTCCATGCCGTTCAAGTGCGGCAGCTCGATATCGAGAAAAATAAAATCGAAATTCCCCCGAAAACTCTCCAAAAAATCAAGAGGATCGGAAAAGACGGTCGCGTCGAACTTTGCATTCCGCTCTGCACCGTATGTGCCGAGATATTTCGTGAGAAGTTCGCGCGCATTTTCGTCATCTTCCACAATGCAAGCTCTATAAGTTTCCATTACTTCCTCCCATCACGATCTTCTGCAAAGGCGTAAACCCTCCTTTATATAATTATACCACAAAACCGCACAAAAAATCAAGCTGTTTCTCCCTCCTACGGAGTAAAAGGAAAAGTCAGTGAAGAAGACCATTGATGAGATAGTCTGAGATGTATTGTTTGGGTGAATGCCAATTCAGGGGACGCATGGGGAAATTGTTATAGCGTCGGTTATGAACGGCAAGCTGCCCTTTGAAGTCCTCAAAGGAATGGAATTTATGGGTAGCGTAGAAGTATTCGTTGTCCTTTCTGTGGGAGCGTTCCACTTTGCCGTTATGTCGAGGGGTATAAGGACGGATGAGCTTGTGGCGGATCCCCAACTTTTTGAGGCGCGCCTCAAAGAGCGAAAGTTTTCCTTTCTTGTGTTCGTCAAAGGATTTGATGAACTCTGAGCCGTTGTCCGTTTGAATGCACTCTATCTTAAAGGGGAATGCCTTTAAGAGCATTTCAAGGAACTGTACGGAAGAGTAAGTACTCTGCTCTTTGAAGGCGGCGACGAAGCGGAAGCGGGAATACTCGTCTATGGCGGTGTATTGGAAGAAACGCTCCCCCAATATCTTTGCGTCCCCCGTAATACAGACCGAAGGGACAACCTTCACGTCTATCTGTACTCTTTCCCCGGGATAATGCATCTTCTCATAGGGTTTGGGGACATATTTGGGGTCAGGCGGTTTCACGGGTTGGAGTTTCTGCCGATTGAGGACTCTCCACAAAGAGGTAATACAGCGGGAATAACCTCTTTGCCTCAGCTTTACCCAAAAGACGACGAGACCTGAGTGCGGGCTTCTTCGTCGCATATCGGAGATGAGTTTCAATTCTTCCTCGGTATGTTGTTTGGGGTGATGGCGGGGACGGCGGGAACGGTCCATGAGGGAAGAGACAGAGCCATCATATCGTTTGCGCCGGTGGTAGACGGTGGCGAGGGAAACACAGAAGCGTTTGACTGTGGCTTCAATGGAAAATTTGAAAGAATAGCATACAACCGATTGACGGAACCTTGCGATTTGTGATATAGTTTTCATGGATAGTGAACTTGCTCCTCCTTAGTTTTTTGTTGGTACTTAAACTATATCATACGGAGCCCTTCGTTCGCTATCTTTTTTTGCCCTCATCGTCTCACTTCTATTGTAATCCTACAATGAATACCCACAACCGATTGACGGAACCTTGCGATTTGTGATATAGTGTTCATGGATAGCGAACTTGCTCCTTTTGGTTTTTGGTGGCACTTAAACTATATCACATGGAGCGTCTTGCTCGCTATCTTTTTCTATCCCTTCTGTCTCACATCTATTGTAATCCTACAGTCAAATATCATTAGCGTGCTTTTTCCCTTGAGAAATCCCATGAATTGTGCTATACTTATGTACGGTGGTATACTGACAAGCATGTGAATATGATCCGGGCACGCTTCTGCTTCAATGATCTCCACATTCTTTTCTTTGCAGAGCTTCCGCAGAATTTCTCCTATATCTTTCTTTAGCTGTCCGTATATTTCCTTCCTTCGATATTTTGGCGCAAACACTATGTGATACTCACATCTGTACGTCGAATGGGCTGTGTGTTTTACTTCATTCTTCATTTCGTTAAAAACCTCCTGCTATTTTGATAGTGATACGGTCGCCAAACCTTCACTTCATTATATCACGAGGTTTTTATTCCCTAAAGTATTTTTACTTCCCCCGAATAGTGAAGTGGACCCCAAAGTTTGGACAAAAAATTAGTTAAAATGATAGTGAATGAGTTCGGTATTGTACCATGCTCATTCCATTTAATTTGAGAGAGATTCTCCCGTTGTTGTAATAGTCGATGTACTCCTCGAGACAGCGGATGAATTCATCCGCTGTCTCGGACTTCTCCCCGTAGAACATCTCTACTTTGAGCCGTCCAAAGAAGTTTTCCATCACGCTGTTATCCAAACAGTTCCCTTGCGCGACATGCTACACACCGAAAACTCCGTAACGTCTGTTACCAACTTCTCATACGGATTCTTGGCTGCAAAGTCTCGTTTCAGCAGATTAGGCGCAACTTCTCCCACTTCTCCCCGATATGATTTATATTTGCTTCTTCGCCGTTTCCCTTTTGAGCCAAAGAGAAATTGTACGGAAGTATTGGGAAACGAAAAGCCGAGCGGAAGAAGATTTGTATTTAGGCAATGTCAAACGTTGGGAGCGCATATACTTGGAAGAAGGAGCGGAAGGACTTATGCGGGAACGCCGGGGGGGGGGTATTACAAGAAAAGTCCCGACGACAAAAATCGTTGGGGCTTTTGCTTTTATAGGTGCAAAACAACTTTTACCGTTGATACACATGTTTTCGGAGCGGCAAAAAAGAATGTTGAGCTTGAAATTATCTTCTATGTATGAAAAAAGATACCCAACAGCCCTTTTTACGGGTTCAGTTGGGTACCACTTGGCGCAGAGAGTGGGATTCGAACCCACGGACGGTTCACCACCGTCACACGATTTCGAATCGTGCGCGTTCGGCCGCTCCGCCATCTCTGCAAGCCCTTATATTGTACATGATATTCCCGAAAAAATCAATCGATTTTGCGGATTTCCGGAATGATTTTTTATGCCGCCATAACGTCCGCCCCCATGAAAAAGGGCGCGGCAAAGCGGTTGCGTGCCATGTTACATCTCTTTCATGCCGCACTTGCCGTGGGAAAGCTTTCTGACCGAAGTCCTGTGTTCCTCGCCCGCAAAGAGGCGGACGAGATTTTTTCTGTGCGCAACCCATGTAAGCACGTTCAGCGCAAGCAACATCATAAAGCAGGCGATGGTCCACGGGTTTGCGATCTCCGCCTCATAGCGGAGCAGGAAAATCACGCCCTGCCAGATTGAAAAACCCGTCACGCCGAGCAAAGACCCCATCGACCCCCACTCCGTCAGAGCGATGAAGCCGACGATGCCGAAGAGCAGGACGGCTAAGCAAACCAAAATATTCCACGGACTCTCGCAGGAAAGGCAAAACCAAAAGAGGCCCAAAGTAGACGCGATTCCCTTCCCCCCTTTGAACTTCATCGTCACGGGAAAGATGTGCCCAATGATAACGAATACACCGCAAAAGTAGCGGGTAAAGTCGGAAATAACGACGCCGGTGCCCGCAAATACGCAATTCCTGAAAATGAAATAGCTGATAATGGCAGGGATGCCGCCTTTGCAGGCGTCGAGAAGGAAGTTTATGAGCCCGACCTTCAGCCCGAACTCGCGGGAAATATTCATCGTGCCCGGGTTTCCCGACCCGATCTTGCGTATATCCTTCTTCTTCACCCGCGCAATGACGACGGCAAAATTGAAGCACCCGATGAAATAGCACACGGCCGCCATCAATAAAAACCAATACCAAAGCCGGGAAAATGGAATTTCCGTCATTGATCTTTCTCCTTTTTGCTCCGCACCTGAATGCGGATGGGAGTCCCCGAAAAGTCATATGCCTTGCGGATGACGTTTTCGAGATAACGTTCGTAGGAAAAGTGCATGAGCGTATCGTCGTTGACCTGCAATACAAAGAGAGGCGGCTTCACGGCGACCTGGGAGCTGTAATACAGCTTCAATCTTCTCCCCAGATAACTCGGGGGCTCGCTGATACGGACGGCGCCGATGAGAAGGTCGTTGAGTTCCCCCGTCGGCACGCGGAAGTTCGCATGCGCGTACACCTCATCGGCCAAACCGAGAACTTTTTCCGCCCTGCGGCCCGTCTTTGCGGAGATGTATACGGACTTGTAATAGTCCATAAATTTGAGATCTTCTTTCAGTTTTTCTTCAAACTTTTCCATCGTATGGGTATCTTTTTCGACGAGATCCCACTTGTTCATGACGATGACGGAAGGCTTGCCTTCATCATGCACCATGCCGATGATCCTGACGTCCTGCTCGGTAATTCCTTCGGAGGCGTCGACGACGAGGAGCACAACATCCGCCCTTCTGATCGCGTCAATGGCGCGGAGAACGGAGTAATACTCGACGTCATCCTCTACGGCGCGCTTTCTTCTGATTCCCGCCGTATCGATAATGGTGTAATTTTTGCCGTTTTTGGTGAAGCGGGTATCCACGGCATCGCGCGTGGTGCCCGCGATGTCGGTGACGATGGCGCGTTCCTCGCCGAGAAGTTTATTGACGAGGGAGCTCTTGCCTGCGTTGGGCTTCCCCACGACGGCAATCCTGAGGGAATCGTCCTCTGCGATCTCCCCTTCCGGGAAGAATTCGACGGCACGGTCGAGCACGTCGCCGATACCGCGGGAATGCTCCGAGGATACGCCGAAGGGCTCCCCGAGACCGAGTGCGTAAAATTCGGAAAATTTTTCGGGAGAATACACGTCGACCTTGTTGACGACAAGGATAACCGGCTTTTTGCTCCTGCGGAGATAATCGGCTACATCGTAGTCGGACGGATTGAGCCCCTCTTTCGCGTCGGTGAAAAAGAGGATGACGTCAGAAGTCTCCACGGCGAGCCGCGCCTGAGCGGCGATTTGCTTCCACATAACGTCATCGCTCCCCAGCTCGATGCCGCCCGTATCGATGAGCGTGAAGGGCCTGCCGCGCCATTCGCAGGAGGCCGTGATCCGGTCGCGCGTGACGCCGGGACGGTCCTCGGTGATGGCGATCTTTCTGCCCGCCACTTTATTGAAAAAGGTGCTTTTCCCCACATTGGGGCGCCCGACAATTGCAATGATCGGTTCCATATCTTCTATTATAAAGAAAAATCTCCCTTTTGTAAAGAAAAACGCGAAGATTTTCCGTTACGTGCAAAGCGGGCTTTGCGGCCGCGCCGCACGCCGGTCAGATCGCGCCCATGACGGTGCCGAAAATATAGATTACAATGATGACGATATATAAGATTATTCAAAAGCTGCTCCTCTTGCGCACGAAGTGCCACGCGGGAAGCGCGATCGCCGCGAGCATGCAGTAATGGGCCACCGAGTTCAGAATATTGAGCGTCGTTTGGCCGGCGGAATTGTCCGAAAGAATCCACCGCACAAGCGGGCCCAGCGCGAACAGGAGCGCCGAGAGGAGCAGTGCGCAAAACGCGAATAAGTCGGTAAATCTCCAATGGTTTCTGAGTTTTTCCTCCCGCATCTTCTGCGCGTTTTCATCACGGAGTTTCGATTCCTTTTTTTCGTTTTCGTAGGTGACGTCAACGGCGGACTTGTGCGCGTCCTTGCGCTCCTGTTCACCCCTCTTTTCTCTCTTGATTTTTTTCATGATTTTCCCTCTTCTTTCCTCAATATTTCAAGGATATGTGCGAAATAAACGGGAAGGGGCGCTTCGAAAACCATCTTGTCCCCGGTCCTCGGATGGGTCAGCGTCAGGCGGTATGCATGCAAAAGCTGCCCCTCCAGCGCAAACCGCTGTTTCTTGAATCCGTACAGTTTATCCCCCACAACGGGGTGCCCGATATACCTTGCCTGCACGCGGATCTGGTGCGTCCTTCCCGTATGAAGTTCGAAATGCACGAGGGTATTTTCCCCGAACCGTTCCATAACCGCCCAATCGGTGACGGCGGGTTTTCCCTTCCCCGCGGGAAGCACGGCCATTTTCAGCCTGTCCTTCGGATCGCGGCCGATGTCGGTGGAAATCTGCCCGCTGTCCTCTTTCAAAACTCCTTCGAGGAGGGCGAGATACTCCCGCCGCGCCTCTTTTTCCGCAATCTGTCCGGAGAGGGAGAGGTGGGCAAAGTCGTTCTTCGCGACAACGAGCAGGCCCGACGTATCTTTATCGATTCTGTGAACGATGCCGGGGCGGAGCTCGCCCCCCAGTCCGCTCAGGTTTTTGAGAGAATACAGGAGAGCGTTGACGAGGGTTCCCCCGTAATTTCCCGCCCCCGCGTGGACGGCCATGCCCTGCGGCTTATTGACGACGGCAATATCGTCGTCCTCATAGACAATATCAATGGGAATATCTTCGGGAACGGCCTTCGGGGGAACGGGATCGGGAATCTCGATCCGCACGCAATCACCGTTTTTAACTTCCGAACCCGCCTTTGCGGATACGCCGTTGACAAAAACGTGCCCTTCGTCCGCGAGCTTTTTTACGGCCGAGCGCGTCAGCCCCGTCACGCCGCTTAAAAAGACGTCGGCGCGGGCCGTGCGGACGGCGGTAAATGTCTGCTCCGTCATTTGCTCCCTTCCTTTTTTTCGTCTTCGCGTTTGGCCTGCGCGCGCCATTTCTTTTTAAGGGGGAACGCCGCCTGCGGGCCGATGAAGAGAAGGATGACGATAAGGGCGGCGGCGCCGAAGGTGACGCAGAAATCGGCAATGTTGCAGTTGGCAAAGCCGAAATATTCGAGATTGATAAAGTCCCTGACGACGGCAACCCCCTGTCCATTCCTGATGAGCAGCCTGTCGATGAAATTTCCGATCGCGCCGCCCTCGATGAAGGCAAGGCAGACCTGTGCGGGAACATTCTTCGGAAAAACTTTGAAGGCAACTACGGGAATGGCGGCCATGAGTACCGCCGTCACTACCATGACCGCAACCATAAAGGCATGGTTGCCGCTGCCGATCCCGAAGGCGATGGCGTCGTTTTCGACATGGGAAAACCCGAAGACGCCGTCGATAAGCCAAAGGCGGTCTCCGTTTTCGGGCAAAAAATAAAAATCGATATATTTTGTCAGCTGGTCAACGAACACGGCGATACATACGATGAGCAAAAATTGCAATATATGCGTGATTTTTTTCTCTTTCCCGTCTTCCGCCGTTTTCAAAACGGGCGCGGTTTTATCCTTCATCGTCTTCCTCCGTAAGCCCTAAATCGAGGCAAAGTTTTTTGAGATCGAGAGGGCCCTTGGGAGATATCACTTCCTCGAGGTCGAAGCCCGTATCTTCCTCCTCTTCGGGCACCCCGCCGCCGAGTTCGGTAAGAAATGCCGCCAAAGCGGCCGTGTCCTCCGCGTCGGGATATTTCATCTGCAGATTCTGAAGCATAAGTCTGCATTTTTGCTTTAAAAGAGCAAGTTCGCGGCGATCGTTTTCAAGAGTTTGTTCCCCCTCTTTCCGTATGGTATCCCGCTCCTTTTCGGCGGCCCCGAATGCGGCGAGCGCCCCCGAACGTTCTCCCTCGAGTTCAAGCACGCGGGCGTGAAGGGTGCGGTTTTCCGCCTTGAGATCCTCCGCCGCTTCCTGCTGTTTCCGCAGGGCGGCGGCGTACTCCTCCTTGAGCCGCGCGACAAGCTTTCTGACATCTTTTTCGGTATACAGCTTGAACACTTTTTATTCTCCCTTTCCGTACTTTTCCACCATACTGCGCTTAAGATGAAAGAGCGCGGGAGACAAGTCCACCTTATAGATATGCGGCATGTCCCGCCGGGTATACTCTTCCCAAAACCTGCCCTTTTCCTCGGCGCAATATCTCTGTATTTCCATGAGCGGAAGGGTATCGGCGGTGCGTTTGCCGCCCTTGATGAGGAGGGAGCGGAGCCTGCGCGCGCGGAAATCCGTCACGTTCATGCGCTTCCACGTGTCCACGGGATGGAAGAGAAGGAGAGGCTTTTCTTCGTCAATCACTTCGTCAAAGCGCGTGATATAGTCGGCGATGGCCTTATCCGTCTTCCTGTCGTATATTCTGTATACTTCCTTGAAGGAGGGATTGGTGATTTTCTCCGTCGTGTCGGAGAGCTTGATTTTGGGAATCTCGTTGCCCTCTTCGTCATAGACGGCAGAGAGCTTGTAGACGCCGCCGAGAGCGGGAAGATCCGCGCTCGTGATGAGCTTGGTGCCGACGCCCCAACTGTCGATTTTGGCTCCCTGTTCCTTCAGCGAACGGATGGAATTCTCGTCGAGGTCGCCCGAGGCGCAGATACAGGCATTGGGGAAACCCGCCGCGTCGAGCATCTTCCGCGCTTCCTTGGAAAGATAAGCGAGGTCCCCCGAATCGAGGCGGATCCCTTTGGGTTCATGGCCGCTCCTGCGCAGTTCCCCGAATACCTCGATGGCATGCGGTACGCCGCTCCGCAAAGTGTCGTAAGTATCAACGAGGAGAAGGCAGGCGTCGGGAAAAGACTTTGCATAGGCGCGGAAAGCATCGAGCTCCGTAGGAAAGTTCATGACCCAACTGTGCGCCATGGTCCCCGCAACGGGGATACCGAAGAGTTTCCCCGCCATGACGTTGGACGTCGAATTGCATCCGCCGATGACCGCCGCCCGCGCACCGTACACGCCCGCGTCCGGCCCCTGCGCACGCCTGAGGCCGAATTCCATCACAACGTCGCCGCGGGCGGCCGCGCAGATTTTAGAGGCCTTGGTGGCGATAAGCGTCTGGTGATTGATGATGGTCAGAAGAGCCGTTTCGACGAGCTGGGCCTGTATCATGGGCGCCCTGACCGTTACAATGGGTTCATAGGGAAAGACGATCTCCCCCTCTTTCACCGAATAGACGTCGCCCGTAAAGCGGAGATCTTTGAGATAGGCGAGGAAATCCTCGGTGAAGATGCCGAGGGAACGGAGATAAGCAATATCCTCTTCGCCGAAGTGCAGATCCGTAAGATACTGCGCCGCCTGCTCCATGCCCGCCGCCACAGAATAGGTAATAAGACTGTTGGGGCGGAAAAACACGTCGAACACGGCCGTCTCCTCATGTTTGTTTTCATTGAAATACCCCTGCCCCATCGTGAGCTGGTAGAGATCGGTAAGAAGCGTCAGATTTCTCATGGTTTGTTTCCTTGTACTGTGTCCGGTACGTCCCCGCGGCCCTTGCGGGAACACGGGGAATGGCAGAAAAATTATGTTGCGCGCCCCCCGCGGGGGCGTACGGGTCTTCGGATTTACCCTTCCCCTTCCGCGGGAGGGGGCTCCCCCGTTCCGTCCTCATCCGCGGAAGGGGGCGGAGAGGCGGGCGCGTTCTTTGCGGGCTTCGGGGGATAATTTGCCCCCTTCATGTTGATTTTGGAATAATAGGGCACATCATCCTTATATGGCGTCAAATACTCCGTAATGCCGCAAGGATCCCCCTTCTTGCTGCCGATGAACGCCCCTTCCTTCCTGTAATTGAGGAAGAGCAGGACGCCGATGCCTGCGAGCCCGCCGACGGCCATGAGAACCGACGTCACGAGGGACCACGGCACCCCGCCGCCGTCCAAAATATACTTCGGGTCCCTGAGCGGCTCCATGGCCGAACGCACAAGGCCGTACCAAACGAAATAGCCGCACATCAGAAGCCCGTTGGGCTTTTTATCCCAGAACCACGCAGCCGTGTAGAGAATGGCAAAGCCGGCAAGGTTCAACAGCATTTCATAGAAGAAAAAGGCATAGTGCCATGTGGCGTGGGGATCCGAAAACGAACCGATTCCGTAAACCGAAGGCGAAGGGCTCACGGGCACGGCGAAGGGAAACCATTGAAGCGCGGGATCCGTAACCTCCGCCCCGTACACTTCCTTATTGAAAAAGTTCCCCCACCGCCCCATTGCCTGAGCGACGAGGATAGTGACGACGACGCAGTCCGCCGCGCGGAAAAAATTCACCTTTTTCACGAGACAGACGATGACGCCCGCGCCGACGCCGCCCAAGACCCCGCCGATGACGGAAAGCCCGCCGTTGCGGATGCTGTTCCAGCTGAACCACTGCGAGATATTTAACCCGCCTGTAATGCAATAGTAGAGCCTCGCACAGATGAGCGCGGAGGGAATACAGAAGATAAACAGCGTGAAGATGAAATCGGACGACATATTCCGCCGCTTCATGAGGAGTGCGGAGAGGAATGTCGCGAGCAAAATCCCGCAGACGATGCAGATGGCGTAATAATAAATTTCAAAGCCGAAAAGGATGATCCCTCTCTCGTTTGCGCCGAAAAACGGAGTTTCGGCAAGCAATGAAGATAGCATAAAACTCTCTCCTTGTGAGGTGTTATCCACATTATACCATTTTACGGGGAAAAGTCAATCGCAAGCGGCCGAAAGGGAAAAAATTTCCTAACAAATCCGTATCCCGAGCGGTTTTGCCGCATTCAGAAGGGGCACGGCGAGAAATAAGATTGCATAATTGAAGAGACTGTTCCAGATCTGCCCCATAAATAACAGCCGCACGAGCGCATAGGCGAGGTAGCTGTTCCCCCCGAAGTACTCTTCGACGAGGGAGAGCGCCTTCGCGGAAAAGCCGACCCGCGTATAGTAGAAATAAAATCCCGTGGTGTTGATACCGATCGAACAGAAGAAGAGAACGAGCACACATATAATGGCGAGTTTTACATATCCGCTCCCCCTGAAATGAAACGGCAATTTCATCACAAGTCCCGCGATGAGCGCCATCGCGGCGCAGGAAAGCCCCACCCACGGCATATAGAGGAATCCCCAGCTGTTCACGACGAAGCCGAGAAAATCTCCGAGCATTGCGGCGGCACAGCCGAGCACGGGGCCGACGATGATACCCGCGAGCACGGAAGCGGATAACGTAAGGGAAAACTGGATATCGGCGAATTTGAACTCCAGAAGATTCGAAAGGATACACAGCGCCGTCATCACCGAGATCCACGCGAGCCTGCGGGCATACGACCTTCCGAGCATGGCGTCCGAAAAAAGCAACCGCTTCCACAGCGGCGTTTGAGTTTCTTTTTGCATACAAAAAAACCTCCCTTTTCCGAGAGGTCCGCAACTGTCCGCAAAAATACCGCAAAGGGATTTTTGCAAAGAGGAGAGGAAAACGCGCTTGCCCTTTTGCATGTGCGAAGGACAACTGCGTTTGCCCCGTCGAGCGGACGCGCCGCGGCACCGCAGGGCTTCGAAGACTTCCCGCCCTTTCGTTTGCGAACAACGTCCCGTTTCGCAACACTTTACGCGCCTTGGCTACTCTACGAAAAAAATCATAACACAACGCAACGGGAAAAGCAACTGTTTTACATACATTTCCGAAATTGCGAAAAACTATCATTATGACACTCGTCATCATCCGTACCGCAATCATATTCGTGACCCTTCTTATCATCATGCGCCTCATGGGAAAGCGCCAGATCGGGGAAATGCAACCCTTCGAGCTCGTCATTACCCTTCTCATCGCCGAGCTCGCCTGTATTCCGATGGCCGACACCTCCATTCCGCTCCTTTATGGCATCATCTCCGTCCTGACGATATATGTGCTCCACGAGATCATGACGCTTCTCGATTTGAAACTCAAGCCGATGAAGTCCCTCATCAGCGGAAAACCCAGCCTTGTCGTCAACAAGAACGGCATCGACGATTACCAACTCAAGCGCAACAATCTGGACGTGAGCGACCTCATCGAATCCCTTCGCACGGCGGGATATTTCTCCCTCGACTGCGTGGATTACGCGCTGTACGAATCCAACGGGACTTTCTCCGCACTTCCCAAGGAAAATTATGAACGGATGCAGACGTCACTCCCCCTCGTCATTATAGACAACGGCACATATGATGAAAAAAATCTCGGGCTGACGGGAATCGGAAAGGAGTTTTTCGACGGTATTCTGCGGCAACACGGGGTAAAAAAAGTAAAACGCGTGCTTGTTTTGACGGCCGACGGCGAGGGCAAAATATATCTCCAGCAGAAGGGCGAAAAATTTGAAACATTCAGGGTAAAATATCCCGGGGGCAATTCATGGTAGAGCAGCTCCCCCTTGGGGGGACACGAAGAGGGTAAAATTACATATGGTAAAATCATTGACGGCTATCGGGGTATGCGCCGCATTCCTCTTGGGCCTTGCAATTTTCGAATGGTACTATGTGCGGAATGAATTTTCGGACTTCGGCGAGGAAGTCCAGTCCCTTTACGACAAGGCGGAGGCGGAAACGGCTACCATCGGCGACGCGCGCGTCGTTCAGAGCAATTGGGAAGAGAGAAAGAGCCGCCTGCACATATGGATCCCTCACAACGACGTCAATAAGATCGACGAATACATGGCGGAAGCCGTGCGCTACATCGGCGAGGGAAACTACGCCCTTGCCCTGCCCAAACTCGAAGTCCTGTTACACCTTTCCACATGCCTGCCCGACACCTACAAACCCGCAGTGGAAAATATTTTGTAAAAAACTCCGCCCGAGCGGCGGAGTGAGATGGGAAATTCCGAAACGGCGAAGAATTCGCCGTTTTTTTGATAAAAATCTGTCACACGAACCCGATTTTTCGAAAAATCTGTGCTATAATAAAACCGAAGATACGGCGCGCGTATTTTTACACTGCAAATATAAGGAGAAAAAGGAACAAATGGGAGGCGGAGGAGCAACAAGCGGCGGAACGTATGTGAAGATAATTCATGGAAAACTAGGAGATTTGGACACACATGTCGATACTCCAAACGCAAGATATGATCTTTATGTGAACCATGTGAAGGTCCAAAGCAGATGGTATGATTTTGAAGGGAAGGCCATCCGAAACAGGGACTATTTTCATCAAGATGCACATCACAATCACATCTTCCCCCACGACCATGATTGGAAATGGGAAAATGGTAAGCCGCAAAGGATAAAAGAAAATTTGGAACCCGATTATGAAAAATTTCGGTGAGGAGAAAGGAACATGAGCAAGAAAAACCCGTATCAAAAAGATAACCCGGGCATTTGCACGGTCTGCGGAAAAATTGCGTTTTTCGATGAATTCGGGAACGGGACGTGTCCGCATTGCGGCTGGAAAATGAGTAAACGCGAAGAATTGATGGGTAAAGAACAAGGAATCAGCTATCCCATGCTCGTCCCCGTGTGGCGCGCGAGGGAGCAATATAAGCAGGGAAAACCCTTTAAGGCAACATTCGAGGACTTTGTCAACGGTCTGTATTTTTACAGCGAGATGACATTTTGGCATAAAGGCTTGGAATATGAGGTCTATTTCAATCCCCAAAAAAAAGAAAATACGATTTGTTTCGGAAATGCAAATATTTTTCAAGAATACGCTACCCGCGAGGAATTCATGGAAAAAGCGAATATAGAAGGCCGTTTTTTGAAAGATATCTGGGATACCGAAGTGGAAAAGCCGGGCTACATGAGCTGTTGCGATTAGAGAAATGCTATACAGGAAAAATTGACAGATTACGTAAAGTAAAAGGAAGATTATGAGCAAGAAGAATCCATATCAAAAAGATAACCCGGGCATTTGCACGGTCTGTGGGAAAATTGCGTTTTTTGATTTGGCAGGCAACGGCGATTGCCCGCACTGCGGTTGGAGAATGAGCAAGGATGAGGAAGAATGGGGAAGAGATTTGGGAATCAGCTATCCCATGCTCGTCCCCGTGTGGCGCGCAAGGGAGCAATATAAGCAAGGAAAGCCCTTCAAGGCAACATTCGAGGACTTTGTCAACGGTCTGTATTTTTACAGCGAGATGACATTTTGGCATAAAGGCTTGGAATATGAGGTCTATTTCAATCCCCAAAAAAAAGAAAATACGATTTGTTTCGGAAATGCAAATATTTTTCAAGAATACGCTACCCGCGAAGAATTCATGGAAAAAGCAAATATAGAAGGCCGTCTTTTGAAAGATATCTGGGACGAAGTGGAAAAGCCGGGTTACATGTGGTGTGGCAATTAGAGGCCAAAGAATTTTTGCCCACGGCTTACGAATGGACAAAAAACCTCGATTGGAAAGAAAAAGCAAAATTTCTTTTCGAAAAACATACAAGGAATCAAATCTGAAAAAAAGGCGAAACACGCTTTTTACGCGATATGTGCGTTTTTTCAGTTCCCCATCCGTTCCCGCGCGGTGGCAAGCATGAGCTTGATACGGTTCTCCTGGTTGACCTTTGTGGCCGAAGGGTCATAATCGACGGGGACGATATTGGCCTCCGGGTACATCTCCTTGATGACGCGCGCGGCGCCCTTGCCTGCAATGTGGTTGGGCAGGCAACCGAAAGGCTGTGCACAGACGATATTCACCGTGCCCGTCTCGGCAAGCGCGGCCATTTCGGCGGGAATCAACCATCCTTCGCCCATTTTGACGCCCTGGTTGATGACCTTGTCGGCACACGACCTCAGGTGTTCGAAATCGTGCTGCGGTTCGTATCTGCCATGCTGTTTCGTCAGCTTTATAATCTTCCTCTGCCTTCCATAGACGTATTTATACACAATTTTATAGATAATTGCGAATTTTTTGTTTTTCCCGTACAGTTTTGCATCATTTACATTGTTAATAATACAATATAAAATAAAGTCCATAAGGGCGGGAACGACGGGCTCGCAGCCCTCGCCCAAAAGAAAATCCTCGAGGTGGGAATTGCCGAGCGGAGAATATTTCACATAGATCTCGCCGACGATGCCGACCTTGATTTTTTTCTCCCCTGTAACAGGCACGGCGGCAAAGGAATCCAAAATAAACCGCACATATCTCTTCAGTTTTCCGTATGTTCTGCGGTCGAGCGCGTCCTTGATCTCTTCGAGGCAGCGGTTTCTCGCCGCCGCACTGTCCCCTTCGCGGAGCTCGTACGGCTTCGTCTGGTTAAAGCAACTCATGATGAGATCCCCGTAAAAAACGGAATAAGCGAGGCGCAGGAGAAAACTCAGGTTTAGTTCGAGCCCGTTCCCCTTTTCGAGCCCCGCGAAATTCAGCGAGAGCACGGGGACTTGCGGAAATTCCGCCTTTAAGGCCTTACGGATAAGCGGAATATAGTTGCTCGCCCTGCATCCGCCGCCCGACTGCGTGATCAGAACGGCCGTATGCCCGACGTCGTATTTGCCGCTTTTCAGCGCGTCGAGAAACTGCCCGATGACGCAAAGCGCGGGATAGCAGGTATCGTTATGCACATGTTTCAATCCTTCGTCGATAACTTCCCTTCCCTCGTTGCGGAGGACTTCGACGTTATACCCTTCCTGCCGCATGACATGGACAAGAAGTTCGAAGTGCCACGGGAGCATGTCGGGCACAAGAATAGTATACGTCGCCTTCATTTCATGGGTGAAACGGGGATAGTCGTCGGTAAAGTCGGCGACGGGCACCTCTTTGCGGTCTCCCTTCCCCGTTTCCGCCCCCTTTTCGGGGGCGGAAACGGAAGACGGTCTTTTTTTCATTCCTCTTCCCTCCTCTTTTGTTCCTCGATGGCGGCGAGAAGGGAGCGGAGCCTGATCTTCACCACCCCGAGATTGTTGATCTCGTCGATCTTGATCTGCGTATACAGTTTTCCCCTGCTCTCCAGAATGGCGCGGACCTCATCCGTCGTAATGGCGTCGATCCCGCACCCGAAGGAGACGAGCTGGACCAGATTCACGTCCTTGCGGTGCGTACAGTATTCCGCCGCCCGATAGAGACGCGCATGATACGTCCACTGGTTCAGAACGTTGACTTTGACCAAGGCCCCCTCTTCGTACACGGCGTCCTCCGAAAGCACGGCAAGGCCGAGGGAGCAAAGAAGTTTATCGATGCCGTGATTGATTTCGGGATCGGCATGGTAAGGCCTTCCCGCAAGCACGATGGTTTGCCTCCCCTCGCGCTCCGCGGCGGCAAGGATCTCCGCGCCTTTTTTGCGGATCTCTTCATGCCATGCGTCCATGCGCTTCAGCCCCGCGCGATAGGCCTTTCTTATGAGGGAAGAGGGCAATTTATATTTTTTAAGCGCCTTCCCGAGGGACTTGACGGTCGTATTCTCATCATTGGGATCAAGGTAGGGCATGACGAAATTCTCTCCGTTCAGCCGATCGTTGTTGGCTTTCAGAAGTTCGGGATAATAGGCGACGATGGGACAGTTATAGTGATTGATACTGTCGTGCTCGTCCAGATTGTAGCTTTCGCAGGGGTAGAAGATAAAGTCCACGCCCTTGTCGAGAAGACTCTCGATGTGCCCGTGCATGAGTTTTGCGGGATAACAGGCCGTGTCGCTCGCGACGGTGTGCTGGCCCTTGAAATAGAGTTCGCGGGAGCTCTTTTCGGAGAGCACGACCTTAAAGCCGCAAACTTCGAAAAATTCCGTCCACAGCGGGAGTTGTTCGTACATGACGAGCTGCAGCGGAAGACCGACGGTCCCGCGCCGTCCCGCGGCGGACGGATCGGGCATCGAAAGAAGTTTTTCGTACTTGTAGGCATAAATGTCGGGTACGTCCCCGCGGGGCTTAAGCCCTGCGCCGCGCTCGCACTTATTGCCGGAGACAAACCGCCTGCCGTCCGAAAACGTCAGAATATTCACACTGCAATGCGCGGTGCAGCCTTTGCAGGTAACGGCGCGCGAAGCGTAGGAAAAGTTACAAAGTTCCGTCTCCGTCACCATATCGGACATGAGCTTCCCGGCGGGCGTATTCTCCTTGGCATAGAGCGCCGCCCCGAAGGCGCCCATGAGCCCCGCAATGGCGGGACGGATGACTTCTTTCCCCGTTTCGATCTCGAAGGAACGCAGAACGGCGTCGTTCAGGAACGTTCCGCCCTGCACGACGATGTGGCTGCCGAGTTCTTCGGGTGTCCTCGCGCGGATCACCTTGTACAGGGCGTTTTTGACAATGGACGAAGAGAGCCCCGCCGAAATGTCCTCTATGCTTGCCCCCTCCTTCTGCGCCTGTTTCACGGAGCTGTTCATAAAGACGGTGCACCGCGAGCCGAGCTCGACAGGCCTCTTTGCAAAGAGGCCGAGGCGGGAAAATTCCCCGATCTCCATCCCCATGGCCTTCGCAAAGGTCTGAATGAAGGACCCGCAACCCGACGAGCATGCCTCGTTGAGCATGATGGAGTCGATGGCCCTGTTTTTCACCTTGAAACACTTGATGTCCTGCCCGCCGATGTCGATGATAAAGTCCACATCGGGATTGAAATGGAGCGCGGCTTTGAAGTGCGCCATTGTCTCCACAATGCCGTAATCTATCTTTAAGGCCGCCTTTATCATGTCTTCGCCGTAACCCGTCACGCACGCGCCGCGGATGACGATCTTGTCTTTCGTCAGCCCGTACAGTTCCTTCAGCTTGTTGACTACAATTTCAAGCGGCTGGCCGTTGTTCGATTGATAGTGGCTCCAAAGAATCTCGCAATCGGGCGTGATGAGCATGAGTTTGGTCGTCGTCGAGCCCGAGTCGATCCCGAGATAGGCATCCCCCTCATAGAGGCGGATGTCCCTGAAGGGCAAATCGTTGCGGCGGTGGCGGCAAATGAATTCATTATACTCCTCTTTGGAGGAGAAGAGAGGCTTGCCGACCGCGATGTTGTCTCCGCCGGAAACGGCGGAAAGGCGCGCTATGATCCCGTCGAGCGGCTCTTCCTTCACGCTCTTGGCATACATCGCCGCGCCGATCGACATGAAACGGGGACCATTATCCGGAAAGACCGCATGCTCGCCGTCGAGGTTCAATTTCTCGCAAAACGCCTTGCGAAGCCCCTTTAAGAAATACAGCGGCCCGCCCAAAAAAAGCACTTTCCCCTGAATCCGCCGCCCCTGCGCGAGGCCCGAAACCGTCTGATCGACGACGGCGTGGAAAATGGAGGCCGCAATGTCGCTTTTCTTTGCCCCCTGATTCAGGAGTGGCTGAATGTCTGACTTGGCAAAAACGCCGCAACGCGAAGCGATGGGATAGACCCTTCCAGCCTGCAGAGAGAGTTCGTCCATCTCCTCGACGGAAATGTCCAAAAGGGTCGCCATTTGGTCGATAAAGGCACCCGTGCCGCCCGCGCAACTGCCGTTCATGCGCTGTTCCGCGCCGCCCGTGACGAAGATGATCTTTGCATCTTCGCCGCCGAGTTCCACCGCGACGTCCACGTCGGGATGAAGGGCGCGGATGGCGCCGTAAGCGGCCTGCACTTCCTGCACGAAGGGAAGCCCGCTCCGCTGGGCGAGGCCGAGCCCCGCCGATCCCGTGACGGAGACCCTGTATGTAGTTCCGAGGGAACGAATCTTTTCGAGTTCGCCGATGACTGTCTCCCGCACGCGGGAAAAGTGACGCACATAGGACGAGGAGAGCACATTGCCCTCCTCGTCGAGGACGGTCACCTTGACGGTGGTGGAGCCGACATCAATGCCGAGTAAATATGACATAAGTTTATTATAACATAAATATGCGGATATGGCAAGTACTATTTTTTGGAATCGCGCGGCAAAATTTGCAGAAGGGCGGAGCCGTCCGCCACGGGCACGGAGCGAAAGGCGCGGGGACTTTTCGGTGAGAAAAGTCCCCGCGCCCCGGATTTTATATTGCGTTCCGAATGCCTGCGGGAATCATGTGGGATCAAAATTCCGTGCAACGCCCGTCTCCACCGCCGCGGAGGAGACCGCCGCCGCCACCGCCCTGTGCGCCTTCAGATCGTAGGCATAGGGCAAAATGTAATCGCGTCCGAGCTCCTTTTCCCCGACGCAGCCGGCAATGGCCTTGCAGGCCGCAATCATCATCTCCGTATTGATGTCGCCCGCCCTTACGTCCAGCGCGCCGCGGAACAGCCCCGGGAACACGAGAACGTTGTTGATTTGGTTGGGTTTTTCGGAAGAACCCGTCCCGACGACCGCGGCTCCCGCCCCGAGCGCATCCTCGCGCGAAATTTCGGGCACGGGATTGGCGCAGGCGAACACGATCGCATCCTTCGCCATCGAGCTCACCATCTCCTTCGTCACGCAGCCGGGGCCAGAAACGCCGATGAATGCATCCGCCCCATTCATCGCATCCGCCAGAGAGCCGCGGAGGCGCGCCTTGTTGGTAAGTTCCGCCATTTCCCGCTGTGCACCGTTGAAACAGGTCTTTGCGCCGAGAATCCCCTTCCTGTCGCAGACTACGACGTCCCCGATTCCCATTTTGAGCAAAAATCCCGCAATGGAGATACCCGCCGCCCCCGCACCGTTAATGACGGCGCGGATCTTTCCCAATTCCTTGCCGACGATCTTCAGGGCATTGAGAAGGGCGGCCGTGACGACAATCGCCGTGCCGTGCTGATCGTCGTGAAAGACGGGAATATCGAGATCCTCTTTCAGCCGCCGCTCGATCTCGAAACAGCGGGGCGCGGAAATATCCTCGAGGTTGATCCCCCCGAAAGACCCCGCGAGAAGTTCGACGGTCCTGACGATCTCATCGGTATCTTTGGAGCGGATACACAAAGGAATGGCGTCGACGTCCCCGTACGCCTTGAAGAGCGCGCATTTGCCTTCCATGACGGGCATGCCCGCTTCGGGGCCGATGTCGCCGAGGCCGAGTACCGCCGTGCCGTCGGTGATGACGGGCACGGTATTCCACCGCCGCGTGAGTTCGAAACTCTTGCCGACGTCCCTTTGGATGGCCAGACACGGTTCCGCAACGCCGGGCGTATAGGCAAGGGAAAGTTTTTCACGCGTATCCACTTCGACGCGGGGAACGACCTCGATTTTTCCGCGCCACTCGCGGTGTTTTTTGAGCGATTCTTCTCTGTAATTCATCACATACTCCTTTGCAACCATTATATCCGTTTCCGTGAAAACAGTCAAGCGATGCAAAGCGCCTCACGGATACGTCCCGCCATTATTGAGTCCCGCGCCGTTTCGGCGCGGGACTTCTCCCCCTATAACAAACGCCTGTATGCGTCTGTACCGCTTTCGGCCTCTGCACGGAATCTCCGGGGAAACACGGGCGCAGATAATTTTGCGATATATCCCCCGGATTCTTTCCCCCTTCCGGCCCTATTATATCACAAAAATTATTTTTGGCAATCCTGTCCGGGAAATTTTCGGAGTAAAAGAATTTCCGCCGAAAGAATTCCGCCTTCGCCGCCCCGCGCCGTGTCTTTTTCCACCGCCACGCGCCGCCGGAGGGCCGGCGCAACGCATTCCGCCTACGTTACGTACTGCGCCAGAAGTTCGTACAGGGTCTGATAATATTCCCCCAGATAGGCGCGGGCAAGCGTGTCCATCGTGTACATCTGCAGGCGGACCGCCGCGTCGTCCGTCACCTCCATATAATAATTTCTGACCGCCAAAAATCTTTGGGAAGCGGAAAGCCCGTAGTTCGGATTCTCCGGGTAGCGGTAGGGGCCCGCGTCGTTTCCTTCCGAGGCAATGGATTCAAAGCGCAACTGCAGGATGAGATCCTCCCTCACCGCAGAGATCTTCTCCTCCGCGAGCGCGTCGAGACGCTCCTCTTCGAACAGGCGTATGTTGCTCCGTAGGGTGTTGCAGGAAAGCATAAAGTAAAAAATTTTTTTCTTCTCCGCTTCGTTTTCCGCGACGATGGCATTCTTCTTTGTCTGCGCCGCGCGGACCATCGAGAGCTGTACCTCGGAAAGGTCCGCATATTCGGGATCCGTAAGGTCTATGATGTCAATTTCCATCCTCTTTCCTCCATGCAACCTCTATATGGCGAATGCGGAAATCCGCGCTCTTTACGGTAATCACGATCTGCGTTTCGGAAAGCCGTTTTTTTGCATATATGCGCACTTTTTCATCACCTGCCGCCGTATGCACGATTCCGTCCGCGTTCGTCCCGATCTCAAAACTTCCCTCGCCTTCCACCCTGACCCATGCGAGGGCGCGCGGCTCGCCGCAGAGCGTGACCGAAAGGGATGCGTTGCAGCCGGGGGGCAGCCCGCCCTCATCCGAAACGGAATAGAGAGTCGTTCCCGCGAGGAAGTATTCCCGCTCGGCAAAGACCAAACCTTTCACGGGGATGAATCTGCCCGCTTTTTCCCAAAAATCGTAAACATACAGCGCGGTTTGTCCGTCTTTAAGGCTAACGCAGGCGGCATATTTCCCGCCCAAACACAGGCCGTGCACGGCGGCCGCGGGGTCGATTTCCGCACGCTTTTCTTCGGCGGGAGAACAGGTGCTGCCGTTAAAGGAGTAGAGTCCGCTCTTCGTCATGTAACAGATACGGTCTCCGCAGTTTGCCACCGAGCCCCCGATTACGGTTCCGCCGCAGAAGGGCATTTCCGCCGCGGCGAAGTTCAGCGCCTCCCCCTCTGCGCGCACCTTCATGATTCCCCGCTCGAAAAAGACATACAGCCTTTCGCGGAAGGAGACGAGAGCGATGATGTTGCCCTTTCCCCCGTCAAAGTCTATGTAGCCCGCCTTGCCGGGGTCGCGGTCCGTCTGGGTGACGCCGTCCGCCGAATACGGCGCCGAAAATCTCAGCGTAAGGCCGTCCGCCGTAAAGAGTCTTCCGTGATGCATGGCTGCGCAGTCTCCCCCGGCGCGCCCCGAACTTATCACCGCGCCGCCCGTAATGTAGCGCACGGTGTCTTTTTCGACGCAGTAGAGCCCCTTGGCGCCCTTAACCGTCACATGCGGGAGCAGGGCAACGGGCTCCGAGTCGATGCCCGTAATGCGCGTCTTTGCCGTCACATCGTAAAGGCTCTTTTGCGCGCTTTCATAGACGTAAACCGTGCCGTCGGCGACGTAGAGGCGGGCCGCCGCGGAGGGCAGAGCGGAAACCGCCGCATATCCCTCCGCGCAAACGAGCCCGTTGCGGGACGGCCGCATGTGGAAGGCCGCCGTCTCCCGCCCCTCGGCGGGGCGGGACGGATCGAAGCGTTCCGTATAGAATTCTTCGGCGGGGGCATAGACCTCTTTATCATATCTCATGCCCACCTCCTCGATCGGACGGAGAGCGGATGGCGCAGGATTCCCGCGCTTTTTAAGGCGTCGCGGTATTTAACGCCCCAGATCTTCGCCTCTTCCTTTCTTCCCTTGACAAAGCAATACTCCGATGCGACGCCGAGCGCCATGAGGCGGGGGGAGATCTTGCCGCCAAGCTCGGCGGTATCGCCTATCCCCTTCTTCTTCGGGGCGTAAGTATAGGTGACGTCGGCGGAGGAGCAGTCGCAGAGAACGCCGTCCGGGGAGAGCGTAAAGGCGATTCTCCTCCCTCCCCGCTTCACCGCACAAATGTCCACGGGCGGGATCGAAAAGTCCGGGAAAGGCAGCAACCCGCCCCGGAAATCAAGCGTTTCCGTCTTTTTGAGAGGATAGTCGTCGAGCGCGATCTCGTTTTCCACGACGTTAAAGCAGGTAAGAAGGGTTTCCGCCTCCCCCGTGACCGAACTGCCCGCAAGCGCGGACACAAGGTCTTTTTCATCGAGGAAGGAGGCGGCAAGAGTCAAAACTTCCCGAACGGTCATCTCTTTCTCCTTATTCCTCGGTGATTCCGGAGAGCATGGCCTGTCCGCAGGGACGTTCGCACATGAGATCGGCATATTTCACGAGCGTCGCCGCGTATACCGGCTTCCCGGGCAACTGTTTCAGGACCTTGCCGTCTTCGTCCTCCAGCCACTGCCAGTCGCAGAGCTGATAAAGGACGAAATCGTCCGTATTGAGGAGGTACATCGTCCCCTTGGGGCAGAACCTGTCTACAACGACGGGGATGCCGTTGAAGGAGATCGCCTTGTAGCCGCCCTCGAGTTCTACGGTATTGACCGCCGTATACTTCTTCGAGAGAAGATTTACAAGTGCGCGGCGCACGCCCCACGAGCACATGATGAAGTTGATTTTCCCGCCTGACTGCTCTTCGACCTTGTCGATCGCAAGCTGTATCTCGCTTTCCGTCAGGGTCTCCACCGTCTTCATATAGGGGTTGAGCCATGCGTTTTCGGTACGGCTGTTGCCGTAGAGAATGCTGTTGCTGAAGAGACTGCCGAGGCCCGTAAGTTCACATCCCTTGGAGCCCGCGACATAGAATTCGCACCCTTCCACGGAGGAGAGAGTCTTATTCAGGGTAATGGTATTTTTTTCTCTGTTCACCGTCTTGACAATGAGATTGCTCTCCTGCTTGACGGACCCGGAGGTATAGAGATCGACGAGCATACCGTCTGTGAAATTCTGCGCATTCTCCACCGTGACGACCTTCTCCGAGACCGAGACGGCTTTGCCGACAAGCCCCGTGCCGTTGCCGAAGAGCATACGGCTGAGGTTATAGCGCGCGCTCCTGACGAGATTGTCCATCTCCTCGTCGAGAAGGTTGACAAATGTTCCCGCGCCGTTCGAGGAGGTGCGGAGCGCCTTATCGGAAATCTCCATGGTGCCGTAAAGATTCTTGAGGCTGAGGACAAAAAGCTGGTAGTTGGAACCGTTCGGGACGGGAAGATCGCCATCCTCGGTCCCCGCCGATACGCCGCCGCTCATGCCGGCGCGCACAAGTTTTCTTATATCCCTTCCGTAGATGTTGTCCGAACTCTGCCTGATGCGCGAAAGAAAGGGATTCGTGTTGATGTTCAGCTGGTCTGTGATTGCACTCAGGTAATATTTCTTGAGTGCGCTGTCTGCCGTACTTGTCGTAATCGTCATAAAATATTCTCCTTATTGGTTTTTGAGGAAGCTGAGCGCCAGTGCGCCCGCTTCGCGGATGCTCCTCGGCTTTTGGGGAGGGGCCGTGACGCCCGTCCCCGCCGAGGAAAGCAGCGGTACGCCTCTCAGCGAATTCAGATAGTCGCCGAGCACGCGCGCCTTCACGGCTTCATTTTCGCTGACGGCCCGGAAAAGACCGTCATCGTCCATGACAGGGTGCGCCCCTTCTCCCTTCCGCTCCTCTCCCTCAAGGGCCTTTAAGCGTTGACTGCGGCGGGTAAATTCCGCTTCAAGCTCCCCGTATGCGCGCACGAGGGCGTCAACGCTCTTGAATTTACCCGCAAGGAGCGCCTCTTTGGGCTCCTCTTGGGCTTCCTGTTTTCCGTTTTCCTCTTCCATGTCATGCTCCTTTGCGGTGGGATGCGATGTGGCGCAACACCCTCTTCTTCACCGCCTCGTTTTCTTCCCCGCCCGAAAGCAGGAAGCGCATATGTTCGGTGATGTGCAGATCGTGATCGTCATACACATCCGCCTCCGTATCGCGCTGCGCCAGAATGAGGTTTTCCTTCTCCGCCTTTTTGAGGTGAAGGGAGGAAATATCCCTCGCGCTCTCAAACGATCCGTAACCGAGGGCCTCGAGTACCCTGTTGCGCGTTTCGCCGTCGAGCGCGCCCTCCTTGTTTTGCAGAAGCCCGAGATCGAGAAGTTTCAAAATTTCTTCCCGCATTTCCTCGGACGTCCTCTCGTATCCCGTGCCGAACTGTACGTCGTCGGCCGAAATATCGCTTGACGAAAACCAGAAGAGCTCGGTATTCCCGCCCGTTCCCGTCATGCGCAGAATTCTCTTCGCGGAGGCGAACTGTTTGTAAAGGTGCAGAATCTGTTTGCCCGCTTCCTTTATCGCCCGCTCCACGCTATCGATACTCATTTGCATGCGGTTTTGGTCTTGGTCGAGGAGAAGCTGCAGGCCTACGCCCGATGTGACGTGCGTGGGATTTGCAGAGTTGCGGGAGATTTCGCTCATGCCCGAAACGAGGATAAACTCGTCCGAAATGCGCTCCTCTTCCTCATGGAATTCGCTCGGCATGCTGCCGCAGTCGAGGAAGGACGGGGCCGCCGAACCCTGGCGGTAGATGAGGACCTTTCCCGGGTACAGGCCCTCCTCGCTCAGTTCATCGGCATCCACGGAGCCGTCCTCCACCGCGATGACTCCCATTGACAGGCGGTTCAAAAATTCATGCTTGCGGTTCCGCACCGCGTTATACGCCCGTTGCAAAGGAATCATGCGGTCTACGACGCAGGTCCCGAAGAAGGACCCCGCCAAGGGAATGCACGTCTGCCGTATGAACGGAAACGTGCGCTCTCCTCTGTCCTTGTTGCGGTAAGGAAGCGGTCCTTCATAGAGAAGCGTGTCCCCCGCTACTATTTCCAGCCGTCCGTCCGGAAATTCTTCCGTCGGGCGGGTATACCGTTCGATGACGATCTCGGCATTCTCAAGGGAGGGATGCGCCGCGCTGTCTGCCGGATTTCTCCATCCCCCCGCCTGCGAGAATGGCACGAGGGGAAAATCGTTGATCGTACTGCCCTTGAGTTCTACGCCAAAGCGCTCCCTGATTTCGGAAACGGGCACGGCCTTCGCATGAATGATGGATTTCACCTCGTCCAGACTCTCCGCCGTCAGGGAATCGGGGTAGATCTCAAAGGGGGACAGGGCAATGACGTTGACGTCCCCCTCCCTCAACGTGTGCCCCGTATCATCCGTGCCGATGATGTTCCCGTCGTTGAAGTTCCATATGACTTTGTAGAAGGCCGTCCCGCACGTCTCTGACCAAATACAGGCGCGGGAGACGATTCCGCCGAGGTCCAGTTTGTTCTTCACGGACTTCAGGATGTTGGAAGAAAGGCGCGCCGTCTTGATGTCTGCCTCGCTGTCCGAAAAGGCCCTGACTTCGAGCGTCGGCCTGACTTTGGCGAGGCGGGCAAGGCGGGTATCGATCGTGGGGGCGATATGGTTGAAACACCGCCTCGACTGCCAATAAAATTCTCTGTCCTCCTGTACGATTTCCCCCGCGGAAGAGATGTCGCAGTACTGGTTGCCGCTGACGAAGTTCATATTGAGCTCCCAGCTCTTTTCGATACTCCGCCGCGCTTCCCTCCGCGCCCCGAAATCTTCCTTGATTTGAGCTACAAGTTGCATTTTTCTCTCTTCTTCTTTCTGTTGAGCAGTTTTTGCCGGCTTGTTATTTACCGTCATTTTTTTCTCCTTTTTTTGAATTATGTCATGCCGCTCCGCGGTATTTTTTCATCGTCCCGCGGAATTTTTTCATCGCCTCGCGAGATCCTTCGACAAGCTCAGGATGACGCGCGAAGCGCGCCGTTTCAAATCACGTCATGGTGAGCGTTCTAATCACGTCATGGTGAGCGT
>CAZTBU010000016.1:0-41774 GCA_964612545.1 uncultured Clostridia bacterium | reverse complement strand
CTTACGCCCAAAGTACTTGGCCCAACGGCCCGGGAGGATAGGTAGTTGCCGGATTCCGAACGAAAAGCGTTTGCTGAGGCAAGCGCTTTTTTAATTTATCAAAATGGATTTTTCATGGGCGAGCAGGGGCGTACTTTGTCCCGCGCCGAAGAAATTCAGCCGCTGAGCGGGGGAGAAGAAAGTCATGGTCACATTGAGATCCTTTACGCCGTCCGATATCGACTGCATGATGGCGAACGGGCTGGCCGCAACGCAGAAGGAAGCGTCGCGATTGGTCGGGAAGTGGGAAAAAAACGAATACAGCGGCAAATTCTTTACGATGTATGCGGTTGAGTTTCGGGGAACGATCGTGGGGACCTGTTCGCTCTTCGCTCATAGCGAATCGGTCGTTTCGATAGGCATTGAGATCTTTCCCCGCTACCGCAGAAAAGGGTTTGCCGCAGAAAGCATGGCTCGCGCCGCCGATATTTGCCGCGCCAAAGGGTATGTAATCGTCTGCCAGCAGATCGGAAGCAACAACGAAGCAAGCATTGCGCTTCATAAAAAATTGGGGTTTGAAAGTGATTATTATCCCTATATCAACAGAAAAGGAGAAGAAGTTTATCTCTTTCTGAAATCAATATGGGGAGAGCCGCCGAAGGTTTAAAAATCAAAAAAACCAGACTTATTGTCTGGTTTTATGCTATTGTTCGAAGTTTTTCGTGGAATCGGCCGCGGCGGCCCGCGCTGTAGCCCCGCCTGATATTCATTTCAAAACTTTCGACGCAAAAGGCATTTACAACCTTTTACGGACGTGCTATAATGAAGCCATGGTAGATTTACCCAAAGACCCGTGTATGCTGATGAGCTATCTCAATACCAAGTTGCGCGATGATTATGACAGCCTCGCGTCGCTTTGCGCCGATCTGGAGTTGGAGATGGACGAAATTTTGCTTCGTCTGAAAGATGCGGGCCTTTGTTATCTTGAGAGAAAAAACCGTGTGGAATTCCTGTAGTTATCCACATTTTCCCTGTTGATATGTGGATAAGTAGCAGAGAACCATAAAAAAAGGAGCACTTATGTCGCAGTTAGAGCTCATGAAATTATTTGAAGAGTATGATGATGAGATCTCGGAGGGGGATTTTACGCCCGAAGAGCTTGAAGAATATCTCGCCTATGCGCGGGATCGGGATACGCCCCTCTCCCCCGCCGCGTGGAAGGCGAAATATTTTTCGTACTATGACGACCTCAAGGATAAGACGCTTAAAAAGCAGGATTGGTAAATATCCGAAGGGTCCCGCCGCAAACTGCGGCGGGACCCTTTCGGACATAATATTTATTCGTGCGGAAGGGGATCCGTTTCGGGAAAAGAGGGGCGCTTTCCGTCGAGGAAAAAAGAAATATTTTTCTTCCGCATGTGCGCGATAAAGTGATAGAGGGGGACGCCGAGCGCATAGATCCAGACCGACTGCGAAAGGAGCAGGGAGAAAAAATTCCATGTGTAGGCGGAAACCGCCGTGGCAAATCCTTCCGTAAAGCCGCCCAGATAGACGATGACGACGGGAATGAGGAGGGCATTCAGGGCGACGGGGAAAAAGCCGCCGAGCGCAATGCGCGCCACCCGTACGGAAGTTTTTCCCTCATCCCGAAAAATTTTCCCGACGAAGAAAGTGCAAAGCGCCGCAACGAGAGTGACCGCCGAACCCAAAAATATGTCGTAAACGCCGTAAAGGGAGAGGATGTTTGCCAGCATACAGCCCACAAAAAGTGCGGGAACGGCTTCCACATAGAAAAGGGGCAGGATGCAGAGCGCTTCGGCAGGGCGGAATTGAAAGATTCCCGCATAGCCGGTCATGCCGAAAGCGTAAGTGAGCGTCACGTAAAGTGCGGCGATGATGCCCGCCCGGCACAGGCGCCTTGCAGTAAAAATCTTCATATGAAAAAACCTCGGTTTTTTTATTCGGAAGTGTTAACCGAAAACCTTCCGCTTTTTTTATGATACTATAATTTGGGGAGACTGTCAAGCGTTTTCCCGGAAAATTCAGGATAGCGGTTTTGTCGGACGGAAGGCGATAAGCCAGAACAGAAGCCAAAGCGCGGCGACGCCCGTCACAGACAAAACCGCGCGATAAGCGTAAATATTCCCGAAACAGAGGAAGTTTAAGAGGTCAAACCCGAAAAGCGCGTAGACGCTTGCAAAGATGCCGAATATAATCAAAATGCCGCACATGATCCACGTCGTGTATTTCATGGCGGCAGTATTTGCAAGTTTCGGAAAATTTATTAAAGAATTGCTCTATTCTTGCCCCGCAATGCCGTTACGAGATATTTTCGATGACGAGTTTTGTAAATTCCACGCGCTCCATGAAGTCGGCGGGCCGGAAGACGACGTAACGGAATTTCGCGTAGCGGAAAATATGCTGTTTTAACAGGACGGGCGTGGGAACGTCTAAAGCGGTACACATTTCCGCGAGGTAACCGAAAAAATCGGCATAGGAAAATTGGGCGTTTCCCTCGTACACCGTCTGCTTTGCGATATGTTCGCCCTGATATACTTTTGCCCAAATACGGAACATATCTTTATTATAGCAAAGATTCCGCCCAAAAAGCAAGGGAAATGGGGCGCAGGACACAAAGATACTTGACAAATTTACGGAAACGCGCTATAATCGATCCGATATGAATGCCGTGATTTCTGTGCCTGACGGGGAATCACGGTATCATTTATAAAAAAAGAACGCACTTATTGTGCAAAAAGGGGTTAAATCATGGCAGAACAGTTTATCATGACAAGACAGGGTTACGAGGATGCGAAGAAGCGTCTCGACTATCTGATCAACGTCAAGCGGGCCGAGATCGTCGGCCGCATCCAAGAGGCGCGCAGCCACGGCGACCTTTCGGAAAACGCCGAATACGACGCCGCCCGCAACGAACAGGCCGCCAACGAGGGCGAGATCGCCGAGCTCGACCACCGCATCAAGAACGCCGTCATCGCAGAGGAGAATGACGACAATTCCGTCGTGCACATCGGCACCGTCGTCACCGTGTACGACAAGGGTTTCGATGAGGAAGTCTCTTACACGATCAAGGGTTCGACGGAAGCGGACGCCATGAAGAACATCATTTCCAACGAGAGTCCCGTCGGCGCGGCCCTTCTCGGCCACAAGAAGGGGGAAACCGTCACGGTGGATGCTCCCAGCGGCGAATACGAACTCAAGATTCTGAAGATAGAATTGAATGCAGATTAAGGGATAAATCCGATGGAAGAAAACAGAAACGAGGAGGAGCTTATCGAACAGGCGAAGATCCGCCGCGAAAAGCTCAAAAAATTGCAGGACGAAGGGCACGATCCCTATAAGGTGACAAGCTATCCCGTCACCGTTCTTTCTGCCGACGTGAAAGAACAATTTGAGGCTTATGAAGGAAAAACCGTATGTATTGCGGGCCGTCTCATGTCCCGCCGTATCATGGGGAAAGCCTCCTTTTCCCACATTGCCGACGGCAAGGGAACCATTCAGATCTATGTGACGCGGCAAGACGTCGGGGAAGAGAAATACGCCGCATATAAGAAGGATTTCGACATCGGCGACATTGTAGGCGTCACGGGCTTTGTGTTCAGGACGCAGACGGGGGAAGTCAGCGTGCACGCAACTTCGCTCGACATGCTTTCCAAGGCCCTTTTGCCCCTGCCCGAAAAGTTTAACGGACTTCAGAACGTGGACATGAAGTACCGCCTCCGCCACCTCGACCTCATCATGAGCGAGGACGTGAAAAACACCTTTTATAAGCGCGCGAAGATCATTTCCGGGATCAGGCGGTTTCTTGACGGGAGGGGTTTTATGGAGGCGGATACGCCCATCCTTCTTCCCCTTGAGATCGGCGCGGATGCGCGGCCCTTCAAGACGCACCATAACGCTCTCGGCCTCGACATGTATCTCCGCATTGAAACGGAGCTCTATTTGAAGCGGCTTATCGTCGGCGGCTTCGGCAAGGTGTACGAAATGGGCCGCGTCTTCCGCAACGAGGGCATGGACGCCAGACACAATCCCGAATTCACCACCGTGGAAATTTACGAGGCCTATGCCGACTATCACACGATGATGGACCTTGTAGAGGAGATGTACAAGACCGTTGCGCTCGACGTCTGCGGAACCCTTCGGATCAACTATCAGGGCACCCCGATCGATCTGTCGAAGTGGGAAAAGCTCACGATGACGGAGGCCGTCAAAAAATATGCGGGCGTGGACTTTTCCTTTGTCGGAACAGACGGGGAGGCCCGCGCGCTTGCCGAAGAGTATCATATCGGACTTGAAAAGGGAAAAGACACAAAGGGCCATATTCTTGCGGAATTTTTCGATGCGTATGTGGAAGATAAGCTTATCCAGCCCACATTCATCTACGAATATCCCGTGGAAATCTCCCCCCTTGCAAAGCGCAAGCCCGACGATCCCGCGATGACGGAGCGTTTCGAATACTTCATCATGGGAATGGAGATGGGCAATGCCTTTTCCGAACTCAACGATCCCATCGATCAAAGGGAGCGCATGGAGGCGCAGGCCGCGAAGAAACGGGCGGCGGGCGCCAACGCACAGGTGGATGAGGACTTTTTGGATGCATTGGAGCACGGTATGCCCCCGACGGGCGGATTGGGGCTCGGCGTCGACAGGCTCGTTATGCTCCTTACGGACAGCGCGACGATCCGTGACGTCCTGCTCTTCCCCACAATGAAACCAAAAAAATAAAGAAAAGTGGACGCGCGGATCACCAAACAGAGGCTCGGAAATCTCCTCTCATACGATTGGCTCAAGATCCTCGGCGTAATCGCCGCTGCGGTCCTCTTGCTGTATGTCATCTTTGTCATGATTGCGGCGAGGCCGACGGTTGTACAGGTATTCACCGTTTATACTTACGGCGCCCGAACGGGGGCGGACGGCCCGTCCCTTGCGGAAAGTCTGGACGGGAAATTTTCCTATGATATTCTCAAAGTCGAGATGCAGAATTTTGAGGACAGCGCCGTGGGACAGCAGGCGCTTTCTGTCCGCCGCAGCGCGCTCGAGGGGGACGTTGTCATTGTTGCGAACTATACGGAAGAGGAAAACGGCTTGACGCCCTTCGAGCGCATCGCGGCGGGTTACAGCCATTACAATCCGGAGGACGGAACCTGTGACGGATATTACGAAATTCCCGCTTTTCTTACGGAAACGGAGCAATATCTGCAAGATTATTTCGGAAACGGACTTTCGGGCGAGCCGGACGAAACGGCTGTAATGCGCTCCTTCGCGCGGATCGGCGCATCGGACAAGCGTTTCAGGACGGATGCGCAGAAGGAGGCGGGGCTTGCGGGGGAGCGGGCGCGCGTCAAGGCGCTCCGCGACAACTATCTCTTCGTGAAGGCCGCCTTTGACGGCGGCTCCCTCTATACAGTAGACTATACGTTCACATATCAGCCCGGAAGCGCGTCCGCGGGGGAGGCCGCAAAGATGCACTATCCTTTCGGGATCGGCCTCGGCAACCTCACGGGCCTTACGGATCTTTTCCGCTATAGCGGCGGGGGTAGCGCCGTGAACAGGGAGCTCGTGCTCCTCTTCTTCGATAACGGTAACCGTGCGGAGGACGCAAAATACGAAAACTGGGCTTTTCTCCGCTATCTTCTCGAAACCTATGCGCCTGTACATTCGTGAGATGCTTTTATCCCAACGGGAGGGGCACCTCTCCTTTCATATGCCGGGGCATAAACGCAGCGGCGGGGACATTACGGAACTCAGCTATTCCGACTGTCTTCTCTCTCCTTCGGGGCCGATTTTTATGGCCGAGAAGGACATTGCAAAGATTCTCGGCGCACACAGAAGTTTTATTTTGACGGACGGCAGTACCTGCGGGATTTTTTCAATGCTGTATGCTCTGAAAAAAGAGGGAAAATGCTCCCTCGCCTTTCCCGTTTCGTCGCACAGGAGTGTTTATAATGCTTGCCGTGTGCTCGGAATAAGGCCCGTCCTCATCCCGCAAACGGCCGTCCGCGGCATTCCCGCGCAGCCCGTTCCCAAGGATATAGAGGCGGCCTTAAAGGAAGCGGACGCACTGCTTCTGACTTCGCCCGATTACTACGGTTTTCTTGCGCCCATGTCCGCGGCAAAGGAAATTTGCCGTACCCATGCCAAGCCCTTGCTCATCGACGGCGCGCACGGGGCACATCTGCATTATACGGAAATGCATGCCTCGAATTATGCCGACATGTGGGTGGACGGCGTGCATAAATCCCTTCCCGCCATGACGCAGGGAGCCGTCGTTTCCTGCAAGACGGAAGCATGGGGGGCTCTCGGAGAGGGGGTGAAAACTTTCCGCACGACCTCTCCTTCCTATCCCATCATGGCGAGCGTGGAAGAAGCCGTCAAGTGGCCGCGGAACGAGGCGATCGAGCGGGCGGCGGAAAAATTCAAGAGGGACTTTCATGCCGCCCGGAACGACGATTGGACGAAGATCCTCATCTTTTTCGGGGAACGTTCCGGTGAGGCGCAACGCTTTCTCGAAGCGCAAAACGTATATCCCGAATTCAACGACGGAAACTACTTATTGTTCTACCTTTCCCCATGCACGGGAACGGAGGACCTTGTCAGGCTCGGCGGGCTGATAAAGGACCTTCCCCGCGGCACCAAAGTCTCGGAGGGAAAAATCCCCATCTATTCGGAGGACATATGAAGGAACTTCTGCGCTCCGCGAGGATATATCGGGACATGGGCGGCGATGTCGCCCGCACCGTCCTCGTTATCTTTTCGGATGAAATTTATCTCCGCGCTCTCCTGAAGGAGTGCGCCAAGGCATTTTTCCACGCAGAGGACGGCTCACGCGAGGCGGATCTCATCGGCAAAGAGACATTTACGGACTGCCTTTTCTTTCCCGCGGAGGGAGGGAAGCTGACGGCGGAAATGTGCGGCCGTATCATCGATGAGAGCGTTCTCCTTCCCGTGGAACGGGGAAAAAAACTTATTGTGCTCGATAATTTTCACACCGCAAGCGCGGCCGTGCAGAATAAGCTGTTGAAAGTTCTGGAGGAGCCGCCCGGAAAAGTTTATTTTCTCCTCGGTACGGCCAATGAATATGCGGTTCTTCCCACCGTGCGCTCACGGGCACAGAAGGAGCTTGTGCCCCCGTTTTCGGAGGAACAGATCGCGGGGGCGCTTTCCCGCATGCACCCGCGGGAAGACGGAAGGGCGGCGGCCGCGGCCTGCGGCGGAATACTTTCGGTTGCGGAAGCTCTCCTCTCCGCGGGAGAAGATGTCTTTGTGCGGGCGGAGAAATTTTTAAGCGGGGAGAAAACGGAGGAATTTTGCCGCTCGCTGACCGATAAAAAGGATGCGAAACTCTTTTTCTCATCGGTCCGGATGGTCTTGCGGGATGTAATGTTTCTTCGGCATGGGCTCGGGAAATATGCCGCACGGACGAGCGCGGGGACGCAAAAACTTGCCCGTATGTATACCGCCGGCGCGGCGGAACGCGGGATTTTTCTCGTGGGACAGGCCGAACGGGAGATAACTTTCAATGCGAATTTTTCACAATGCGCATTGAATCTTGCAATACAGCTCAAAAAGGAGAGAGAAAAATGGCAAAAGTTGTCATGATTAAATTCAAAAACAGCAAACCCCAACGGTTCGGAGCGGGGGAGTTTGAACTCAAAAAAGGTCAGAAAGTCATTGCGGAGACGTCCCGCGGGCTCGAATACGGCGTTGTCTGCGACGCCGCAAAAGAGGTTCCCGATAAATCCGTTACCGCTCCTTTGAAGCCGGTCCTGCGGATCGCTACCCCGCAGGACGAGGAGACCGTGCGGCAAAACGAAGCGCGGCGGGCGGAGGCCATGAAGGTCTGCCGCGAAAAGATCGAAGAACACAAGCTCGTGATGAAGCTCATCGACTGCGAATTCACTTTCGACGGCAGTAAGGTTATCTTCACCTTTACGGCAGAGGGCAGGGTAGACTTCCGCAACCTTGTAAAAGATCTTGCATCCTATTTCCACATGCGGATCGAATTGAAACAGGTCGGCATCCGCGACGAGACGAGGATCCTCGGCGGGATCGCTCCCTGCGGCAGGGTTTGCTGTTGCGCCGGCTGTATGACGGAGTTCAAAAAAGTCTCCATCAAAATGGCAAAAAATCAAGGCCTGTCGCTCAATCCCGGAAAGACGTCGGGTCTGTGCGGGAGGCTCATGTGTTGCCTTGCCTACGAGGACGCATACTATGCGGACGCATGCAAGAAGATGCCCAAAATCGGCGCAACCGTGGGCACGCCGGAGGGGAAGGGCTCCGTCGTCTCGGTCAATATGCTCAGGATGGATGTAAGAGTCAAGATCGAAAAGGACGGCGCCGTGTTCTACCGCGATATTCCCGTGAAGGACATCAAGTTCAAAAAAGGGCAGAGCGCGGAAAACGGCGGGGAAGCGGAGACGGCCGAAGACCGGCCCGGCGGCGATAAAATTTCCGAATGATTTCTCAAAACGCTTTACGGAATGCAAAAGGTGTGATATAATGCAGACACAGATTTTATTTGGAGGATGTCAACATGGCTCACAAAATCAGCGATGAATGCATTTCCTGCGGAACCTGCGCGGACACCTGCCCCGTTAACGCAATCGCTCCCGGCGATACGACTTACGTCGTCGATCCCGATACCTGCGTCGACTGCGGTGCGTGCGAGGGCGTCTGCCCCGTCGGCGCGGTCCAACCGGAGTAAGCAACCGAGGAAAAAAAGCGCGGGAACCCGCGCTTTTTTATTCGATGAATTTCTTCGTTGCGGATAAATCCGCCGCGGCGCCGTTGAAACGGCAATCTTAACGTTATAATTCCGAAATTACGGCTTATGCGCGTTATCGAATCCCTGCAAAAGGGCAATTACAAAATCATACAGGACAGCGGACTCTACCGCTTCACATCGGACGCAGTTCTCCTGTCGCGCTTCGGGAAAGCCAAAAAGGGCGCGAAAGTTGCCGATTTTTGTTCGGGGAGCGGCATCGTCGGCCTTCATTTTTATGCCGAAAACGAGGGCGTATCCTCCGTGACTCTCTTTGAGATGCAAAAAGAGCTTGCCGAAATGAGTAAGGAAACCGTGGCTCTCAACCGTCTGGAAAATATTTTTACCGTCGAAACCATGCGCGTGCAGGACATTCCGGACAAATACAACGGATTTTTTTCGCTTATTCTGTGCAATCCCCCCTATGAAAAGGGCGGCCCGCAGAGCCGTGACGAAAAAAAGGCGCTTTGCCGCAAGGAGATTTCCCTTACCCTTCCCGAACTTGCAAAGAGTGCGTCAAGGTGTCTGGAACCGGGCGGGAGATTTTCCCTCGTCCACCGCGCGGATCGGCTTGCCGAGGTGATGTACGTCCTGCACGGGAACGGTCTCGAGCCGAAAAAAATGCAACTTATAGCGGGGAAAACGGGAGATGCGCCCTACGGCGTGCTTATTACCGCCGTCAAGGGAGGCAAGGCGGGTATCGAAGTTTTACCCACGGCATGCAATGACAGACGGGGGATATGAAATGATACAATTTGTTGCAACGCCCATCGGAAACCTGAAAGACATCACCCTTCGCGCGCTCGAAGCGCTCAGGGCAGCGGACGTCGTTTTTTGCGAAGACACCCGCCATACTTTGAAGCTCCTTTCGGCCTACGGTATCAAAAAACCCCTTCAGAGTTGCCATAAATTCAACGAAAGAGAGGCGGCGGAGAAGATTCTGGCTTTTTCAAAGGACGGAAAAAACGTCTGCATCGTCTCGGACGCGGGTATGCCCGCGATTTCGGATCCCGGCCGCGAAGTCTGTAAAATCCTGCGCGAAGCGGGGGAACCGTACACCGTGCTCCCGGGCGCCAATGCCGCGCTTTCCGCGCTCGTGTTATCGGCTTTTCCGGGCGACAGGTTTATTTTTTTGGGATTTTTGCCTGAAAAAAAGAGGGAACGCGAAGCCCTTTTAAATCGCTGTAAAACCGCCTGCGAAACATTGATCTTTCATAGCGCTCCGCAGGATGTGGACCGCGATATCCGCGATATATGTGCGATTTTCGGCGACCGCAAGGCCTGCGCCGTGCGGGAGATCACGAAGATTCACGAGAGCGCGGAATTTTTCGGCCTGCGGGACGGTCTCTCCGGGGAAAAACGGGGGGAGTATGTGCTCGTCGTCGCGGGAGCGGAGGAGAGCGGGAGCCCGCTCAATTCGCTTTCCGCGCGGGAGCACGTTCTGCACTATATGGAAGAGGGATACGGCAAGAAAGAGGCCTTAAAACTTGCCGCGCGCGACAGAGGGGTCTCCAAATCCTCCCTGTATGCCGAAACGCTTGACTTATAGCGCTCACGTCCGGCGCGCAAGGCACGGCGGGAAGGGACATTCGCCTCGCCCGTTACGGTAAGGAAAAGGCGCACCGGAATTTTTTTATATAAAAGTAAAGGAATGGTATTGCAATCGGTTGCAATTCCTGTTATAATCTCTGTATGCTCATCGCAATGTTTCCGAAATTAGAGAACACGAAATTCACGCAATTTGTGCGCGCTTTTTTCCGTTCTCCGTACTATCCGTTTCTCATCGCCGCACTCATGGCGCTTTCGGAGATCTTTGCGCTCGAGCTGCCCGTCTATTATATCTATCTGTGCCTCGGCGTCCTGTGCGCTTTTCTGTGCGAAGATACCTTGGGGATCCTTCCCATCGTCTGTTGCAGTTATATGACTTTTGCCTATAAAAACAGCCCGCACGGCGCCTCGGATCATAAACTGTTTTCAAACGCCGCGAATATGACGCAACTGCTCTTTATTCTTGCCGTCGCGGTGGTGGTGCTCCTTGCGAGGTTCGTGACCTTTCTCGCCAATCATCCGAAGCGCAAAGCCCCCTTCCTTGCGCCCGGATTTTTATTGCTCCTCATCGGCTATATGCTTTCGGGCGTCGGCTATCCGGAATACGTTGCGCAGAATGCGATTTTCTATGCGTTTGCACAGATCATCGCGCTCTCCTTTTTCTACTTCTACTTCTATTATACGGTTGATTGGAAAAACGTCGGCAAGAGCTATATTTTTACGGTTTTTATCGCGATCGGCGTGGGCCTTCTTGCCGAAATCGGCGGGATGTATACGCATGATGGCGTCTTTGAAAGATTGGATGACGGCAGTTGGAAAGTGAACCGCAGCGCGCTCGGCACGGGGTGGGGCGTCTATAACAACGTCGGCTGCGTCATGGCGATGTGCATTCCCGCACCATTCTATTTCTCCGTCAAAAACGAAAAATGGGGCTGGGCGTTTTCCGTTCTCGGATGCGTTTTCATGCTCGGCGTCGCGCTGACGCAGAGCCGCGGCTCCATTCTCTTCGGTACGGTTATTTTCATTGCATGCGTCGTGACCGTTCTTATCAAGGCGAAGAAAAAGAACCGCATTCTGAACGCCGTCGTTTTCGGCTCCATGCTTCTCGCGTTCGTCATCGCGATGATTCTGTTCCATGAAGAGGCGGGCAGGCTGTTCATTGCGATCGGTAAGACCATCAAAGACGTTTTCAATCAGCTTCTCGCCCACGATCTTCAGCCCGACCAGCTTTCTTCGGGCAGACTCGGGCAATATGCGGAATGTTGGAAAAAGTTCATGGAACATCCCTTGTTCGGCGTCGGGTTCCATAATTTGGGACAGGGAGACGGAGGATTTTCCTTTTTGGAGAACAATGTGTTGCTCCCTCCCCGCGCGCACAATACATTTTTCCAGCTTGCCGCGAGCGGCGGCATCGTCGCACTTCTTGTATATTGTTTCCACCGTTTTCAAACCCTGTGGCTGTGGCTCCGGAAACCTAATTTCGAAAAGACGATGGCGGCGTTCATCATAGGGGCGTTGGTCCTTACGAGCCTTTTGGACTGCCACTTCTTCAATTACGGTCCGGGAATTTTGTATGGATGCGTCCTCGCCTATATGGAGTGTTGCGCAAACCCGCAAAATGAAAGTTGCGGCGGGGCGCGCCTTTCCCGCGAAAAAGAAACAGGGAAATAAATCCGCCCCGCCGGCAAATAAAATGAACCGTAAAACCCCCCGAAACTCGCGCTCCGGGGGGTTTTACTTATGATAAGGGGGAAAATGATAGGCTATCTTTCGGGTTGCATCCGCAACCTTTCGACACTGTAATTATAGTACGATCCCAAGAAGAATGCAAAGAAATCGGCAGGCATTTTTCAAAAAATTTTTTTCCAAGAGAATGTTACATTTTTTGTGAGTAATTTACATTTTTCACAAAAAATTTTATAAAAAACGGATAATTGATAAAATCTCACATAATTTTGCAAAAAATGCAAGCGCAAATCACGCCGATGAAATTGGCAATGAGCGAAACGGCAACCGGCGTAAAGAACCGCTTTTTTTTCACGCCCGCAAAGTAGACGGCAGAGATGTAAAACACCGTTTCGCTCGAACCGTAGGCACAGGCCGCGCACCGCCCGATGTAACTGTCTGCGCCGTAAGTGTGAAGAATTTCCGAGAGGAGAGCGGTGGATCCGCTCCCGGAAAACGGCTTCATAAGCACCAGTTTTCCGATTTCGGGCGGGATCCCGAAAAATGAAAACACGGGCGAAAGCCACCCCGTGACAAGGGTAGAGAGTCCGCTCCTTTCAAACAGTTCCGATAAAATCAGAATTGCGGCGAGATAGGGAAACAGGGACAGAACGAGCGGCGCTGCTTCCTTCACGCCCTCCGTAAAACTGTCGTATAACTTTACTTTTTTGAAAAGCGCGTACAAAAAAACCGCCAAAAAAAGCGCGGGAACGATGAGGGAAAAATACTTCATTTTTTTCTCCGTACCGCGTGCGCCGCAGCCAGAAGGAGTACGCCCGCAAGCGTCGAAACAAGCGTCGAAAGGAGGGTGGGGAGAAGGATATCCGCGGGGTTTTCCGCCCCCTCCGCAATGCGCAGGGCGATGACGGTGGTGGGGAGGAGTTGCAGGCTCGTTGCGTTCAGCACGAAGAGAAGGTCCGCGGCGCGGTCGTTTCCCGCACCGAGAAATTTTTTCGTCGCCCTGATGCCGAGGGGCGTCGGCGCGCCGGGGAGGCCGAGCATGTTCGCCGAGAGATTCCCGCAGGCGCAGTAAACGGCTTCCCCGTCGTCGGTATGGAAGATTTTTTTTGCAAGCGGGGCGAAGAGGCGGGCGATCTTTTCCGCAAGCCCGCTCTTTTCGAGGACTTTGAAGAAGCCAAGCCATACGCAGTAGACGGCGAGAAGGTCGAAAGAGAGAAGGGCGGCTTTTTCTCCGCCCGAAAGCATGGCGGGCAGGAATCCGTCGGGATCTTTGAAAAGGAAAAACACGGCCGCGGCTATAAATACGGCGGCAAATATCGCATTCATGCTTGATTTTATGATTTTTTTGCCGATGATATGAGTCTGTCCGTCCCTTTAAGGCCCCCGCGCCGAAAAAAAACCGTCTTCGCCCCCCGCGGAAGTTTCCCGGGAAGGCCGTCCGAAATCATTTTACAAATCTTCGCCGTTGCGCTATAATAATCGGGAGGTAATTTTATGGCAGGAAAATTCTACATTACCACGCCCATCTACTATCCGAGCGGAAATTGGCACATCGGGCATTGCTACACAACCGTCGTCTGCGATGCGCTTGCCCGCTTTCACAAGATGAAGGGGGAGGATGTTTTTTTTCTCACGGGCACCGATGAACACGGTCAAAAAATCGAAAAAGAGGCCTTAAAGCGCGGCATCACGCCCATGGAGTTCGTCGGTCCGCTCGTTGAGGAACTCAAAGATACGTGGCGGCTTCTCGATATTGGGTACGACCGTTTTATCCGCACCACCGACGAAGATCACGTCAGGTGCGTGCAGTATATCTATCAAAAACTTTACGAGAGCGGGGACATTTACAAATCGGAGTACGAGGGCTACTACTGCACTCCGTGCGAGGCTTTTTGGACGGAAGGCCAGCTCAAGGACGGCAAATGTCCCGATTGCGGCAGGGAGGTGACGAAACAAAAGGAAGAGAGTTATTTCTTCCGCCTTTCGAAGTACGCTCCCCGTATTTTAAAGATGTATGAGGATGATCCCCGTTTTTTACAGCCGTCATCCCGCGTCAATGAGATGGTGAATAACTTTTTAAAAGCGGGCCTTCAGGATATATCCGTTTCCCGCACGACGGTGAAGTGGGGAGTGCCGCTCCCCTTTGACGGCAAGCATACGGCCTATGTATGGATCGATGCGCTCTCCAACTATATCTCCGCGCTCGGCTACGGGACGGCGCAAGACGGTCTCTACAAAAAATATTGGCCTGCGCAGCTGCACCTCGTGGGCAAGGAGATAGTGCGCTTCCATGCCATCATATGGCCCGCGATTCTGATGGCATTGGGGGAACCGCTTCCCGAGCGGATTTACGGCCACGGGTGGTTGCTTATCGGCGGCGAGAAACTCTCAAAATCCAAAGAGAGCGCCCGTACGGAGCTGACGGATCCCCATGAACTCGTAAAGCGTTACGGCGCCGACGCGGTCAGATATTACCTTCTCCGCGAAATCCCGTTCGGCAGCGACGGGGAATACACGACGGAGCGGTTTCTTTTCAGGATCAACGCCGACCTCGCGAATGATTTGGGCAATCTCGTTTCGCGCACACAGGCGATGATTGTGCAGAATTTCGGCGGCAAGATTCCGCCGCAGGGAGAGGAAGAGGAAGCGGACCGGGAGCTCATTTCGATGTGCGGACAGCTTTCCGGAAAAATCGACGCGGACATGGAGGCCCTGAATGTGTCCGACGCGCTTGCGGAAATTTTCAATCTCGTCTCCCGCGCCAACAAATATATAGACGAAACGGCACCGTGGAAGCTCGCCGGGGAACCGGCGAAAAGGGCGCGCCTCGGCACCGTGCTCTACAACCTCGCCGAGGTCTGCAGAATATGCGCGGTTGCCCTGAAGCCGTTTTTGACCGTCGCGCCGCAGAAGATACTGAACAGTTTTTCCTGCGGCGGGGAAGCGGGGGCAGGGGCGCTCAAATTCGGACTTTTGAAGGAGGGGACCAAGGTGGAAAAAATTCCGCCCGTGTTCCCGCGCTACGATGTGAAAAAAGAGCTTGCCGGGATTGAAAAACTCGTGAAAAAGCCCGCTCCCCCGGCCCCTGCGGGGCAGCCTTCCCCCAAGGGCGCGGCGGAAGAAAAAAATTTGATAACCATCGACGATTTTGCAAAAGTCAAACTCGGGATAGGCGAAGTCATCGCATGCGAGAAGGTGGAAAAGTCCTCTAAACTTCTGCATGAGACGGTGAAAATCGGGGAGGAGATCCGCTCCGTCGTCTCGGGCATCGCAAAATTTTATACACCGGAAGAGATGGTGGGGAAGAGGGTCGTCGTTGTGACGAATTTAAAACCCGCCAAGCTTTGCGGCTTGCTCAGCGAGGGCATGATTCTCTGCGCGGAAGACGAAAACGGTAATTTATCGCTCGTTTCTCCCGAAAAACGGATTGAGAGCGGGGCGGTCGTCAAATGATCGACGTTCACGCGCATTTTGCGGAGGAGGGGTACGAATTTCCCGCCGAATGGGAGAAAATCAGGGCGGCGGGGGTAAAAACGGTCATCCTTGCCGCAGATACGCTTGCGCACGCGAAGTGGCACGCGGAATTTTGCAAGACGCACGTCGGGTGTTATTTTACGGTGGGGGTCCATCCCTCCGAAGCCGAAAATTTCGGGCGGGAAACGATCGAAACGGTCGCGGAAGCGGCGGCGGATAAAAAGTGCGTCGCGATCGGGGAAATCGGTCTCGACTATTCCTATCCCGGTGCGGACAGGGCGGCACAGCGGGCGGCGTTCGGGGCCCAGCTCGTTGCCGCGGGCGAGCTGGATCTCCCCGTGCAGATCCACTCCCGCGACGCCTGCGCGGACACCCTCGCCATACTGCGGGAGCATACAAATTGTTTAAAGCGCGGTTTTTTATTGCACTGCTATTCCTACGGCGCGGAGAATCTCGGGGCGTTTTCGGAATTGGGAGGCCTGTTTTCCTTCGGCGGCGTCGCCTGTTTCAAGAACGCGCAGCGGGTTGCGGAAAGCGTGCGGGCTTGCCCCTTTGACCGTATCCTGTCCGAGACGGACAGCCCTTATCTTTCTCCCTTCCGCGGAGAAAAGAATACTCCCGCCAACATTCCCGTCATTGTGGAAAGACTCGCGCAACTCAAGGGCGTCTCCATGGATGAGATGATTGAACGGATCCGCGAAAACGCCCTCACCCTCTTCCCCCGGCTGCAACCATGAAAGATACCTATACCTACCAAATCGGCAACAATCTATATATCAACCTCACCAACCGTTGCACCAACCGCTGTGTTTTCTGCGTGCGCAACGGCAAGGAGACGTACGAGGGATACAGCCTGTGGCTGAAAGGGCCCGAGCCCCCGGCGGAGACGATCCTTTCGGAGATCGGCAACCCCGCACGCTATGGGGAAATCGTTTTTTGCGGGTTCGGCGAACCCACTTGCCGTCTCGGCGATATGCTGGATCTCTGCGATGCCGTTCACGCGTCGGGCGGCAGGACCCGTCTCAATACGAACGGGCACGGCTCGCTCATTGCGGGATACAACATTGTGCCCTCGCTCAGGGGCCGCCTCGACGGCATTAACGTCTCCCTGAACGCTCCCGGGGAGAGGGAGTACGACGGGATATGCCGTCCGCTCGTGGAAAACGCCTTCGGCGGCATGCTGGAGTTTGCGGGAGAATGCAAAAAACAAGGACTCAACGTTTGGTTTTCCGTGGTTGACTGTATCGGCGAAGAAAAAGTGGAAAAATGCAAAAATATCGCACATAAAGTGGGAATTCCGCTTCGCGTGCGCTCCATGATCAAATAAATCAAGGAGCCTTTCCGGCTCCCTTTGTCATTTGTCGGGGGAGCAAATCCCCCCGGATCTATGATGTGACAAAATACGCGGTTTATGTGAGGAAAAGCATGGAAGAAATATCAGGAATTCTCAGGAAATACGGCTTTACCTTCAAGAAAAAATTCGGGCAGAATTTTATTTTTGACACAAACCTGCTCGAAGCTATCGTGCGGGATGCGGGAATCGATAAAACGGCGTCCGCCGTTGAGATCGGCGCGGGCGCGGGCGCGCTGACAAGGGTGCTCTCGGGGGCCGCAAAACGCGTCATATCTTACGAAATCGATGTGGCCCTCGCTCCCGTGCTCGCCGAAACGCTTGCCGGCTGCGGGAATACGGAAGTCGTCTTCCGCGACTTCATGAAGGAAAACATGGCAGAGCTCGAGGCGGAACTCGGCGCTTACACCGTCTGCGCAAATTTGCCCTATTATGTGGCGACGCCCGCCGTTTTGCGCTTTGCGGAAGAGGCCGAAAAGTGCAAAAGTATCACCGTGATGGTGCAGGAAGAGGTCGCGGCACGCTTTTCGGCCCGCGAAGACACGCCCGAATACGGCGCCGTTACGGCCGCCATCGCCCATAGGGGAACGTGCAGGGTTGTGCGGAAAGTTCCGCGGACGGTGTTTTATCCCCGCCCGAACGTGGATTCCGCCGTCGTGCGCATCGATTTTAAGGGCGGATTCGGCGTAAAGAGCGAAAGGGCCTTCCGCGAGACGGTGAAAATCGCCTTTCTCTCACGGCGGAAAACGCTCGAAAACAATCTCATGGACAGCCTGCACGTTTCCCGCGGACGGGCGAGGGAATTGTTGGCGCTTGCGGGCGTGCGGGATGGCGTACGGGGGGAGACGCTTTCTCCTGCCGGGCTCGGGAAATTAAGCGATGTATTGTACGAAAACGGGCTTTTCCCCGCAACGTTCTGAGGGTGTCCGCCGCGGCGTAAGAAACGGACGGAAATCATATGACCCTTCTTGCCGTCACAAAATTGCTCCAACGGGCGGAAGAGATCTGCTCGATCTTCGCAAAGTCGGAGGCCGTGTGCAGGATATAATTTTCTCCCAAATACAGGGCTACGTGCCCTATCCGCTCGTTCCCCGTCTCGTTGCGGCGGGAAGCGTTCGTAAAAAACATCAGGTCTCCCCGTTGCAGGTTACCGCGGGAAATTTCTTTTCCCTGCAGAACTTGCGTTCGCGTCGTCACGCCGAGCCGGATCCCAGCGCCGCGGTAAAAGATATACTGCATGAGCGAGGAGCAGTCGAACGCGTCCGTTGTAAATCCCTTTAACATGTGTCCTTTGCCGTCATGGAGCCGCACTGCGCCGTAGACGTAGGGCGTGCCGAGGCAGGCAAGTCCTTCACGGATCACTTTTTCAACCGCTTCGCTGCCCGTCTCCATCGAAAAAAATCCCGCATATTGCGCGTTTGCGCTCACATATGCCGTTTTTCCGAGATACTTTGTTTTGTACCACCCGTTTTCTTCCCCTTCAAAGCCGAGAAGGGTATTTTTTTGCGCCGCGGCGAGGACGCGGTAGCCCGTCCCCGCGCCCGTGCGGATATTCAATCCGTCGGTTTTGACCTGTATGTAGCGGATTTTTTCCGTTTCCGTCTCTGTTTCGGGCGTCCCTTGCGGGGAAACGCCGGGAATATCGGTCTGAACTTCGGGAAGTTCGCCGTTTTCCCCTTCGGGAAACGGCGTGTTGTTTTCCTCCCGTTCCGCCGCCGTTCCGTGTTCCCGCGCCGTATTTTCGGCCGTGCCTCCGCAGGCGGCGAGAGGCATGAAAAGCGCCGCCGCAACCAGTATGGCAAAAATTTGTTTTTTCATAACATTTTCCCCTGTAATTTTTTCAAAATTATCATAGCATGGTTTTATGCAAAAAACAAGATGAAGAATGCCGGTAATTAAGGGAGAATTTTCCGCAAAACAGTTGAAATTCCGTAAATATATGCTATAATAAGGAATAAGGGGAGAATTACGGAAAAAAGGGGAGAATTATGATTTTCAAAAGTTTTGACGGAAAGGAGATTTTTGTCCGCGAGTGGACGGATGTAAAAAATCCCAAAGCCGTTGTGCAGATAGTCCACGGCATGACGGAGCACAGCGGGCGGTATGACGCATTCGCAAAATTTCTGAACGGGCGGGGGTATATCGTCGTGGCGGACGACCACCGCGGCCATGGCTATACGGATAAAGACACCCTCGGCTACTGCGCGGGGGACATGTTCTTTGATACCGAGCGCGACGAGGCAATGCTTACGGACTTCTACAGGAAGATATACCGCGGCCTGAAGCACTTCATCTTCGGCTTTTCCTACGGCTCCTTTGTGACGCAGCGCTATCTTTCCGATTACGGCACGAAGGTGGACGGCGCGATTCTCGGCGGGAGCAATTACAAGAAGGATTTCGAAGTATATCTCGGCTCTTTTGTCGCGCATCTGAAGGGCGCGGAAAAGCCCGCAAAGCTCATTGAAAAACTTTCTTTCGGTGCATATTCCAAGCAGTTCGCGGACGGGCAGTGGCTTTCCAACGACGAAGAAAACAACATGAAATACGGCGAAGATCCGCTCTCCGGGTTCACCTGCTCCAACCGCTTCTACCGTGATTTTTTCAAAGGGCTCAAATCTCTTTATACCAGGCGCTATATACAGGGGCTCCCCAAGGATCTGCCTCTTCTCCTCGTTTCGGGCGGGAAGGACCCCGTCGGCGACATGGGCGAAGGCGTGAAGAAACTCTATGCGTTTTATACCGGGAAGGCCGCGATGGCAAACGTCTCGATTGTTCTCTTTGAAAACGGCCGCCACGAGTTTTTGAACGAACGGGAAAACCGTGAGAAAAAGTGGGGCACCGTGTTGAGTTTTTTGGAAGAAAACACGCTATAAGTATCGAAAAATCAAGAATGCGCCCGTACGGCAGATTGCCGTACGGGCGCATCCGTTTTCGCCGCGGTTCAGTTCGTCAAAAGAAACATCGCGAGGAAGAGGGCGGCGATGATCCACGTCACCACGGAAATTTCTTTTATCTTCCCCGTGCAAACTTTCACGAGCACGCAGGACAGAATACCGACGCCGATGCCGCTCGTGATCGAGTAACCGAATGCCATGACGGCGATCGTCAAAAAGGCGGGGAGCGCAAAGGCAGGGTCTGCCCAATCGACGTCCTTCACGCTGCCCATCATGAGCACGCCCACCCAAATAAGCGCAGCCGAAGTCGCGGCCGAAGGAATGAGTTTGGCGATGGGACTCAAAAACATTGCAACGATAAAACACAGCCCCGTCACGAGGGAAGTAAAGCCCGTTTTCCCGCCCGCGGCGACGCCGGAAGAGGACTCCACATAGGTAGCGACGGTGGAAGCGCCCAAAACCGCGCCCCCGACGGTGGCGACGGCGTTGGACATCAGGCACTTGCCGAGGCGGATGGGATCGCCGTTTTCGTCGAGCAGGCCGCCCTTGGAGCAAGCTCCGTAAAGGGTCCCGAGCGTATCGAACATATCCACCATGCACAGCGACAGCGCCGCGGTAACAATGAGAAGGGCCAGCGCGCCCGCGCCGTGTTCCGCAAGGTAGGCGGAAAAATCGAATCCTTTCACGAACACTTGCCCGACGGATTCCCGCCCCCATTCGCCGAATGCCTTAAAGGGACTTTCGAACCCGCTTGCGATGCCCGAGAATACGGCGCGGCACCCTTCGGCATCCCATGCGCAGCCGAGGCCTATGAGGGCATAGTAGAGAGCCCCCGCGCCGAGCATGCCCCAAAGAATGGAACCCTTGACGTTCTTTTTGGAGAGAACGGCGATTGCTACGACGCCGAGCAGGGCGACGGACGCGGCGATCGCGTCCTTATACAAAAGCGCCTTGTTTAATACGTTGAAAGACGCAAAGCCGATGCTTCCCTCATGCAGGGTTACGATGCCCGCATTCTTAAAGCCGATAAACGCAATGAACATGCCGATACCGACTGGGAGGGTCAACTTGACCTCTTTCGGAATGGCGGCGAGAATTTTGTTTCTGAGGCCCGTCGCCGTCAGAATCACGAAGAGGGTGCCGTCGAGAAGCACGAATACCATCGCGTTCGCATAGGACAGGCCCATGCCGCTCCCCATCAGCGTGCCTGTAATGTAAGCCGTTGCGCCGAGCCCCGAGGCCTGTGCGAGCGGCATTTTGGCGAGAAAAGCCATGATGATCGTCCCGATGATTGCACCGAGCGCCGTTGCGATATACACGGCCCCGAAGGAAACGGGCAGACCTTCGTACATGCCCGGCACAACGAGAAGGGCGTATACCATCGCCATGAAAGTCGTCAGCCCTGCGATGATTTCCGTCTTAAAGGACGAACCGCTCGCAGTAATGGAAAAGAAATCGTCTATCTTTCCGAAAAAACCCTTTTTGGGAGCCTGCGCGCTGTTTTCGGGCACAGGCCCGTTTTCTTTTTCTTCTTTTTCTTCCATAATCTGTCCCCCATATGAATTAAGCGTATCAGTATAACAAAAATTTCACAAAAAATCAAGAGTTAATCAAAAAAATTTCGTACGTTTATCCCGCGGCCTTTCGGCCTCGGCGGCGCCATACGGAAAACGCCCTCCCGGGAGGAGAGCGCTTTGTTTTTTCAGTTGACCGTCTTTGGATCGAAGTTGATGGTATAGCCCGAAGCGCCGCGGTCTTCGGGAAAAAGCGTTCCGCCCGAAACGACGGGGAGCACGATGGGCGGAATGAGCGCATCGGCCGTAAGGTTTGTGATGGCGGCGCGCAGATAGGGGAACATCGTCTCGGTTGCGTTGACGGCGAAGATGCGCCTGTCCTCTTCCGTCTTCATATCTTTGACCTCGAACACGCCGACGAGGCGGACAAGCAGATCAAAGGGCTTTGGGCTGTCATCCGTGGATTGGATTTTGCACTCGAGCGTCACGATGTGAATGAGCGGGTTTTCGTTCACGCCCTGTATGCGGCGGGAGAAGAAAGGCTTGATCTCGAAACGGGTGTTGGGCTCCGCCTTGATATGGTTCATCTTAAAACAGAGCTCGTCCGCCGTAAGATTTTTCATGGAATATTCGATCATTTTTCGTCACCTCTTTTCGGAACTGGCTTTATTATAGCATGTCCCCGTAAAAATGTCAATGGGAAAGCGCACATCGGGGCGGAGAATTGCGCGGCTTGCGGCGGAAGAGGCTTTCGGATATGCCGAAAGGCGTTTTTTGGGCTGACGGAGTAAAAATCTGCCTTTTTCGGAAAAAATTTCTCCGAAAGGCTTGTGTTTTCGTTCCGATTCGTGTATAATGGCTCTTGGTAAATTACGATAAATACAGGAGGATAGATTTTTATGGCAAAAAAATATTGTTACCTTTTTACGGAAGGCAACGCGAACATGCGCGAGCTCCTCGGCGGCAAGGGTGCGAACCTCGCGGAAATGACCAATCTCGGTCTTCCCGTTCCGCAAGGCTTCACCATCACGACCGAGGCCTGCACGCAGTACTATGAGGACGGAAAACAGATCAACGACGGGATCCGCGCCGAAATCATGGAATATATCGATAAAATGGAAAAGATCACGGGCAAGAAGTTCGGCGACAAGGAAAATCCCCTTCTCGTTTCCGTACGTTCGGGGGCGCGCGCTTCCATGCCCGGCATGATGGATACCATCCTTAACCTCGGCCTCAACGAAGAAGTCGTCGAAATCATCGCAAAGAAATCCAACAACCCCCGCTGGGCGTGGGACTGCTACCGCCGTTTTATCCAGATGTTCTCGGACGTCGTCATGGAAGTCGGCAAGAAATATTTCGAGAAGCTCATTGACGACATGAAAGAAAAGAAGGGCGTCAAGCAGGACGTCGAACTTGACGCGGACGACCTCAGGACCCTTGCGAACCAGTTCAAGGCCGAGTACAAAAAGCAACTCGGCAAAGACTTCCCGTCCGATCCCAAGGAACAGCTTTTCGAGGCCATCAAGGCCGTGTTCCGTTCGTGGGACAATCCCCGCGCAAACGTCTACCGTATGGATCACGACATTCCCTACAGCTGGGGCACCGCGGTCAATGTGCAGATGATGGCATTCGGCAATATGGGCGATAACTGCGGCACGGGCGTCGCGTTCACGCGCAATCCTTCCACGGGTGAAAAGGGCCTCATGGGCGAATTTCTCACCAATGCACAGGGCGAGGACGTCGTCGCGGGCGTCCGCACCCCTATGCCCATCGGCGAGATGGCCAAGATTTTCCCCGACGTCTATAAGCAATTCCAAGAGGTGTGCAAGATTCTCGAAACGCACTACAGAGACATGCAGGATATGGAGTTCACCGTCGAAAACGGGAAACTCTACATGCTCCAGACCCGTAACGGCAAGCGCACGGCAACGGCGGCGATCAAGATCGCATGCGACCTTATCGACGAAGGCATGATCACCGAGCAGGAAGCGCTCATGCAGATCGACGCGAAGTCTCTCGACATGCTCCTCCATCCGCAGTTCGACCCCAAGGCGCTTGCGGAAGCGGACGAAAAAGACGTCGTCGGCAAGGGTATCGCCGCTTCTCCCGGCGCCGCGGCAGGCACCATCGTCTTCACCGCGGAGGATGCCGTTGCCGAGGGCAAGAAGGGCAAGAAAGTCATCCTTGTACGCCTCGAAACATCTCCCGAGGACATCGAGGGTATGAAGTATGCGCAGGGCATTCTCACCGTCCGCGGCGGCCAGACCTCCCATGCGGCGGTTGTCGCCCGCGGCATGGGAACATGTTGCGTCTCAGGGTGCGGCGATATTAAGATGGATGAGGAAAACAAGCAGTTCACGCTTGCAGGCAAGACGTACCGCGAGGGCGACGCGCTCTCCCTCGACGGCACTACCGGCAAGATTTACGACTGCATCATTCCCACCGTTCCCGCAGATCCTTCGAGCGGCTATTTCGGCAGGATCATGGAACTTTCCGATAAGTACAAGGCCCTGGATGTCCGCACCAACGCGGATACCCCCAAGGATGCGAAGCAGGCGGCTACGTTCGGCGCACAGGGCATCGGCCTCTGCCGTACCGAGCACATGTTCTTCGATCCCGCAAGGATCGGTGCCTTCCGCGAAATGATCTGCGCCGATACCGTGGAGGAGAGGGAGAAGGCGCTTGCAAAGATCGAGCCCATGCAACAGGCGGACTTCGAGGGTCTCTTCGAGGCGCTCGGCGGCCAGCCCGTCACGATCCGTTTCCTCGATCCTCCGCTTCATGAGTTCGTGCCCACCGAAGAGGCGGACATCGAGGCCCTCGCAAAGGCGCAGAATAAGACCGTCGCTCAGATCAAGCAGATCATTGCCGATCTCCACGAGTTCAACCCCATGATGGGGCACCGCGGATGCCGTCTCTGCGTCACCTACCCCGAGATCGCGGTCATGCAGACGAGAGCCGTCATGAAGGCGGCCATCGCCGTCGCAAAGCGGCATAAGGATTGGAAAGTCGTGCCCGAGATCATGATCCCGCTCACCGGCGAAGTCAAGGAATTCAAGTTCGTCAAGGATATTGTCGTCAAGACGGCGGAAGAGGTCAAGAAGTCCAAGCACAAGAATATCAAGTACGAAGTCGGCACGATGATCGAGATTCCCCGTGCGGCGCTCACCGCAGACGAGATTGCGAAGGAAGCGGACTTCTTCTGCTTCGGCACCAACGACCTTACCCAGATGACTTTCGGTTTCTCGAGGGACGACGCGGGCAAGTTCCTGCCTTCCTACTATGCGAACAAGATTTACGAGAGCGATCCGTTCTCACGCCTCGATACCGAAGGCGTCGGCAAGCTGATGAGTATGGCCGTGAAGATGGGCAAGAAGTCCAACAGGAAATTACATTGCGGCATCTGCGGCGAACACGGCGGAGATCCTTCCTCCATCGAATTCTGCCACGACATCGGCCTCAACTATGTTTCCTGCTCGCCTTACCGTGTTCCTATTGCGCGCCTTGCAGCCGCACAGGCGAATATCAAGAATCCGAGAAAGTAAGTTGATACAATTTGATACAATCAAAAAACCGCCACTTATGTGGCGGTTTTTTTCTTCATGGGGTGAAGTCAATACTGTTCGCCCCCTCCATGGGAGAGGGAAAGGGGAGCCTCAATCGATTTCCAAATCTTCGGAACGGAATATACATTCTAAAAATTTTTCACAAAAAATAAAAGAAGGCATACCTACATATTGCCTTGATATTTATAATTTTATGTGATAAAATAAGAAGGTGCACCTACATAGAGGTCAAAATTATGATCGTTTCGTTTATCGGTCATCGAAAAATCGTTAAAAGAAAAAACAAAGAGCGGAACAAAGACAGCGGTGGAATATGCCCGCGGAAAAAAGAAAATCATCTACAATGTTTTCAGCTGTACTCCGTAAAAAACCGCCACATATGTGGCGGTTTTCAGTATTCCGTAAGGCCGAGAAGATAGTCGGACGAAAGATCGAAGATCCTGCACAGGGCGGCAAGCTGTTCGTAATTGCATTCGTAAATGCCCTTTTCGAAGCGTTCGTATACGGGTTGGGCGACGCCGAGAAGCTCCGCTACCTCTTTTTGGGTCATTTTCAGTTGTAACCTTCGCTCCTTAAGTTTTGCTCCAAGGGATTTTTTTAGAAATTTCTCCATAAATTCTTGACTTTATCATACAGTATGTGTATAATAAAATCAAAGTTTATACAGTTACTGTATTAAGAAGGCATATACCGCACTTTTGCTGAACGGCTGCGGATAGCGGAAGCCCCTTTCATTTTGCGGAAAGGGACTTTTTTGTTTTCCGCCGCGCGGTGCGAAAATATGTGCGGTGCGGCGGACTTTTCCGGGGACGGCTTACGATATTCATTTGCATGATTGACATTCCCCGTATTTTTTGGTATAATAAATTCCGTATGGACACAAGGGGAAAATTCATCGTCTTTGAAGGTTTGGACGGGAGCGGGAAGAGCACGCAGATGAAACTTCTTTCCCGCTATCTGGAGGAGCATTCCGTTCCCAACGTTTGCACGCACGAGCCAACGGACTCTCCGTTCGGCGCGCTTGTGCACGGCTGCATGAGCGGCAAGGTGGATACGGGCGAGTACACCATTGCGGCCATGTTTGCGGCCGACCGCCTCGACCATATCCAAAATCCCGAACACGGAATTCTTTCCAGACTCGGAGCGGGTGTTACCGTTCTGTGCGACAGGTACTACTTCTCTTCGTTTGCCTACAACGGAGGGCTCGTTCCGCTTGCATGGGTGGAGGAGCTAAACCGCCCCGCGATGGAACTTTTACGCCCCGATCTCGTTCTCTTTCTCGATCTTCCGCCCGAAGCGGGCATGGAGCGGGTCGGGCACAGGGCGGAGAGGGAAAGGTACGAGACCCTCGACCGCCAGCAAAGGACGCGCGAAAACTTTTTGCGTGTGTTTGAAAAGTACAAAGAGAGCGAAAATATCGTTATCGTCAAAAGCGGGGAAAAAAAGGAGCGCACGCAGGCGCAAATCCGCACTGCCGCAGACGCGCTCTTCGGGTTCTGATATGGAAAAACAACTGACAATCGGCCAAATTACAAAGCCGCAGGGCGTCCGCGGCGAAGTCAAGGTCAAACCGTATACCGACAGCGCGGAGGATTTCGCCTGCCTGAAGCGCATTTTTATCGACGGCACGGAATATAAAATTTTATCCGTGCGTTGCGCCCCCGGCGCCGTCTTTCTGAATCTCCGCGGCGTGGCGGACAGGAATGCGGCGGAACTTCTGCGCGGCAAAGAAGTCGTCATTCCCCGCGACGAGGCGCCCGACCCCGGAGAAGGAATATATTATATCGCCGATATTCTCGGGAGCGAAGTCGTCACCGGGGAAGGGGAAGTCCTCGGAAAACTCGCCGGTGTCAGGCAGGCCGCGACCGATATTTACACCATCGAAAAGGATGGAAAGGAAATTATGTTTCCCGCCGCCGCGGGGGTTATTTTGGACGTTGATCCGAAAAATTTGCGTATTATTGTCGATAAAAAGAGATATGAAGAAGTTGCGGTCCTCTGACCGCGGTTATCCGTTTCTTCATCGTGCGCTGTATTCCGAAAAAAAGGTCAATTTTATCTGATATGAAAATCACGGTTTTAACGCTTTTTCCCGAGATGTTTTCGTCTCTCTCTTCGAGCATCATCGGCAGGGCGCAAAAAGAGGGAAAATTCCAACTGAATGTCGTCGATATACGAAAATACACCGAAGATAAACATCTGAAGTGCGACGACTATCCCTTTGGCGGCGGTGCGGGCATGGTGATGATGGCCCAGCCCATCGGCAGTGCAATCGAGGCTGTCGACCCCGGGCATTCGGCCAAAAGGATCTATCTCTCCCCCAAGGGCAAGACGCTGACGCAGGAGAAGATCGTTTCCCTGTCGGAAGAGGGCAGCCTTGTTCTCCTTTGCGGTCATTACGAAGGCGTAGACCAACGGGCGATCGACCTCTTCATCGACGAGGAGATCTCCATAGGGGACTACGTTCTGACGGGCGGCGAGCTGCCCGCCATGGTGCTCGTGGATTGCGTCGCGCGGTATCTGGACGGCGTGCTCTCTCCCGCATCGCTCGTTGACGAAAGCTTTTCGGAGAATCTTCTCGAATATCCGCAGTATACCCGACCCGTGGAATACAGGGGGCTTGAGGTGCCCGAAGTGCTCCGCAGCGGCAACCACGCCGAAATCGACAAATGGCGGCGGGAAAAAGCGATCGAAATTACCAAAAAAATGCGTCCCGACCTGATCCGTTAAGGCGCGGGAAAAGAATCAAAATGAAAACGATCCAATGGTATCCCGGGCACATGGCAAAGGCCATGCGCATGATGGAAGAAAACTTAAAACTTTGCGACGGCGTCGTCATCGTGCTCGATGCAAGGTGTCCCGCGGCCTCTTACAACAGGGAGATTGCGGACATGGTAGGGGGAAAATCCGTTCTCTATGTTCTGAATAAGTCTGACATGGCCCATGCGGAGCCTCTTGCCTGCGCCATGAAAGAGGCGGGGAAACAGGTCGTTTCCGTGAATGCAAAGGACCCCCGCGCCGCCCGTCCGCTCACGCAGGCGCTTGAGACGCTCGTGAAAGACCGCATCGAAAGGAACAAAGAAAAAAGTACCGCGCGGGACATGTGCTTTCTCGTCGCGGGCGTTCCGAATACGGGCAAGAGCACGCTTATCAACCTGCTCGCGGGCGGGAAGAAGGCAATGACGGGGGATAAGGCGGGCGTTACACGTGCGAAACAATGGGTGAAGTGCGGGAACTTCGGACTCCTCGATACGCCGGGCACGATGCCCCCTTCCTGCGAAAATCAAACTTTGGCAAGAAGGCTTGCCTTTGTCGGCAGTATCAACGACGACATTCTCGCAATCGACGAGATCGCCCTCTCGCTCCTCGGGGAGCTTTCCGGGAAGGCCCCGCAGGGATTGAGGGAAAGGTACGGCGTTGAGGGCGGCGCTCCCCTCGCGATGTTGGAGGAGGTGTGCAAAAAGCGCGCATTCCTGCTTCGCGGCGGGGACTTCGATTACGAAAGAGGGGAAAGGGCCCTTCTCGACGATTTCAGAAAGGGCCGCCTCGGCAGGGTCACGCTCGACGACATCGACGATTTGAAAGAAGTTGGGCTGATATAGCCGCGAATGGAAAAATATGGACGAATTGACATACGAAAGAGAGTATTTTTCTATGGGTTACACCGCAGTGGCGGGCGCGGACGAGGTGGGAAGGGGCCCGCTTGCCGGGCCGGTCGTCTGTGCGGCCGTTATCATGCCGCTCGGAGAAGATACGCGCATTCCGGGCATAGACGACAGCAAAAAACTTTCCGCAAAGAAACGCGGGGAGCTTGCCGTGAAGATCAAAGAGATTGCCCGCGCCTATTGCATCGCCGAGGTGGACGAAAGGACAATCGACGAGATCAATATTCTTCAGGCGACCCGCCTCGGCATGAAAAAAGCGGTAGAGGGGCTGAAAATCACGCCCGATTTTGTTTTGACGGACGGAAACATGACTCTCGATATCGATATTCCGCAGAAAAGCATCGTGAAGGGGGACGCCCTTGTCTGTTCCATCGGCGCGGCGAGCATTATTGCCAAGGTCTACCGGGATACACTTATGAAGAAGTTTGCCGAGGAGTTCCCCGAATACGGTTTTGAAAAAAATGTAGGTTACGGTACGAAAAAACACATAGAAGCAATCAGGGAGGTCGGCATATGCAGGATCCATCGAAGGACATTCATAAAAAAGATTTGGGACGGCAGGGAGAGGCGCTGACCGTAAAGTACTTGAAAAAGCGGAGATACAAGATACTGGAGCGCAATTTCAGGACGCCCTTCGGCGAGGCGGACATTGTGGCGATGAGCCCGGATGGCTATACCTGTTTCGTCGAAGTGAAGGCGCGGGAGACGGACGCATTCGGCCTGCCGACCGAAGCCGTGGACCGCAGGAAGCGGGAGCGTTACCGCATGATGGCGAAATTCTGGTGCGAACTTCAAAAGAGAGAGGTCCCCGTCCGCTTCGACGTTTCGTCGATCTATGAGGGAGAGATTGAATATTTCGAAGATGCATTTATATAAAAAACCGTCACTTATGTGACGGTTTTTTCTCAATCGGCGCGCCCATGCGGCGCCGTTCCGCCCCGCGCGCATTCCGAATGCTTTAAGCGCGGCATGGCGGATTTCACTTCAGCGTGATTCTGTCCGATACGGAGCGCACCAGAAGGCCGCACGATTCGCCGTAGGCAATGCAGGTTTCCATGTAGGCCGCGAACTTCTCCGTCTGCCTGAGGCCGAACACTTCCGCGGCAAGGGGAATGAGCTCGTCGAGATAGAGCGAGACCCTGTCCTCGAGTACGCCCCTGATGAGCGCGAGAACGTCAAAAACGGCAATGTCTTCGGGATTTTTGCGGATCTTATCCCCCTCTTCCACGCGGACGCGGGTGGGGGCAAGCGCCTTTGGATTCTTGTAGAAATAGTCGATCCCCGCGGCCCTTTCGCACTTATAGGAGCCCCCGACGATGAGCGTGTCGAGGTAAGAGTCCGCCTTCGAATTGCTCTTCGGAATGCCGAAGCTGGTGAGGCACCTTTTCTTCAAGAAGGCGCGCGAAATGGGCTCCTCCGCCGTCACGATTTCATCGAGACGGAGGGAAACTTCCTTGTCGTGTGTGCCCTCGGTCAGGAAGGTGATGAGTTCGGCCGAGGTCGTCTTTACATACTTATAGGGCTTTTTATATTTTGTAAGCCAGCTTCCCGCCTTTTTATCGGCGCCCGTAAGTTTATCGAGCACATCCTTGATCCGCTTGATTTCCCGCTTTGGATTGTTGTAGAAACTTACGCTGTTAAAGCGCAGGACGTTCCACCCCCCGCGCTTTAAGATCTGCGGCTGCAGGACGTTCTTTTCTTTGACGGAAAAGGCCGTGTTGCCGTCGGCAAGGATACCCAAAAGAAATTCGGTGGGGCGGGCGGGGTCAATGACGGCCGTATCCACTTTGAAGGCGGACGTACCCACTTCCACGCGGCACTTGTAACCGTATGCACCGAGCTCCTCGGCGATAAATTTGCCGATTCCCTTGCCGGGTTTGACGTCATCTGCCCTGACGGACAGCGTTGTTTTGCCCTTTTCGGCATATTCGAGGAACGCTTTAAGTCCCGCGACGCCCGCCGAGGAAGTTTTTTTGAGGTCGATCACCGATGACGTGATCGAAGAGAAGACGAGCATTTCTTCCCTCGCGCGGGAAACGGCGACATTGAGCCTGCGCCATCCGCCCGATTGGTTGAGCGGGCCGAAGTTCATCGAGACATTCCCCGCGGCGTCGGGCCCGTAGCAGACGGAAAAGAGTATGACGTCGCGTTCATCCCCCTGCACATTTTCGAGATTTTTAATAAAGAGGGGCTCCTCCCTGTCGTAGGCAACCGCTTCGAGCTTCTTTGCCGCGATGGCCACCGAGAGTTGCTTTTCGAGTTCCTCCTGCTGGGCGGCGGAAAATGTCACGACGCCCATGGATAGCTTGGAGAGCGCGGGGTCCTTGAGGCGGCGGATGACCTCTTCGGTAAGCGCTTCCGCCTCTTTTGCGTTGCGCTTGGTGACGCCCCTGTCATAGATGCCGTCTGTGGAAATAAGCCTTACTTTCCGCTCCATCGCGTCGGGCGAGGGGAAAGTGCACAGACGGTTTTGATAGTACATGCTGTTGGAAAAGGCGATAAGGCTCTCGTGGCGGCTTCTGTAGTGCCACAGAAGATGGCGCTCGGGAAGACCCAAAGCGAGACAGTCGTCGAGGACGCTTTCAAGATCCTCTTCGCCCGCGCCGTCCGCGGCTTCGCCGCGGAAGAAGGTGGTGGGAGGGAGCTGTTTGGGGTCGCCGACGATGACGGCCGCCTTCCCTCTTGCGATAGAGCCCGCCGCTTCCGCCGTGGAAATCTGCGACGCCTCGTCGAACACGACGAGATCGAAGAGATCGGCTTCGGGCCGCAGATACTGCGCCACGGAGACGGGACTCATCAGCATGCAGGGCGCGGCGGCGGCAAGGAGAGAGGGAATTTCCTCGAAGAGGGAGCGGAGAGATGTTTTTCTGGGATTTGTTTTGGAGATACGGTAAAAAGTTGCCCTGTCCCCGTCATATTTTTCATCGGAGAGGCGCGCAATCAGCGTCTGGCGGATAACGGACCTTGTCGCGTGCGTAAAGTTTTCACAGGCAAGCGCAAATTTTTCGGCCGTGTCTTCGAGGGAGCCTGCGGTGAAACGTGACAGGTCCTTATCGTAGGGAATGACGGATTCGAGGAAATTGCGGTAAATGTTCTTTTCAAAGCCCGCGAGAAGGTCCTCCGTGCCGAGTTTGCCGCTTTCAAGCGCTTCGCTGAGGAAGGTAAGCCCGTTCTCTTTCATTTCCTCTGCCGTTGCGCGGTACATGCACCAATCTGCGAGAAGATCGATATTGTCGATGAGTCCCGCCGCCTTCATCGAATAGAATTCCACGAGATCGCTCTCGTCGTTCCTGCTTCTGTCCGTTTTGGTGACGGAGACAAAGCTGTCGAGCGCCGCAAAGAATGCCTCTTCCGCCTTGATATAGCCGTCGAGGACGGGAAGGGTGTAGCCGCTCTTCGCCCGCACGCACATGCTGTTGAATGCCTCGGCGTTGTAGTCGGAAAAGAGGAGGGCGTTGGATTTGTGCAGGCGGTAGAGATCTTCCAGAAATTCGCTCCGTTTCTTGTAGTTGATGCGTCCGCCGCGGTCGCAAAAAATTTTCGAGAGGGGGGAGTCCGCAACGCTCTTTTCCGCGTCGTCTATGTCGGCGAGGGTAATGAGGTACTTCGCGACGTCCTCGTCCCCGAAGGGCTCGACGGCCACGCGGCGGAGTTTTTTAACGGTGCTTTTTCCGCTCTTCAGAAGCCTCCAGTCCCCGCCGCCGCGGAGTGTCTTAAGCTCTTCGGCATTATCGGGCTCCACGAGCGTTTTGAAATGCTTGTAGTAGTAGGAAAGGCAGAAATCGAGACGGCGGTTCGCGGCGTAGAACGCGGAAAAACCGTCGGGATCCGCCGCCGCAAAATATTTATCGTATTTTCCGCTTTTGAGGTCCGAAGCGAGGGCCGCAAGCCCCCTCAGCTTTTTCTCGGAAAGGGCGGTCATGGTCTGGCGGTAGAATTCGAGGAAAAGGGTCAAAAAAGATTTCAAATGCCTGCTTTCCGCAATGATAACTTCCGAGGCGCAGAACACCCTGTCGCGCAGGGACACGGACCAAACGGTGAGATTGACGTTTTCAAAAGGGGAATGCGCCACCGTGCCGCACTCCCTTGCCGCCGCCGCGGCGCGGAGAATGACCGTCTTATAGGCGGCGAGCTTTTCTTCCGTCAGGGAATCGTAGAAGGAGCTCTCCACATCGAGAATATCGGGCGCATGTCTGTTTTCGAGATAGCCGAGAATTGCGCTGTAGACGGAAAGCCCGAGTTTTCTCTTTTTGTGCAGGGCAAACATGGGGGCGGAAAGGTCCGAGCGGAGCGTCTCCACTTCCTTCGTGTTGCGGGAGACGGCCTCTTCCTGTTTGAGGGAGACCGTTGTTTCGAGCTTTTGCAGGGCGGCCGTCTTGTCGGCTTTGTCTCCGTGAAGCTCCAGACAAAAATCGCCCAGACCGACGCTGTCAAGCCTTTTCTTGACGACGTCGAGCGCCGCCCGCTTTTCGGCAACGAACAGCACCCGTTTCCCCTTTGCAAGGGCGTTTGCGATGATGTTGGCTATCGTCTGGCTTTTTCCCGTCCCGGGCGGACCGTGCAAAACAAAGCTCTCGCCCGTATCGGAGAGGGCAACTGCGGAAAACTGCGAACTGTCGCTCGGCAGGGGGATAAAGTATTGGCCGGGGTCGGCCACGTCCTCCTCCGCATAGGAGACGTCGCCCTTTTCGTATTTGCCGTCTTTCAGGGCGGAAAAAAGTTTATTCTTGCCGAATTCCTCATAGGAGCGGCGGAGGTCGTTCCACATTAAAAAGCGCTCGAAGGAGAAGGCGGCGAGATAGGCGTCCTCATACACTTTCCAGCCCTTCATCTTCGCCGTCTCGGCGCGGACGGCGGAAAAGACTTCGCACGGCTTGAGATTCCCGGCGGGGCAACGCATGTCGATTCCGAAATCCCGCTTGAGAAATTCAAGCAACGTCGCGTTGATGAACCGCTCCTTTCCGTCGGTGTGCAGAATACAGACATCCGTCCCCTTCTGTTTTTTCAGGGATGCGGGAATGAGCATCAGGGGTGCATAGCGCTGTGCGCCGTCTTTGGCCGTATAGGAAAGGAAGCCGAGGGCGAGATAGAGAATGCTTGCGCCCGTTTCCTCCTGTGCCGTACGGTTGCGGCGCAAAAGACGCATGGCGGTATCGTTCACCTCTTCCGCGCCGCCGTAAACGCGGAGAAGGCCCTTTTCCTGTTCGAGGCGCAAGAGTTCCCGTTTTTGGCCCTCGGCCTTTGCGCCGAATGGTTCCGCCCGCTCTTCACCGCCCGTAAGACGCAGGGGAGAGGAGGTTGCCATGAGCATGAGTTCGTCTGCGCCGCAACCCATGAGGTGCAGGGCGTTCTTGCCCGTAAAATTCAAAAGGGCGTTTTTGCCCGTGAGGTCCAGAAGCCGCCTTTTCCACTTTTCGCTTCCCGTTGCGGGCGTCTCCCGCTTGCGGAGCTCGGGAAGGGGCGCGGGAGCGTTCTCTCCCGAAACCTCCTCTTCGCGGTAAATTTCGTAGCCGTTCGCGCCTTTTTCGCGCGTGGGGCAGGGAAGGATCCCTCCGAGGCGGCAGCGGCGTATGTCCGTAAAGACGGAAAATTTTCCCTTTTCGAGCTTGGATTTGAAATGCGTCTCCGCCACGACGTAAGCGCCCTTTTTATCGGTAAAGAGATCGTCCGCGTCAAAGAAGGCGAGGTTATTGATGCCGTCGGAAATGTACTTCTCCACGGTTTCCCCGTCGTCCGAAACGCTGTCCAGAAAACAGGTTTCATAGAGCCAGACGCCCACTGCGACGTCCTTTTCGCCGACGGCGAGGACAGGGTGAAGCCCTGCGCCCTCGAGGCAGGAACAGGCGAAGACGGCAAGCTCCATCGAAGTTGCCTTCCTGTCTTCGAGAATTCTTTCGCGCATGCAGGAGAGGGGAAGGGAGGCGTCTATCGCGCCTGCCCGCTCGATGGATTTTCCCTTGATGACCGCAAAGATTGCCGCGAGCACGCTGCGGATGCTGTTCTTGTCGCAATTTTCATAGCCGTTGGAGTGGTCGTTTCCCCATACCTTCAGGCGGTTTCCCGCTTCGAGCAGCACGGAAGCGCAGGCGGGCATATGGGGGCGGACGTAATAGGCAAGGTGTTCGGGATTGCCTTTCAGCCCCTCCCACCAGTCGAAGGGCAGGGCCGTCAGGGCAATGTCTGCCGCGCAAACCTCCTTTCCGTTTTGAAAAATCCGCGCCGTTGCCGTGCATAAAGTTACCTCTCCGAGTTCGGAGAGGAATACGGGATTGAAGATCCCGTCGAGGGAAAGTTCCACCGTGCTGTCATAGGGGACGTAGACCTCCTTCTCGAAAAAGACGAAGAGGCCGCTGTCCGTTATGAGTTTTGCGGTGAGAACCGCGTCTTCGTCGCCGTCGTTGCGCAGGATGAGGGATGCGGGCGCCGAAAAATAGTGGTCTGCATAGCCGGCGTAGGCGGGAAATCTTGCCGTTACAGATATTGAATTTTCTTTTTCCGTTTTCGTCATTTTTAACCTGAAGATTATGATGTCTTTCAAACCTTATTATACCATGGATTCCGCAAAATGGCAAGTATCGGCCGCCGCGTTCTTGTGATAAAAAGGAAAAATTCGGCGGAGGCGTCCCGAATTTATTGACAATAATGCGCGGTTTAAAGTATAATAACCGAAATTATGCAAAGGAGGGGCGAAAGATGTCGAAAAACGGTGTACCGTCTTCCGCGCAACGCCTGCCGCGCGTCAACTTCAGGCCGCTTCTCTTTGCCGCGGCCGGCATCTCGTCCGGGATCTTTTTTTATTGCCGCATTCGTTTCGGCGGGCTTGTTCCATCCGATTTTTTGTTCCTTCTTTGCTTCCTTCCCTTTGCCGTCTTTCCCGTTTCGAAGAGGAAAATAATCGCACTTATATGCTTGTTTTTCGGATTTGCGGCGGTCGGGACCGCGGGGATACACGTCTACGCGGAGAATTTTCTTTCAGGCAAAGCGGAGGGGGAATACGGCGTGGAGGGGACCGTTACCCTTATTTGCATCAGAGACGGCTACACGGAAGCCGAACTTTCCGATGTGCGGCTCGGCGGGGAGAAGGTCGCGGGAAAGCTTTCGCTCTCTCTCCCGTCGGAGGACATCCGTCCCGGAGACCGCATTTCGTTCACCGCGAAGGTTTCCCGCGTTTCTCTTCCGTCGGGCACGGAGGACGCGTACGATTTTGCCGGCAATATCCGCTATCATGCAACGGCGGAAACATACGGGACGGCGGAAAAGGGATTCCATCCCCTGCTTTTTTTGAATGCGAAGCTCTTTGACCTCATGCGGGAGCATATGGGCGGGGAGGAGGGATATATCGCCTACGCGCTTCTGACGGGTAACTCGCGCATGGTGGATCGCGGCTTTATGACGGCCGTGCGGAGCGGCGGGATCGCGCATATTTTCGCCGTTTCGGGGCTTCACATCGGTATTCTGTATGGCGCGGCGTTGACGGTTTTCAAATTTCTGAAGAAATATTCCGCCATTCCCGCGGTTGTGCTCTGTACGCTCTACTGCGCGCTCTGCGGGTGGTCGGTTTCCGCCCTCCGCGCGCTCATCATGTGTATCGTTTTGAGTATCAACACCTTCACGGGCAGAAAACCGGACATGCTCAATTCCGTATCTGCGGCGGCCGTTGCGGTGCTCCTGGTCATGCCCGCGCAATGGCTCTCCGCCGGATTCCGCCTTTCCTTCGGCGCCTGTCTCGGCCTTGCCCTCTTTGCGGGAATGTTTACGCGGGGCATGAAACGCGCACATATCCCGCGGTTTTTGAGGGAATATCTCGCCGCGGGCCTCGCCGTCCAACTCTTTACATTCCCCATTTTGATGGAGTGTTTCGGCTATTTTTCGGTGTGGGGGATCGGGCTCAATCTTTTCATCGTGCCCCTTTTGCCCGCCGCCTTTCTGACGCTTCTTTTCTGCACGCTGTTTTCGCTTCTCATCCCGCCCGCGGCGTCCTTCTTTCTGATGTTCCCGGGAGGGCTTTTTTCTCTTCTGCTTTATCTCTTTGCGGCGGCGGATTTCGGATATGTGCTGACGGGTTTTGCCTTCGGCAGTGCGGGCACCGTGTGGCTGTGCGCTTGTTTTTACGGCACCGAGCGCGTCCGCCTTCGCCCTTCTGTACGCATTGCGGTCACTTGTTTTGCCGTTTTTCTCTTTTCGCTGTGCCTTGTTGCCGAAAATTGTCTTTTCGGCGGAGCGGTCGTGGATGTCGGTGCGGGAGAGGACGGCATGCTCGCTCTTGTGAGGTGCGGGGATGAAAGCGTGCTCATCGTCGGCGACGGTGCGAGCCTGAAGGACTGCGAAGATTTTTTGAATCGCCGCACGGGCCGCATCGGCGCCGCCGTGGTGCTCTCGGACGACCGCACGGAGACGCTCAATATCGCGGCATTCACCGGTGCGGAGCGTATTTATTGTATGCGCGAAGGCGCGGACGGCTTCCATGAGACGGAAGTCATTTGCGGCGAACGGTTTACGGAGGGCGAACTTTCCTTTTCCTTCGAGACGGACGGAACCCTTCTTCTCTTTGTGCGCGGCAATGCCGTCATGTTCGATATTGACGGTTTTTCGCAAATAAACGCCGATTTATCCTTCGCAAACGGGTGCGGAACCTTGAAATATTTTTTGGACTATGGTATAATTCTTTCGCTATGAAGTTTGTACAGCTTGCAAAAAGTCTCGAAGCGGGGCCCGATCCCGTCTATCTCATCGACGGCGAAGAGGCCTATTTCCGCGACCATGCGGTGAAGAGCATCTCTGCGGCCTGCCGTATTTCGCAGCCATCGCTCAACGACGTGCGCGCCGAGGGGGAATCGCTGAAGGGGAACCTTGCCTCTTTCCGTGCCGATCTCTATGCGATGCCCTTCCTCGACGAAAAGAGGCTGGTGCGCGTGTACGAATTTTATCCCACCGAAAAGGAATGGGAAATTTTAAACCCATACGTCGAAAATCCGTGTAAAAGCACGGTGCTCCTCATCGTCAACGCCGGCAAAAAGGCGGGAAGCGCGGATCTCGGGAAAAAGAAGGGCATAACGCTTGTGGATTGCTCGCGCGAGAGCGAGGAGAACCTTTCGCGGTGGCTGTTCGGCATGTTGAAGAGGAAAGGCCTTTCGGCAGACGGCGATGCGATCTCCCTTATGGTGCGCTACTGCAATTTCGACGCCGCGCGCATGGCCAACGAATGCGAAAAACTGAGGCTCCTTCTCGGCGGGGGCGGCAGGGTCACGAAGGACGTCGTCGAAGAGTATATCGCCAAGGATACGGAATATAAAATCTATGAACTGACGCAGGCGGCTTCGCGGCGGAACGGAAATGCTTTTTGCGGGATATTGCACGATTTACTTGAAAAAGGCTTCGACGAATACGCCGTTCTTTCCTCGCTGACGGCGCACTACCGCACGCTCTGCGATATTTCGAACATGCGCCTTTCCGATGCGGAGGCGGCCAAAATCCTCGGCGCGAAGCCCTATTCCGTGCAGAAAAACCGCGAGGCGGCGGCAAGGCTCGGCAGGGAGCGCGTGCAGGAACTCTATGAGGGTCTCTATGCCCTCTCCTGCGGGGCAAAGAGCGGGCTGTATTCCGCGCAGGGGGCCCTGTTTTCGGCCGTTGTAAAAATATTTTTCGGATAATATTAAAATTCTTTGCTTTTTCCGCAAAATTCGATATAATATAGTATGAATAGACTATCCGCCCGCGAAACGGGGGGAAAAGGAGGGAACAATGAGATCTTGGCCGGATATCTGGGCCCGTTTGAAGGGTTTTATTCAGTCCTACGGGACTGCGCCCTACCAATGGGTCACGGTAGTGGAACTCGTTTTGTTCTTCATCGTCATCTATTTCGTTCTTCGCACGCTTTACGAGAACAATGCCAAACGTTATATTTTCCTGTATGTTTTTCTCATCCTTTGCATGGGGACGGTCACGGTCTTTGCGGAAAAGATGGACGCGCTTTGGTTTTTCCTCTTCTTCGCGCTCGAATCGACTTTTTTCCTCTTTCTCTTCGGCATGGAGATCAAGAGAGAGATCTCCTACACGCCGAAAAATATCCAACACCGCGTGGCGAATTCTCCCGACAAACAGCAGCAGATCAACGAGGAGTGCATCAATTCGATCACGAGGGCGGTTTTCAATCTTTCGAAGAGCAATACGGGCGCGCTTATCGTTCTCTCGAACGGAAATATGCCCAAAGATATTGTCGAAAGCGGTGTTTCCCTGAATGCGGCCATATCTTCCCAGCTCATCGAGGGTATCTTTGTTCCCAAAGCGCCCCTTCATGACGGCGCCATGATCATCGACGGAGACAAGATCCTTGCGGCGGGGTGCTTTTTGCCCCTCACGCAGAAGACGTTCCCCAACGACTACGGTACCCGCCACAGGGCGGGGATCGGCGTTACGGAAGTTGCGGACGTCTCCACGATCATCGTTTCCGAGGAGACAGGCATCATATCCTATGTGCAAAAGAAGAAAGATCAGGATTTGCAGATCACGCGTTATATCGATTCGGTGGGATTAAAGCGCATTCTGAGGGATTACTACACGAATGAATTCAACACGGAGGGCAAAAAATCATGAAGTTCGGCGAATTTTTAAAGCATGTATTTTTGAGTCACATTCCGCTCAAGCTGTTTGCGCTCGTCCTCGCGGCCGCATGCGTCATTGTAATCAACATCGTATGAAAAATTGTTTTCGCGCCCCGCGGGTTTTTCTTCCCCGCGGCGGCTTTGAGAAATGGGCGGTTCCCGCCGCCGACAGCCATCCCGGGAGCGGGGATTTTTGGGAGCGCGTTGCCAAAGAGGCCGGCAACGCGCCCTCCTCTCTCTTCTGCATTCTTCCCGATGTCTGCAGGGGCGGGCCCGAAGACGACCCCGATCGGGTGGCCGCCTCGATCGCCGGCGCGCTTACGGAGGAAAAGCTGGAGCGGATCGGGCGGGGCTTTATGCTTACGGAGCGGAAACTGAAAAACGGCCGCGTGCGCACGGGGATCGTCCTTGCGCTCGATCTGGAGACCTTTTCCTTTGAACGCGGGGAGATCACGCCTGCCCGCGCCACCGAGGGGCCTTCCCCCCGCGCCGCGGAACTGCTCGCGCTGAGGCGGAAGACGCTCCTCGAATTTCCGCACACGCTTCTGTTCTATGCAGACAAAAAAAACCAGCTTATACGGGATCTGAATGAACTCGATCTCGAAATCCTATACGATTTTCCCCTCATGATGGACGGCGGAAATATACGCGGCAGTTTCATTCCGGAGGAATACGCCTACGAGGTCGCGGCGAGGCTGAACGGCCGCGGTGAACCCCGCTATGCCGTCGCCGACGGGCACGACGAACTCATTGCCGCCAAGATGTATTGGGAGGAACTCAAGCCTTCGCTGAAGGGTGCGGAATTCAAAAACCACCCCGCGAGATTTGCCCTCGCGGAATGTATCAACCTCTACGACCCCGCGGTGGAGCTTTTGCCCCTCCACAGGGTCATTTCCGATACGGATGAAGAGGCGTTCATTGACTTTTTTATGAAAAACATCAAGTGCAAACGGGAGGGCAATTTCCTTTATCCCAATCTTCCCGCGGGCATGGAGGGGGCGGAGAAGGCCGATGCGGCAATTTCCTCCTATCTCCGCGCCAACGGCGGCACGGTGCGGTATGCGGAGCCCGCCGCTCTTTCCGGCATCCGCGAGGGGGTTGCCGTCGTGCTCAAAACCATGGAAAAGGAGGATCTCTTTTACGATCTGAAGAGCGGCAACACCATGCACAAAGTGTTCACCGTGGGGGAGGAAAACAAGCGCTACTGCCTCGAGGGCAGGGAGATAAGTTATGATTAAGGTCTGCAAATTCGGCGGCACCTCCATGGCCGACGGCATCAATATGCGCCGCGTTGCGAAGATTGTTTCGGGCGACGTCTCGAGGCGGTTCACCGTTGTTTCCGCCCCCGGCAAACGCTTCGGGGGAGATACGAAAATCACAGACTTATTGTACGAAGCGCACAGGGAGCTCGAAGAAAAGGGCGCTTTGGGCGAGGCGTTCGGGAAAGTGTCTTCCCGCTTCCGCCGCATTGCAGACGAACTTCATATCGGCCTTGACATCGACGGGATATTAAACTCCGTGGCGGCGGAGATCGAAGCGGAAAGAAGCGAGGGATTCACGGTTTCCCGCGGGGAATATCTTGCGGGAATTATCATGGCGGCGCTTTTGGACGTACCCTTCGTCGATGCGAAAGACGTTATCCGTTTTGACGAAAACGGCCGCTTCGATCCTGTCTCCTACGGCCTCGTCAGGGAGGCTCTGAAAGGCAAAAACCGCGCGGTTATAGCGGGATTTTACGGTTCTGACCCACACGGAAGGGTCAGAACGTTTTCCCGCGGCGGCAGCGATGTTTCGGGCGCGATCGTTGCCCGTGCCGTCATGGCGGATTGCTATGAAAACTGGACGGATGTCAGCGGATTTTTGGCTTGCGACCCCCGTATCGTGCAGAGCCCCGTCGGCATCGGCAAACTCAGTTACCGTGAACTCCGCGAGCTCAGCTATATGGGCGCGAACGTTTTGCACAGCGAATCGATCTTCCCCGTGCGCGAAGCGGATATTCCCATTCACATTCTCAACACCTTCCGCCCCGAAGATGAGGGGACCATGATCCTTCCCACCGAAAAATATCTTGCGGACGCGAAGCGGCTTCGCACCGTCACCGGCATTGCGGGGAAAAAGAATTTTACCGTCATCGGCATAGAAAAATCCTTGATGAATGCCGAAATCGGCTTTACATACAAAATTATGGAAGTATTGCTCAGGCATCGCATCTCCTTCGAGCATCTTCCCTCCGGCATAGACACGATGTCCATCGTCATCGACAGCGAACAGCTTTCCCACGGCGTTCTCGAAGAGGTGAGGACGGACATCGTCAAAGCCGTGGAACCGGACAGAACCAACGTTTATTCGGACGTTGCGCTCATTGCCGTCGTGGGCCACGGCATGGCGAAGAGCGTCGGAACCTCGGCGCGGCTGTTTTCGGCGATTGCGAACGCGGGCGTCAACGTCAGAATGATCGACCAAGGCTCGTCGGAGCTCAACATTATCGTCGGGGTGGATAACTGCAACTACGAGCGTACCCTCCGCGCCGTCTACGAAGAATTTTTCAGAAAATAATTATTTCGAAGAATTTCTTTTTATTTCGGACATATCTTTGCTCGCCTCGCGGACGCGCTTTGCTCGTCATCCTGAGCCGCGCTTCGCGCGTCACCCTGAGCGTAGTCGAAGGGTCACCGCATAATAAGGTGATGGTTCGGCTACGCTCACCATGACGTGAT
>CAZTBU010000015.1:0-42963 GCA_964612545.1 uncultured Clostridia bacterium | reverse complement strand
AATATCGTCACCCTGAGCTTGCCGAAGGGTCACCGCATAATAAGGTGATGGTTCGACTACGCTCACCATGACGTAATTAGAATGGCGGGCATTCTAATTCGTCACCCTGCCCCGCCCGCACGTTCTTTCGCTGACTAAGGGCGGCACGAGCCCGTAGGGCGAAGTAGCTTGCCGAAGGATCTCGCGGGCTTCGAAAAGAAATGTCCGGGGCGCCGGCTGAATGCGCTTCATAGTAAATCAAAACACAATACCAATAACGAAAGCCGCATCATGCGGCTTTTCGGCGCAATAAAAGGACGATTATGGCAGACAAAAAAAACTATTATGACGTGCTCGGCGTCAAGAAGGACGCGACCGAGGAGGAGATCAAATCGGCTTACCGCAAACTTGCCAAGCAGTACCATCCCGATCTTCACCCCGGCGACGAAACTTGTGCGGAAAAATTCAGGGAAATTAACGAGGCAAACGAGGTCCTCTCAGACAAGCAGAAGCGGGCCGCCTACGACTACGAGCAGGAACACCCCGGTATGGGCGGCATGGGCGGTGCGGGAAGCGGTTTCGGCGGCTTCTCGGGCGCCGGGTTTACGGGCTTCGGCGACATCTTCGATTCCATCTTTCAGGGGTTCGGCGGAGGAAGCAGGCCGCGCGATACTTCCGGTGAAGACATACAGCTGCAAGTCGCGCTTTCCTTTATGGACGCGGCCAAGGGTTGCAGGCGTGAAGTTTCCTATAACCGCAACGAACCCTGCCCGGGTTGCCGTGGCACGGGTGCGAAGAACGGTTCCGCCTTTCGGACCTGCCAGAAATGCGGCGGGAACGGGCAGGTGCGGCTTGTGCAGGAGACTATGTTCGGGCGTACCGTACGCGTGGGGACTTGTCCCGACTGCGGCGGCACGGGTAAGATCATTACCGAGAAGTGCCCCGATTGCAAGGGGAAAGGGTATCAGCGCAAGGAGACCAAGGTTGTGCTCGACATTCCCGCGGGCGTCGACACGTCTTCGGTGCTCACCAAGCGCGGCTACGGACAGGCGAGCGCGGCGGGCGGAGCGGCGGGAGACCTCATCGTTACCTTCCGCATAGAGCCGCACAAAATCTTTACCCGCAACGGGATGGATCTCTATGTCGATCTGCCCGTTCCTTTCATGACGGCGGTTCTCGGCGGGACCGTCAAGGTGCCCGATCTGAACGATGCGTTTGATTTGACCATTCCCGAGGGGACGCAGTCCGATACGGAATTTGTTCTTCGGGGGAAGGGGATCCACGGCAGAAGCGGCACCGGCTCTCTGCATGTGCGGGTGATCGTGGAGGTCCCCACGAAGCTCTCGCGGGAACAGAAGCAAGCGGTTGCATCGGCCGCACAGGGACTCGATATGAAAAATTTCGAGAAGTCGAAGAAGTACGCGGACGCCCTCTCCGCGCTCTACGGCAAGGATCCGTATAAGAAATAAAAATCTCAAAACGGCGGCATAAACCGCCGTTTTTTCATGATTTATTCTATCCGTCGTGGCGCCCCGCCGTCTAAAGCGGCGTGCCGAAAAGCTACCGCTTTCATGTCATATACTCAAAAATCCGTTCTGCCGATCAAATAATCGACGGAAACGCCGAGACAGTCGGCCAATTTGATAACTGTGATAAGGGCGGGTTTTGCGCCCTTCTTCCACCTCGTAAAATAGACGTCGTGAATATCGGTGTTATATACGATATAATAACGTGAGACGGATCTTTCACGCATCACCTTTCTGAGAGTGTCGTAAAACGGCGGACAGCATTTTAACCTACTCACGCGCATATTTTCCTTGCAATATGCGCGAAAGTAGGTTATACTATTTGTATAAAACACATGACAATGGAAGAAATGCCAATTGTTACGGCTGTAGAAATAGCCCCGAAGATATTCCCTTGACATTTTTCTTCCCGTATTTTATAATATCCCCATGAAATATATCGAACTTACGATCCACACGACGAGCGAGGCAAGCGAACTCGTCGCCGATATTCTTTGGAATTATACCGAAGGCGGCGTGGCCGTATCCGACGCCGCGGACGTCATTGCATTGCAAAACGGGCAGTACGGTGTCTTTTGGGATTATCTGGACGAATCTTTACGGAATGCGCCGAAGTCCGAAGCCCTCGTCAAGGCTTTCCTTCTTCCCGAAAATGAGGAGAAGATTCCCGAAATCATGGCACAGATCTACGCCTGCCGCGACCGCAGCGGCGGAGCGATTCCCTTCGGCACCCTCGAAGAGACCAAGCGCGAGATCGACGGCGACGGCTGGATCCGAATCTGGAAGGAGCATTTTCGTCCGATCCGTTTGGGACAAGTCGTCGTTGTGCCCGAATGGATCGATTATCGGGAAGCGCCCAATGAAAAGGTCATCCTGCTCGATTCCAACATGGCCTTCGGCACGGGCGAACACGAGACGACGGCGATGTGCGCGGAGCTCATGCAGGACTATCTGAAGGAGGGGGGCACCGTTCTCGACGTGGGCTGCGGCAGCGGCATTCTGGGGATAGCGGCGGCCAAGCTCGGCGCAAAGATCTGCTATCTCACCGATATTGACCCCGTCGCCGTTTCGAGCGCAAAGCACAACGCCCTCAAAAACGGCGTTTCCGGCAAGGTCATCGTTTCAAACGGCAATCTCGTGGACGGTACCGACATAAAAGCCGATCTCATTCTCGCCAACATCACGGCCGAAATTCTGATTTCTCTTGCGCCGTCCGTTCCCGCGCACCTCAACGAAGACGGCACGGTCATTCTGTCGGGCATTCTTCCCGACCGCGCCGATAAGGTCAGGGCGGCGTTTGAAAGTGCGGGGCTCGTTCCCGTAAGGGAAGAAAGGCGGGGGGAATGGGCCGCCATGGTGCTGAGGAGGGCGTAGATGTCGGTACCCAAGCGGTTTTTTGCGGATAAAATCGGGGAAGAAGTTGTTCTTACGGGGGAAGAATACCGCCATGCGCACACCGTCCTGCGGCTGGGCGTCGGCGACGAAGTCACCCTGCTCGACGGATCGGGGACGGAGTATTCCGCCGTTGTCGCCGCCCTCTCGAAGGGAAGTATGACGCTACACACGTTGGGCGGGAAACCCGCCGGAAGGGAGCCGAAGGCGGAAGTATTTCTCCTCGCCGGCGCGCTGAAGGGCGACAAGACGGAGCTCGTCGTGCAGAAGGCGACGGAGCTCGGGGTAAGCCGCATCGGCGTGTTCTCTTCCCGCTACTGCGCCGCCTGTATGAACGAAAACAAGCTCGGTCGGCTCCGCCGCGTTGCCAGGGAGGCCGCCAAGCAGTGCCTTCGCGCCCGCGTGCCCGAAGTGGACTACTTTGAAGATTTCGCGGGGGGCATGGCCGCGTCTGCGGGATTTGCCAATAAGCTCTTTGCTTGCGAATTTTTGGAAAAAAGCGAGGGGGAGATAGCGGACATGGGCGGTTCATATTGCCTTGCCGTGGGCAGCGAAGGGGGATTCACCGAGGAAGAGTTTGCGCTGGCCAAACGGAACGGCTTTACGGGCATTTCGCTCGGAAAACGCATCTTAAGGGCGGAAACGGCGGCCATTGCTCTTCTCTCCGTCGTCATGTACAAGGCAGGGGAACTGCGATGAAGGCGTGCGTGTTTACTTTGGGTTGCAAAATGAACGAGGCGGAGTCCGCTTCGCTCATGCGGGGGCTTAAAGAGCTCGGCTTCGAGGTGACCGATGCGCTCGGCTATGCCGACCTGTACCTTCTCAATACCTGCGCCGTGACGGCCGAGGCCGAGAAGAAATCCCGACAGGCGGTTGCGCGGATGCGGAAATACAATCCCGCCGCCCCCGTCATCGTCTGCGGCTGTGCCTCCGGACATACCGCCTCGGCATTTGCGGAGCGGGAAGGGGTTGTCCTCGTCACGGGGGCTATGCGGAAGGACAAAATTTTGGAAATGCTTGGCGAAAGAGGGGTTTTCCGGGATACGGAGAGCGTTTTTGCCGAACTTCCCGCCCCCGTGCAAACCAAGACCCGCGCATATCTCCGCATTCAGGACGGGTGTAACCGCTTCTGCAGTTATTGCCTCATACCGTACCTGCGCGGCAGGTCCCGTTCCCGCAAAAAGGAGAGCGTGCTCGCCGAGGCGAAGAACACCGCGGCGAAGGAGATCGTGCTTACGGGCATCGATCTGAGCGATTTTCATGACGGCGAAACGGACCTCGGCGGGTTGCTCCTTCTCTTGAAGGACGTGCCTGCGCGCATCCGTTTGGGATCATTGGAGGCGGGGACGGTTACCGAAAAATTTTTACGGCAGATGAAGGCGGCGGGAAACGTCATGCCGCATTTTCATCTCTCCCTGCAGAGCGGTTCCACATCCGTTCTCCGGGCAATGAACCGCAAATACACGCGCGGGGAATATCTTTCGGCCTGCGAACGGATTTATGCGGCTTTTCCCGGCGCCGCGATAACGACGGATATCATCGTCGGTTTCCCCACCGAGACGGAGCGGGATTTTGAGGATTCGCTCTCCATCATCGGGGAGGCGGGCTTTGCGCGGGTGCACGCCTTTCCTTTCTCCCCGCGCGAGGGGACGGCGGCATACGCGATGAAAGACATTGCTCCGTCCGTCAAAAAGGAGCGCATGGAGCGTATGCTGAAGGCGGCGCATGAAGCCGAAACGCGCTACATGTTGCGCTCTTTGGGGAAAGAGGCGGTTGCGCTCTTCGAAAGCGGCGGGGGATATACCGAAAATTATCTCCGCGTGTACAATGAAACGGCGCGCGAGGGCGGGCTATACAGGGTCCGCCTCGAAAGAATGGAAAAAGACGGCATCTATGCGGAAATTTTGGAGGAGGTATAATATGGAAGACTGCATTTTCTGTAAAATCGCCGCAGGGGAGATTCCCTCGGCGAAGGTGTATGAAGACGGGGAAATCCTCATCTTCAAGGATATTGCCCCGATTGCAAAGGTGCACCTTTTGTGCGTGCCGAAGGAACACTTTTCTTATCTCTCGGAGCTCAACGGCGCGCGGGAGGAGATGTTGGGGCGGACGCTTGGGAAAATCGCGGCGCTTGCACCCTCTTTGGGCCTTTCGGAGGGATACCGTCTCGTCATCAATCAGGGCGAAGCTGCGGGACAGACCGTAAAGCATCTGCATATTCATATTTTGGGCGGGGAAACCCTGAAGTGGGAATAAAGGTTCTCTCTTTTATGGTGTGCGGAAAGCGCGCAAGGGCGCGTTGAAAGTCGGGTAATTTTTTTTTTGGTATAATTCTCTTCCGTTCTGTCAAGAATCCTTCCTGCAACAGGGGAGGATTTTTTTATGGCAAAGTTTTTCCGCGGCATACGGGCAATGTTCATCACGGCCCTTGCGCTCCTTTCGGCGGCGGCAGCGGTCCTGCTTCTCCATGCGCCTCTTTTCGAAGAGGGGAAAAACTACGAACTTTACCTCTCTCCGTCCTCCTCCTCTTTCGTCCGTCTGTCCGACGACCCCGTCCGCGACAAGCTCTTTCTTCCCGTAACGGGTGAAAGCGTCCGCTACGACGGCAACAAAAAAGACGAGCTCATAGCGCGTTTTTGTGCAAAAATTCTTTTCACGGAAGAAGCCGCGGGCGTCACCGGTTACTACTGTTATTCTCCTTTTATCGGGGGCGGTATCAGGCTCAACGGGTACACCGTCAACCTTCACATCGCTCTCTCCGCGGAACAGACGGCGGTGGGTTCGCCTCTCATTTTCGGAGGATTCTGATCCGGGATGTATAAAGCGGCGCCGCTTTGTCAAAACCTTACATAATCGGAGGATATTATCATGAGTGAAGAAAACACAAACACAAAACCGAAGAAAAAAAGGCTGCTTTACTACATTGTTCTCGGCGTCTGCGTACTGCTGCTCATTGCGGCAACCGTCCTCACCGTCTATTTTCTGACGGCGGGCTCGGCCAATAAACTGGACAACACGGGCGGAAATGCGGGCGGCACGCCCCCGGACGACGGCCAACAGAACGAAGGCAACGATCCTTCGCAACCTTCCGGCGGGGAGGACGCGGTGAAGTTTGTTTCGCCCATCGAGGGAGCGAGCTACACGGTGAAGTACAACGACGTCTATACGAACGAGACGCTCGGCTGGATCTATCGCCATAAAGCGGTGGACTTCGAAGCGGCGGCGGGCACGGAAGTGAAGTGCATGGCGGACGGCGTTGTGGAAAGCATCTCTTACAGCGAAGAGACGGGCAACATTGTCATCATAGACCACGGCGACGGATTAAAGACGCTCTACCGCTTCGTGGAGCCGGACAGCAAGCTCAAGGAAGGTGCGGCTATCAAGAAGAGCGAAACGCTCGGCGTCGTGGCGAAGGCCTACGGGATCGAGTACAAGGACGGCGAACATCTTCACCTCGAAGTGCAGTTGAACGGCGAGACGGTTGACCCCGCGGAATATCTCGGGTCGGTTCTCGAAGAAAAGTAATCCCCTTTAAAAAACCGGTACGCATGTGCCGGTTTTTTTTGGTATGCGAAACGATATTCCCTTTATTTCGGGCTGAACGCCCATTTTTTCACAACACTTTCGCTTTGGAACGTTGATTTTTGCGGGAAAGTATGGTATAATTTTCCCGTATAAAACTTTTCGGGAGCCCGTATGGACAAAAAAGCGATTTATTCGGCCGTACAGCCGAGCGGTAACCTCACGATCGGGAATTATCTGGGCGCCATCCGTAATTGGGTGAAACTGCAGGACGGGTACGACTGCTTCTATGCCATTGCCGACATGCATGCGATCACGGTGAAGCAGGAACCTGCGGAACTCCGCCGCCGCACGCTTGAGCTTGCCGCTCTCTATATCGCCTGCGGGATCGACCCCCGGAAGAGTACGCTCTATGTGCAGTCCCATGTGCCCCAGCATGCCGGGCTTGCGTGGGTGCTCAATTCCGTTGCCTATGTGGGCGAGATGTCCCGCATGACGCAGTTCAAGGATAAGTCCCAAAAACATGCCGAAAATATCAATATGGGCCTTTTGGATTATCCCGTTCTCATGGCGGCGGATATTCTCCTCTATCAGGCGCAATACGTTCCCGTCGGGGCCGACCAGAAACAGCATGTGGAGATCGCCCGCGATCTTGCCGTCCGCTTCAACAACCGTTACGGCAAAACGTTTACGGTGCCGGAGCCTCTCATCATGGAGGGCGGGGCGAAGATCTTTTCGTTGCAGGAGCCGTCGAAGAAGATGTCGAAATCGGACGGAAATGCCAACGCCTCCGTCTTTTTGACGGACGGCAGGGACGAAATCATCCGCAAGTTCAGGCGCGCCGTGACGGACAGCGGCAACGAAGTGCGGGCGTCCGCCGATAAACCGGGCGTTACCAACCTTCTCGGCATTTACTGCGCTTTCGCAAATCGCACTTTGGAGGAAGCGGAGAGGGAATTCGAAGGGAAGGGCTACGGAGAATTCAAACTTGCCGTCGGCGAAACGGTGGCAGACGCCCTGTCTCCCGTGCAGGAAAGGCAAAGACAGCTTCTTGCCGACAGGGCTTATCTCGGTGAAATTCTGAGATCGGGCGCGGACAGGGCGTATAAGACGGCGCAAAAGACGCTCTCCGGGGTCTACCGCAAGATCGGTTTCTATCAGGGGGAATAATGTTCGGCTACGTACACTACGACATGCCCTATCTCTTCGTGAAGGACCTGACTCTCTACCGCGCCGCCTATTGCGGCCTCTGCAAGGGGATCGGGGAGAGTTGCGGCCAGCGCGCAAGGGCCGCTTTGACCTATGACGTCGCATTTCTTTCGGCGATCCTGCATAACATTGCGGGGATAGACTTTAAAATAGAGAAGCAGGGTTGCATCGGGCACCACATCAAAAAGCGTCCGATCGCCGAGACGGATGAGATGACGAGGGCGCTGGGGGCCGTCAATACTCTCCTTGCCTACTACAAGCTGACCGACGACATCCGCGACGGCGGCGGGGGAAGATGCAAGCGTTTATTCCTCAGAAAGGGCTTCGGGCGGGCAAAGAAGAAATATCCGGAGCTTGCTTCCATTCTCGCCGCATATATGGAGGAGCAGGCGGCGGCGGAACGGGAGGGAGTCTCGCCCGACAGCGCGGCCGAACCTTCCGCACAGATGATGAAAAAGCTGACGGACTGCCTTTTAAAAGATAAGGCGACGGAGGCCACGGGGCAGCTGTTCTGGTATCTCGGAAAATGGATCTATCTCATCGACGCCGTTGACGACTACGATAAAGATCTCAAAAAGGGGCAATTCAATCCCTTTGCCGAAAGTTACCATGCGGAGAGCCGCGAGGCATTGATACGGGAAAACAGGGAAGAAATTTCCTATCTGTTCGATTCTCTCTTCTATGGAATGCGGGAACAGCTCGCGGGCGTCAGATTCTGTTTTAACCGCGACCTTGCGGACAATGTGATCCTCCGCGGCATTCCGAACGAGACAAAGAGGGTGTTTGCGGGCGCAAAGAGGCGTAAAGAAAATATAAACGGAGCAATATAAGGAAGATGGATCGGGAAAATTACGAACTTTTGGGAATCAATGAAAACGCAACCGACGAAGAAATCCGGGAAGCGTACGAGACACTGAAGGCAAAATACGATAAGGAGAAGTGGGAGGACGGCGAAGTCGGCACCAACGCCGCGCGGATGCTGACGAAAATCAACGCCGCTTACCGCGAGATCATGGATGAACGGCGGGAAAAACAGCGCTCGCAGGAGAATCCGTTCGAGGCCGTGCGGGACGCCATCCGCAGCGGCGACATCTCGAAGGCGCAGACCCTTCTCGACGATTTCAACGAGCGCGGTGCGGAGTGGCATTATCTTCAGTCCGTCGTGTATTACAAGAAGAATTGGATGAACGAGAGCAAGAAACAGCTCGAAATTGCCATGCAGATGGACCCTTCCAACCTGAAATACAGAGAGGACTACAGGAAACTCACCGCCCGCGCCGACTATACGGCACAGACGGGGAATGCGGCGCATACCGATCCGGACCCCGCTTCCGCACCCGACGACCAGCAGATGGGCGGCAACGAATGCATCAATTTGTGCAATGCCTGCATCTGTATGGATTGCCTCTGCAATTGCACTTACTGCTGCAGATGAAAAAGAATTCCAAAAGCTATCAGATTGCCCTCTCCGCGATTGCCGTCGCCGTTGCGTCGGGCGCGCTTGCGCTTGGGAGTTGGGTCGATGTATTCCTCGGCGTCGGGTATGTCATCGCGGTGATCGCGCTCATGGCGCCGCTCGCGAAAGACTACCTATGGGGTGCATCTCTGGGCTATATCGCGACGCTCCTTCTCACTTTCCTTTTTTGCGGTTTTTCCTATCTTACGCTCGTGCCGTACGCCGTCTTTTTCGGCCTGCATCCGATCGTCAACTATCTGCAGAAAAAATATGTAAAGCGCAAGTCCGTTTTTTTTCTGTGCGAACCGGTCAAAGCAGTGTGGTTCGATCTTGCGATGTGGCTGAGTTTTCGCCTCGTGTTCGTGCCCGTTCTGGAGCTTGAAAGCGCGTTTTGGTACGAATTTGTGGAGAAATATTTCTTTTATGTGCTCTTTATCGGCGGGACGTTGTTTTTTGCCCTCTATGACGCCCTCGTTTTCTACGCCCAGCGTTGCGTGAACGCTGTCTTGCGGCGGTTAAGGAAATAGCTATGAAAAAAAACGATTTGATCGGGATCCGGTGCGAAGCGCTCGGTTCCAACGGCGAGGGGATCGCCGCCTGTGACGGCGTTACCGTGTTCGTGCCCTATCTCCTCCCCGGAGAGAAGGCGAGCGTGCGCGTTCTGAAGGTCAAAGGGAATATCGCTTACGGCAAGGCGGAGGAGATCCGCACGCCCGCCGAGGACCGCGTCCGCCCGAAATGCCCCGTCTTTTACCGTTGCGGCGGCTGTCTTCTCCAACATATGCGCTACCGTTCCCAACTGCTCTTCAAGACGGAACTTGTAAAGAACGCCCTCCGCAAGATTGCGGGAATCGATGCCGCGGTGGAACCCTGCGAGCGCAGCGACAGGGAGTACGGCTACCGCAATAAACTTCAGCTTCCCGTCGGCGTCGTAAACGGGGAGAACGCCATAGGTTTTTACGCCGGACGCACCCACCGCATCGTCAAAACGGACGAATGCCCCATTCATCCCGTCTGGTCCAAACCGCTTATCGCCGCCCTGTATAATTTTATGGAGAAGTGCGGGCTGGACGGCTACGACGAGGCAAGCGGCAAAGGGCAGATCCGCCGCATTATCGTCCGCGAGATCAAGAATAAATTTCTCGTCACCCTCGTGGCCACGGAGGAGATTGCGGGCATTGGCTATTTTTATCACCTTCTCGACGGAATCTTCCCCGAATATTCCTTCTTTTTGGGTATAGATACCTCCCGCGGCAACGCCGTACTGAAGGAGCCGCCGCGGCTTATGAAGGGCAAACCCTTCTATGAGGGCATGGAGAACGGCGTCCTTTTCGAGGCGGGCGCCTCCACCTTTTTACAGGTCAACGAGGGCGTCAGGGAGAAACTGTACGGGAAAGCCGTTTCCCTGTTTTCGGAAGAGGACGTCGTCATCGACTGCTACGCGGGCGGCGGGCTTCTCACGGCCATGCTCGCAAAAAAATGCAGGCGGGCGTACGGCGTCGAGGTCGTTTCCGAGGCAAGCGCCTGTGCGGAGAGGCTGAAGGCGAAAAACGGCCTGACGAATATGATAAACCTTTGCGGCAAAGTTGAGGAAGAACTTCCCGCACTGCTCGGGAGGGAGCCGTCCGCCGTTCTCGTCTTCGATCCGCCGAGAGCGGGAATCGCGAGAGAAATTATCGGTGAGGTTCTCAGACATGCCCCCCGCAAAATCGTTTATATCTCGTGCAATCCCGCCACGCTTGCCCGCGACGTGGGCATAATGACGGGGAAACTTGCCGAAACGGAAGGCGGGGAGCTCGTCAAGGCGGACAACGGGGCCGCCATGTACACGCTGTCCCTCGTTCAGCCCTTCGATATGTTCCCGCAAACCCGCCACGTCGAGACGCTTGCCGTTCTTACCCGTAACTGAACGGGCTGTAAAACCGTGCATGGCCGCCGGCGTGACGTTAAAACCTTGTAAAATTGCGCAGGTTGTGGTATAATAAGAAAAAAATTATTTCGGGCGGATAAATATATGCAAAATGTTATCGAAGTCACAAAAGATCTCTATTACCTCGGCGGGAACGACAGGCGGCTCGCCCTCTTCGAGAGCGCTTTTCCGGTCCCCCGCGGCGTCAGCTACAATTCCTATCTTCTGACGGACGAAAAGACCGTTCTCTTCGATACGGTGGATTCCGCCGTTTCCGAACTTTTCTTCGAAAATCTCGAATATGCTTTGCACGGCAGAGGGCTCGATTATCTCGTCGTCCATCACATGGAGCCGGACCACTCGGCTGCCTTTTTCAGGGTCATCGAAACCTATCCCGATGTTACGGTCATCACGAACCAAAAGGTTGCCATGATGCTCAAAAATTACTTTCCGTTTTCGGGCAGGAACGTACGCCTCATCCGGGAGGGAGACAGCTTAAACGTCGGAAAACGCAACATATCCTTTGTATTTGCGCCCATGGTGCACTGGCCCGAGGTCATGATGAGTTTCATCCCCGAGGACGGGATTCTCTTTTCGGCCGATGCTTTCGGCACGTTCGGGGCGCTCGGCGGGAGCATTTTTGCCGACGAACTTTCCTTTGAAAGGGACTTTCTCGACGACGCGCGCAGATACTACTTCAATATTGTGGGAAAGTACGGTGCGCAGGTGCAGTCCGTTTTGAAAAAGGCGGCGGGGCTTTCCGTCCGTATGATCTGTCCCCTGCACGGACCCGTGTGGAGGGGAGAAGAGGAGATCGCATGGTATCTTGGCAAATACGGCGTATGGAGTAAATATGAACCCGAAGAGAGGGGCGTCGCGGTGTTTTACGCCTCCGTCTACGGCCATACGCAGAATGCCGCGGAGATTCTCGGCGCCGAACTTGCCGGGCGCGGCGTATCCGTAAAGCTCTTCGACGTCTCCGTCACCCATGTAAGCGAATGCCTCGCGGAGGCATTCCGGTACAGCCATCTCGTGTTCGCTTCCACGACGTATAACAACGGCATTTTCATTCATATGGATAATTTTCTCTCCGACCTCAAGGCGCACGGCATGAGAAACCGCAAGTACGCACTGCTGGAAAACGGCTCGTGGGCGCCGCAGGCGGGCGCGCTCATGGAGGAAATGATTTCCCAATGGAAGGATATGGTAAAGCTCGGCGAAACGGTGACCGTGCTTTCCTCCGTGAAAGAGGAAACGAGGGAAAAAATCGTGGCTCTTGCGGCGGCAATCGCCGGGGATTATAATAAAAAGGAGGATTGAATGATGAAGTATATTTGCAATGTATGCGGGTACGAATACGACGAGGCCGCGGGCGATCCCGATAACGGCGTCGCGCCCGGCACCAAGTGGGAAGATGTGCCGGACGATTTTACCTGCCCGCTGTGCGGCGTCGGCAAGGAAGAGTTTTCGGCGGAATAAAGCGAAGCGGCCGCCCGGGACCCGAATGGCGGAAAGCGGCGGCCCTTCGGCGACAAACAAAAAGCAAAAAAGAGAGGCGAACCTCTCTTTTTTGCTGTGCGGATAAGAGAATATTGCTATTCCCGGTGTGAGTGAAATTACCCTCCCGAAAGCGTATGCTTATGCCTCGGGAATAATCGGCGCGTCGTGCACAAAGGGCGTGGGCTCGTTCATGCAGATTTCGCTGTTGGCGATACTGTAGCCTGTGTAGCCCTCCGTTGTGATGGGCGGATCGTATGTGCTACTGCCGTAGGAAACGTAGTATTCCGCCCAACCGCCGTAGTAGTAGTCGCCGTTTAAAAGCACATAAGTACCATTGACCTTCTGAGAATAGGATTCTCCGCTGCGGTCGTTGTAGTAGAATGTCGCCTCTACGTCGAGCGTCGTTTCATTGAAAAGGTTGTGCGTGTTGTTTTCGGCGACGTTGTTTCCCTTAAACACGGTATTGTCCTTGCCGTCGGTGGCGCGCTGAATGTTCCCCGCAAATCCGCCTGCGTTATACCCTGCATAGAAGGTGTTGTTCTTCGAGGTGCAGTCTTCGAATGTAATCGCAACGCCGGGGTCCGCGCCCATGCCGACGATGCCGCCAACCTTACCGTAACCGTAAATTTCGCAGTTTTGGACGGTAATGTTCTTAAACAGCGTCGTGCCGTACACATATCCGCAGACTACGCCGATCACATTGCCCGTGATTAATTCCGTAGTAACAGTCACCACGGCTTGATCAAAGATAAGGTCCTGCATGGTGAAGTTCCCCTTCACGGAAGAAATGAACCCGAGCCCGAAGGGATATTTGCTTGTATCGCCGTTTCCGAAATGCATACCCGAAAGCGTATGGCCCTGCCCGTCAATCGTCGCGTAATTAAATAAATCGCTAAAAGCATTGATGGGAGTCCACGGCTCGCCGCTCATGTCGATATCTTCCGTGATGGTTATAACGCTGTTCCTGCAATCTATTATGTTATTATTGACATTATTTGCAAACTCCATCAAACTGCCCATGTCCCCAATGGAGAAATCTGCGCGTATCGACTCTTCCGAAAGAATTTTACTGAAACAAAGCGAAACAGGACGGGCGGTTTCCTTCTTGTTGCCACTGTTAACAACATTTTCCCCTGCTTTGACAACATAATTTTTATTGTTACGACTATACGAGGTTGTCTGTGAATCATTTAAGGTCGCCGCATAAGGAGCCGTATATGTTCCGTCAACTTCCACAGAACCTTTTATTTTTTCATATCCTAATTTGTAACTATAGAGCTGCGTTCCTCCTCCCGCAACGGCTCCCTCCAAATAAGCGAGCACATAGGTTCCGTTGGAATGATATACCGTATTGGAAGCCACAACCGCCTTGTTCGATGTATCAATGCCTTCGGCATATCCGACAATATGATTGGTATAGGAATATCCTTCCAATTGAATATTCTCCGTTTCGCACTTGATCACGGAGCTCGCGATCGCGGTGCCGAGAATGCCGCCGAGATTCGCGCCATTCCAATAATATCCGTCGGCTTGTGCATAGTCAACGCATGCAAAGATTTGGAAATAGCCATTTGTATCGCTGCCTTTCACGACGCATTCTTTGATCGCCGCTTCCTGCGAATCTGCATTGACGCTGTTTGTTGAAATCGCGGGGCCCGCCTTGTACGCATAGCCCGCAATGCCGCCGACGTGCCTGTTGCCGTCGACGACGACGTCGGTGGTTTCCACATTCGTGATCCGTGCGTTTTCGCCCGTGATGAAGCCCGCGACCGCGCCCACAAAGGCGTCGCCCTTGATCTTTGCGTCTTTGATCTTCAGATTTTTCACCGTACCGCCGTTGAGGCAGCCGAACAGCCCCGCAAAATGCGTTCCGTTGATCGTGAAGTTGGAAAACGTCTTATTCTGTCCGTCGAATTCGCCCTTGAAGCCGCCCTCGACCGTCTTTTCGGTGTCATAGGCGTAGCCGATTTCGTCGAGTTTGACAAGCTCTTTTACATTCGTGGGAATTCCGATCGGCTTGAGTTCCGCGCCCTTGAAGTCGATATCCGCGTCGAGCCGGATCTTCCAACCCGTCGTATCTGCCGCTTGGTTGATAAGATTTACGACGGCGTTCCAATCCTGTGCGTTGCTAATGTGGATAATATCGTCTTCCTGTGTAAAATCCTCCTTGGTGACGACATGTTCCTTGTAGCCGCAGACGGAGCACTCTTTCCAGATCATGTAATGCCCCTCATCAATTTGATTGTCTTCTGTCACCTTGGGCGTCGCGTAGGTGAAGAAGGCGTGCTCGTTGACGTCGATGTCTTCGACCTCACTGTGCGAACAGGTGCGGGCATGCCAATGCTTCGTCTCGTTGTACCGCCATACTTCGGTATCGAAGTGGTGCACCAAGTTACTTATCTTATCGGGTGTAGTCACTTTTACGACCCACTCTTTGCATTGCGGACATTCATAATATTCGATCGTTCCCTTCTCGCAATCGTGATCATAAAGGGTGATTTTGGTACCCGAAGTGAGTGTGGTATGAGCGCAACCGCTTTGGAAAAAGTAGAGACTCTTATCCGCATATGTAAACAAATATCCTATGCAGGCAAGTCTCTCATCGCGATCCGTAATGAGCGCAAAATCCTCCTCATTCAGCCAATTAACGAAATAATATTGCGCGTAAGTTACCACTTGTTGCAAGTCCTTGCGCTCGATCTTTTCGATCTCTTTGCCGTATGCGCTGCCGCACTTAGTCCACGTGGTGCTTTCATCCTGCACACTGCCCTGCCAAATGTCGCCGCTTTCGGTGTCGAGATAAAACCCGTCTTCTTCCAAAGTAACACCACCCTCCGTGGGGGCGCCTTGACCCGTCACCCAGCCGACGTTCTTGTCACTCTCGCCCGGCGCTCCTTTCAGAGAGCCAAGCTCTTTCCATGCACCGTCCACGTACTGATACACGATGAAGTCGGGATACCGGAGATAGAAATCTCCCTCCTGCAAGCCTTGAAGAGACGCTTCGGGCGCTGCCTCGGGTTCGGTGTCCCCCGAATACCATACAACGCCGTCGCGGCCGGGCCTTCCTTGTTCGCCTTTCAGCGTCAGAATGGAAGAGCCCCAGCCTTCGGCATTTTTCTGATACAGCGCACCCGTCTCGGTGTTGAGGTAAAAATCATGTTCCGACCCAAGATTCGGATGGGGATCGTCCGTGCCGTAGTACCAATTTGCGGAAGTCTCCTGCCACGTTCCGTCTTCCGTCTTCATGTAGCTTGCGAGGGTATCGGTGTTGAGATAATAATCCCCCTCGCGCCCGAGGCCTTCGGCGGGAACTTCCGCGCCGTAGTACCAGTTGCCGTTTGCCGTCTGATTGTCCGGAGTGCCGCTGTTTCCGCACGCGCTCATGATCCCGAGCGAGAACACGAGGGCAAACACGCAGACAAGGACCGCAAGCATCGAAATGCGCTTTTTTGTGCTGTTCATAACTTTTCTCCTTTTCATTTTTTGTTTTGCTTTCCCCTTGTTCCACACCAAAGGTCGAAGGGGGGTACAAAACATATTTTTAAAATTATACCCCCCCCCCCCCCCCCGTGTCAAGCGATTTTCATAAAAAAATAATTTTTTTTTTATCTTTTTTGGATACCGAAGGAGCACCGATTGTTTACTTCTCAAGAAGACGGCAGGCAATTGTGACTTTTTCGGCTGCGCTACTTCGCCCTTCGGGCTCGTTCCGCGCCCAGAGCATTAAAAATGCAGAGGGTACGAAAAAGCGGCGCAGGGAAACATTGGTTTTCTGCCGGAGAACGTTTGAAAAACGCACAAAAGTGTGATATAATGGTAGCTACCATCGGAGGAAGCACTATGGATCGGTTACAGGAGGAGAAAATTTTATCCGTTATCCCCATGCGCGCGCAGGTCATCTTTCCGAATACCGTTGCGGTGTTCGACGTCGGGCGCGGTTTTTCCCTTGCCGCCGTCGAGCAGGCCGCCAATACCGGCGGCATCGTTTTTCTCACGGTACAGAAAGATTTCAATAAGGAAACTCCCGATACCGGGGATCTGAACGGCGTCGGCACCGTCGCCCGCATCAGCCGTACGGCGAACATTCCCGCCGGCGGCATGCATATCTATGCCGAGGGGCTTTACCGTGCCCGCGCGAGCAGTTTCTTTCATGAGGGCGGCTGTATCTACGCCGTCACGGATGAGATTCCGGCCGAGCGCGGCGATCCGTCCCTCGTGGAGGCCCATTTTCGCGTCCTCAAAGAACTTGTCGGCGAAATTTCCCAAACAAAGCAGATCTATAAAGATCTCGAGAGCACCCTCGGCGGCATTGACGATCCCGATCTCTATGTCAATGTCTGCACGGACCGCCTGCACTTGCGGGACGAAGTAAAGCAGGGCATTCTTGAGGAGACAGACGAGGTGAAACGCCTCGGTCTCCTCGAACGTGCCATACAGGCGGAACTCGAGATCGGCAAACTCGAAAGGCAGATTTCCCTCGATGTCCGCAACGATATGGAAAAGGCACAAAAGGAATACTTCCTCCGCACGCAGCTCAAGGCCATTCACAAGGAGCTCGACGGCGATATGGACGAGAGCGAAAAACTCCGCGAAAGCGTTCTCGCCAAGGGCATGCCGAAGCCCATTGAGGAAAAAGCGCTTTCCGAACTCGGCCGCATGGAAAAAATGCCCTTTTCCTCCGCGGAATATACCGTTCTCCGCAACTACATCGATTGGCTTTTAGCCCTTCCGTGGAAGGAGGAGACGGCGGACACGGAGAAGCTTTCGGACGTGGAAAAGGTGCTCGAAGAGGACCACTACGGGCTTGAAAAGATCAAGGAGCGCGTCGTTGAATATCTCGCCGTGCTGAAACTGACGGGGAAACTCAAGGCGCCCGTTCTGTGCCTCGTCGGCCCGCCGGGCGTGGGCAAGACGAGCATTGCAAAGTCTATTGCCCGCGCGCTGGGGAGGAAATTTGTGAGAATGAGCCTCGGCGGCCTCAAGGACGAGGCCGAGATCCGCGGCCACCGCCGCACCTACATCGGCGCGATGCCCGGGCGCATTCTCTTCGAAATCAAGAATGCAGGCAGCATCAATCCCGTTTTTCTCCTCGATGAAGTGGACAAGATCTCTTCCGACATGCGCGGCGATCCTGCGGACGCCCTTTTGGAAGTGCTCGACCCCGAGCAGAATTCCACCTTCCGTGACAGGTATCTCGAAGTTGAATACGATCTGAGCAAGGTGATGTTTATCGCCACGGCCAACACGCTCGACACGGTTCCCGTTCCCCTTCGCGACAGGATGGAGATCATTGAACTTTCGGGATACACCCCGCAGGAGAAGGAGCAGATCGCAAAGCGCTACCTTGTTCCCAAACAATGCAGGGAAAACGGCCTTTCGGAGGAGAATATCCGGTTCAGCGAGGGAGCGATCGCGGAGATCATCGACGGTTACACGATGGAGGCGGGGGTCCGCTCGCTGGAGCGCACGATCGGCGCGGTTTGCCGTAAGGCGGCCGTGCGCATTGCCAAGGGTGAGGCCGCGAAGATCAGGGTCACAAGGCAGAATCTGGAAAAATATTTGGGCTCCAAGCGTTATTTGCGGGATAATGAAATGTTAAAGGGGGACGAAGTCGGCATGGCCACGGGCCTTGCATGGACGGCCGTCGGCGGCACGACGCTGACCATAGAAGTCTCCGCAATGCAGGGGAAGGGAGAGGTACTTTTGACGGGCAAACTCGGCGACGTCATGAAGGAGAGCGCCCGCGCAGCCATTTCCTATATCCGCGCGCATGCCTGTAAGTACGGCATTCCCGCGGAAGATTTCGAAAAGAAGGACATCCATATCCATGTTCCGGAGGGAGGCACGCCCAAGGACGGCCCCTCCGCGGGCATAACGATGGCTACGGCCATTCTCTCCGCCTTCACGGGCAGGCCCGTTCGCCGCGACATCGCCATGACGGGGGAGATCACCCTGCGCGGCAGAGTCCTTCCCATCGGCGGCCTCAAGGAGAAGGCGCTTGCGGCTTCCCGCATCGGCATCCGCAACGTCATCATCCCCGAAGAGAATAAAAAAGACACGGAGGAGATTCCCGAAGAGATCCGCAAAGAGATGAATTTTATCTGCGTGACCGAAGTTGACCAAGTCTTTCGGAATGCATTTTCAGAAGGGGGGATTTAAGACATGGAGCCAGCAAAATTTGTCACTTCAGCCGCGTCCGCGGCGCAGTTCATACGGCCCGAAAAGCCCGTGATCGCCGTCTGCGGGAAATCCAATGCGGGGAAATCGACTCTCATCAATGCGCTCGCGGGGCAGAAAAGGCTTGCCAAGACGGGCGCGGAACCCGGCAAGACCAAACTTGTGAACTACTTCGACTTCGGCGGTTTTCTCCTCGCCGATCTTCCCGGTTACGGCTATGCGGCCGTTTCCAAGGAAGAGAAACTGAAGTGGGGAAGATTGCTCGATGCGTTCTTTGACAGGAAAGAAGACATTTCCCATGTATTTGTGCTGTCGGATATCCGCCGCGACCCCTCGGAGGACGACCTGCAGATGCTTGCGTATTTGAACTACCGCATCATTCCCTTCACGGTGATTGCGACGAAGAGCGATAAACTTTCGAAGATGAAAGTAAAGGAGCGGGTGCGCGCCGTCGCGAACGCGTACGGCTTGGGCGAGGGAAACATTATCGCCTTTTCGGGTGTCACAAGGGACGGCAAGGATGAACTTTTGAAAAAGATTGAGCATATTGTCTCGCCCGGGGAATAAAAATCCGCGTATATGTTGCGGAAAACGCCATGACGGCGTTTTTTTTCTGGAAATTTTTGCCTTCGGCGGCTTCCCTTCAAGGGGAGCCGCCGAAGGCATTCCCGCGTCCGAAGGGGACGCCGTTCCGTGATAAAAGACACCCTTTTTCGCATTTTTACAATCTAAAGCCGAATTGCTTGACAAAACGCGCGGGATAGGGATATAATGGATGGAAATCGGAAATGCGGATGCGGATATGGGAAAGAAAGTTACGAAATCAATGAAAAAACAGCTTCTGAATATCGGCTTTCTTGTCATCCTCACCGCGGTCACCATCACCGTCATCTTTACCGCGACGGACATTTCCATAAGCGGGATTTTCGCCTTTTTAAAGCAGTGCAATCCGTGGTGGATCGCCGGTGCGGTCGGGCTCATGGTTGCCTCGGTCATCTGCGAGGCCGTCAGTCTCCACTTTATCATGCGGGGACTGGGGGCGAGGCCTAATTTTTACCAATCTACCTGCTATACGGCGGCAGACCTTTATTATTCCGCCATCACACCGTCGGGTACGGGCGGACAGCCCGCCTCCGTCTACTATATGGTAAAGGACGGCATTGAAGCGGGGAAGGCCTCTTTCGGGCTCGTATTCAATCTTACCGCCTATACCCTTTCCATCATCATCATCGGCATTATTGCCTTTATCATGCGTCCGGGGATTTTTGCGGCCGTCGGGGAATGGTTCCCGCAACTGCTCATCATCATCGGCTGCGTCATTCAGGGCCTTCTTCTTGCTTTTTTCATCGGCTGTATGTTCTGGGGAGGGGCGGTCAATAAGGCGGGGAACGGAATCATCTCCCTTCTCGCCAAGATGCATATTGTGAAGAAGCCGGAAAAGTGGCGGGAAAAACTTGCCCGTGAAGTAAGTAATTATAAGGGTTGCCGCTATGAGATGAGGCATCACCCCGGCATGTCCTTCATCAATATGTTCGCAAATTTGGGGCAGAGAGTGTGCCATGTGCTCATTCCCGTGTTCGTCATTCTGGCGGCGCAACCCGAAGCGGATTTCTTCGGGCTTTTCGCCTGTTCTGCGCTCATTCTCATCGGCTATAACTCCATACCGCTCCCGGGCGGCGTGGGCGTCTATGAATATCTCTATATAGTTGTTTATGCCACGGCAGGCTTGGAAAATAATTTTGTTCTCTCCGCCCTCATGGTTTCACGCTTTATTTCATTTTATATGATTATGATAGGGTGCGGGCTCTATACGTTCATCTATCATATTCAGGTCATGCGGCGGCCGTCCGCGGCGAAGAATGCGGAGGAAGGAAAAGAGGAAGCGGAGCTCTGCGGGGAAACAGGGAACGCGCCGGAAGGCGGGGGTCGGGATCGTATTCCCGGACAGGCATCGGGGAGTGAAAAGAGCGATGGAGAAAAATGGGAGGGAAGAAAAAACGGAACGGACGGGGAAGAGTGAAGGCGCCAGATTCTTTGTGGGATTTTACCATTACGGCGTCATTCTGACCTATCTGTCCGTCATATCGGGGGTCGTCGGCATCGCGCTTTCCGTAAGCGTGAATTCCTTTTGGGGAGTTGTCTGCCTTCTCATCAGCGGACTTTGCGACGGTTTCGACGGATCCGTTGCTTCCACGCGCAAAAACAGAACCGCGGCCGATAAATCGTTCGGCTCGCAGATCGATTCATTGAGCGATCTCGTAGCATTCGGCGTGGAACCCGTGTTCATCGGCTTCGGCATGGGACTCAGGGAATGGTACTATTGGCCGCTCTTCTCGGTATTCGTGCTGTGCGCGCTCATCCGTCTCGCTTATTACAATGTGACGGAGGAGACGAGGACCGCGGAAAAGCGGGCTTTCTTCGAGGGGCTCCCCGTGACCAACGTGGCCGTGGCCCTGCCCGTTTTTTATCTCTTTGCGAGCATGTTCACGGAGATTTCGCCGCTTGCGCTCAAGCTCATCATGGTGGGGGCCTATGCGCTCATCGCGTTTCTGTTCGTATTCCGTTTCCGCATGCCCAAGGCGGGCGTCCGCGGGCTCCTCATTGCCATCGCCGCCGCCATCGTGCTCATCGTCTCCCTTGCGCTCATCAAAGTGTATGTCTTCGGCCTTCCCCTCATTACCGGCCCCGTGGGATTCGTACGGGGAGAGATCCTCTGAACATGCGGCCCGTTGCAGAAGCGCAAAAACCGCAGAGGGGAGTGCCGTTTCTTTACGGCACGCGGCTCGGCGGGTTATGTTTGAAATTCGTCTCCGCGCGATGGGTTTCCCGCCTTGCGGGGAAGTATTTCGACAGCCGTTTATCGAAGCATAAGATCAAAAAATTCATCAAAAAACACGGCATAGAGACGGGGGATTATCTCCCCGGAAATTATAAGAGTTTCAATGCTTTTTTCACGAGGAAAATACGTCCCGGGCTCCGCCCGTTCGATATGGACGGGAATGCGCTCTGCTCGCCCTGCGACGGTGCGGCAACCGCATTTTCCGTCACGCATGACGGAAAATTTACCGTTAAGGGATTTGCCTACACCGTTGCTTCGCTCCTGCGGGACGAAGAGCTTGCAAAAAAATACGAGGGCGGCCTGTGCCTTATTCTCCGCCTGACCGTGAAGGACTACCACCGCTATCATTTCATCGACGGCGGTACGGCGGGGGAAGGGAAATATATTGGGGGAAAACTCCACACCGTGCAGCCGCAGGCCCTCGCAAAAAGGCGGGTGTTTACCGAAAACTGCAGGGAATGCACCGTGCTGCACACCGAAAATTTCGGCGATGTGACGCAGGTGGAAGTGGGCGCGATGTTCGTCGGGCGCATCGTCAACGAAGGGAAGCGGACGTTTGTCCGCGGCGAGGAAAAGGGATATTTCGAGTTCGGCGGCTCCACCGTCATTCTCCTGTTCGAAGAGGGGAGGGCCGTCCTCGACGAAGAATTTTTTTCGAACACGGCGGCGGGGCTCGAGACGGCGGTGAAGTGCGGCGAGCGGATCGGTTACCGCGGGCACAAAATTTTGGGGAAGGAACGGATATAGGACACAAAAGCCCCGAAAAAGACAAAATCAAAGGAAATTTTTTGAAAAAGCCTCCGATAAATCGTTGACAATGGCTTTTGAATATGTTATTCTAAACATGCTGTGTCATTGTGCAGTATAGGGTTGACGCGGGAAGTTACTGAAATTTCGGGGCCGAAGCCCCCCGACAGATAATTTCCGCCGACAAATGTGGGAGCACGACTCCTGCGACGAACCGAGGCTTTTTTCTTGAAGCACGGCCAAAAAACGTGTTTTTTTGATGGGGAGCCCCGATACGCACGGACGCGTTGACGCAGAAAAAACAAAAAGTTCGGAATAAAAGGAGCGAAAAAAATGGCAAGTCAGAAGATCAGGATCAAACTCAGCGCTTACGATCATGCGCTCGTGGATGAAGCCGCACAGCGCATTGTAGAGACGATGCAGAAGGGCGGGGCAAAGATTTCGGGCCCCATTCCGCTTCCCACGGAGCGTGAGATCGTCACCATCCTCAGGAGCCCCCATAAATATAAGGACTCGCGCGAGCAGTTCGAGCTGCGCACCTACAAGCGCATTATCGACATCTATTCTCCCAACGCCAAACTGCTCGACAGCATCCACCTGCCCGCAGGTGTAGACATCAAGGTAAAACTTTGAACCAATAATACTGAACCATGCCTGCCCTGCGGCGGGCTGAACCGGTATTTTCGGAAATAAAAAACAAAAGGAGTGAACTTTATCAACATGGGTAAAGCAATCATCGGACGCAAAGCGGGTATGACCCAGATCTTTGCGGCGGACGGCAAAGTCATCCCCGTGACGGTCGTCGAGGCGGGTCCCTGCCCCGTCGTACAGGTCAAGACGGCGGAGAGGGACGGCTATGCGGCCCTCAAACTCGGCTTTCTGGAAGTGAAGGAAAAGGATCTCACAAAGCCCGATCTCGGCCAGTTCAAAAAGGCAAACGTCAAGCCCTGCAAGTATCTCAGGGAGATACGCGGCATGGAGGGCTACGGCGTGGGCGACGTGGTGAAGGCGGACATCTTTGCCGAAGGCGACAAGGTGGACGTCTCGGGCGTCAGCAAGGGCCACGGCTTTACGGGCGTCATCAAGCGCTGGAACCAGCAGCGCCTGAAGGAAACGCACGGCGTCGGCCCCGTCCACAGGGAGCCTGGCTCCATGGGGTCCATCAGCGATCCTTCCCGCGTATTCAAGCATAAGCACCTTGCGGGCCAATACGGCGTTGAAAACGTCACGGTTCTCAACCTCGAGGTCGTCCGCGTGGATAGCGCAAGAAACGCCATTCTCGTCAAGGGCGCCGTCCCCGGCCCCAAGGGCAGCATCGTCACCCTCAGGACGAGTGTGAAGAGCAAGTAAAGGAGTGAGACAAATGGCTACCGTAAAAGTTTACAATATCAAAGGCGAAGAGACGGGCACGCTCGAACTCAACGATGCGATCTTCGGTGCGGATTACAATGAACCGCTTATCCATCAGGCAGTAGTCACCTATCTTTGCAACCAAAGGCAGGGCACCAAATCCGCCCTTACGCGGACGGAAGTGCGCGGCGGCGGCGTCAAGCCGTGGAGACAGAAAGGAACGGGCCGCGCAAGGCAGGGCTCCATCCGCGCTCCGCAGTGGACGAAGGGAGGCGTCGTGTTTGCGCCCAAGCCCCGCGATTTCTCGAAGAAGATGAACGTCACGGCGAAGCGGAACGCGCTCTTCTCGGCGCTTTCCAAGAAACTTGCCGATAACGAACTCATCATCGTGGACGAGGTGAAGGTCTCCGCTCCCAAAACGAAAGAGATGGAAGCGGTCAGGAAGGCGCTCAAGCTTGACGGGAGCGCGGTCGTCGTCATGGACGAGCCCGACAAGGACGTGATCCTCGCCAGCCGCAACCTTCCCACCCTCCGCACCCTCTCCGTGGATGAGATCAACACCTACGAGGTCGTCTCCAGCGCCAAGGTCGTCCTTACGAAGGGGAGCGTGAAAAAACTCGAGGAGGTATATTGCTGATGTTACCCGAGGATGTCATCTTAAAGCCCGTCCTTACCGAAAAGGGGTATGACGGGATCGCAGATAAAACATATACGTTTAAAGTGCGGAAAAACGCAAACAAGACGCAGATCAAAATTGCCGTCGAGAAAATGTTTTCCGTCAAGGTCAAGAGCGTGAACACCGTTTCGCTTCCCGGCAAACCGAAGAGAATGGGGCGCAGTGAGGGATACACGCCCGCGACGAAGAAGGCAATCGTCCGTCTTTCGGATGACAGTAAGCCCATCGAATTCTTCAATTCGTTGTCGTAACCCGTAAGGAGAGAAAAACCATGGCAATCAAGAGATATAAACCCACATCGGCCGCAAGGCGCCTGATGACGGTTCCCGTCTATGGGGACATAGCGAAGGCAAAGCCCGAGCGCGCCCTCCTCGAGGACCAGAGAAAGTCGGGCGGCAGAAATAACCTCGGCCGGATCACCGTCCGCCACATCGGCGGCGGCAATAAAACGAAATACCGCATCATCGATTTCAAAAGGAATAAAGACGGGATCCCCGCAACGGTCAAGTCCATCCAGTATGATCCCAACCGCAGTGCAAACATCGCCCTTCTCGCTTATGCGGACGGCGAAAAGAGATACATTCTCGCACCCGTCGGCCTCAACGCCGGCGACAAGGTCGTCAGCGGCCCCGGGTCGGATATCAAGGTGGGCAACACCCTGCCCCTTTCCGATATTCCCGTCGGCACGATGGTCCACAACATCGAGCTCAAGCCCGGCAGGGGCGGACAGATTGCGAGGGCCGCGGGCATTGCGGCGCAGATCATGGCAAAAGAGGGCGCATACGCGACGATCAGGATGCCTTCCGGCGAGATGAGGCTCATCCCTCTTTTGTGCAGGGCGACGATCGGGCAGGTCGGCAATCTCGAGCACGAGATCATCCGCGTCGGCAAGGCGGGCAAGACCCGCCACCTCGGTATCCGTCCCACCGTCCGCGGTTCCGTCATGAACCCGAACGACCACCCGCACGGCGGCGGCGAAGGCAAGAGCCCCGTGGGGCATGCGGGCCCCGAAACCCCTTGGGGAAAGCCCGCCCTCGGTTACAAGACGAGAAAGAAGAAGAATCCCACGAACAAGTTTATCCTCAAGAGGATCAATTAAAGGAGGAAGAGACAAATGTCGAGAAGTGTCAAGAAAGGGCCTTACGTCGAAGCCAAGCTCCTGCAAAGGATAGAGGCGATGAACGAGGCGAACGAGAAAAAAGTGATCAAAACATGGTCGAGAGCTTCTACGATCTTCCCCCAGATGGTCGGGCACACGATCGCCGTGTACGACGGAAGGAAGCACGTGCCCGTCTATATCACCGAGGATATGGTCGGCTGCAAGCTCGGCGAGTTTGCTCCCACAAGAACGTTCCGCGGACACGCGGCAAAGACGACGGCTCCCGCCGGGAAGAAGTAAGGAGAGTTAAGATATGGCCGGAAACATGAAAAAGAAGACCGAGAGGAGACAGGCGGCGAAAGACGTCCGCCCGTATGCGGTCGCCAGATATATCAGAGTTTCTCCCTATAAAGTGAGGACGCTTCTTGACCTCATCCGCGGCAAGTCCGTGGAGGAAGCGCAGGCGATCCTTAAGAACAGTGTAAACGGCGGCGCGGTTCCCACCTACAAGGTGCTTATGAGCGCGGTGGCGAATGCCGAGCACAACCGGGGCATGGACAGGGGCGACCTCTATGTCGCCGCATGCTATGCGGACGGTGCAACGAGCCTCAAGCGCATGCAGCCCGTATCGAAGGGCAGAGGGCACGCGATCCTCAAGAGAACGAGCCACATCACCGTCATTCTTGACGTGAAGAAAGCGAAGGGAGAAATTTAACATGGGTCAGAAAGTAAATCCCCACGGGTTGAGAGTAGGTATCATCAAGGCATGGGATACGCAGTGGTATGCCGATAAAAAAGAGTTTTCCGTCTTTTTGAAGGAAGACAATGACATCCGTACCTTTCTCAAGAAGAAATATTACGCAGCGGCGATCTCGAAGATCCTAATCGAACGCGCCGCGGGAAAGATCGTCGTCACCATCCAGACGGGCCGCCCCGGCGTGCTCATCGGGAAGCAGGGCGCCGAGATCGACGTCATCAAGAAGGATCTTGCACGCCTTACGAACGGGAAGCAGATCATCATCAACGTCACCGAAGTCAGGAAGATCGATGCGGACGCACAGCTCGTTGCCGAGAGCGTTGCCGCCCAGCTTGAAAAGCGCATCGCGTTCAGAAGGGCTATCAAACAGGCCATCGGCAGGACGATGCGCGCGGGCGTCAAGGGCGTGAAGATGCAGGTTTCGGGCCGTCTCGACGGAAGGGAGATCGCGGGGTGCGAGCACTACCACGAGGGCTCCATTCCCCTTCAGACGCTCCGTGCCGATATAGATTACGGTTTCGCCGAGGCGCACACCACGTTCGGCATGATCGGCGTCAAGTGCTGGATCTACAAGGGCGAAGTCCTCAAGGGCGCTAAGAAAGCGGAAGGAGGAAAATAATCATGCTGATCCCCAAGAGAGTCAAGAGAAGAAAACAGCACCGCGGCTCCATGAAGGGCAATGCGAACAAGGGCAATTTCATCGCCTACGGCGAATACGGCCTTGTTGCGGAGGAGCCGGCGCGCATCAAATCCAACCAGATCGAAGCCGCCCGTATCGCAATGACGCGTTTCATCAAGCGCGGCGGGCAGGTATGGATCGATATATTCCCCCACAAGCCCATAACCCGCCACCCGGCCGAAGCCCGTATGGGTTCGGGCAAAGGCGGCGTGGAGTATTGGGTGGCTGTGGTCAAACCGGGCAGGGTAATGTTTGAAATGGCGGGCGTTCCCGAGGACGTTGCCCGCGAGGCAATGCGCCTTGCGGCGCACAAACTGCCCATCAAGTGCAAATTCATCAAGAAAGAAGTTGCGGAGGCACCCGCGGCGAATACTTCGGAAGGCGGTGAGGGCTGATGAAAGGCGAATTCAAGAACATGACCGACGCCGAGCTTGAAAAGAAGCTGAAGGATTTAAAGAGCGAACTCTTTAATCTCCGGTTCCGTCACGCGAGCGGACAGCTCGAAAATCCCCTGTCGATCAGAACGTGCAAGCGTGACATCGCAAGGGTGAACACGGAGATCCGTGCACGTCAGGCAAAGGCGTAAGGAGCAAACCATGGAAAGAAATCTCAGGAAAGAAAGAGTCGGCATTGTTGTTTCCGACAAAATGGATAAAACGGTCGTCGTGGCGGTGGAAGAGAAGCGCAAACACCCCGTCTATAAGAAGACCATCACGCGCACGCGCCGCTTTAAGGCGCACGACGAAGAGAACCTCTGCGTCGAGGGCGATACCGTTCGCATCGTTGAGACGAGGAAACTCTCCAAAGACAAGAACTGGAGGGTGGCCGAGATCGTCGAGAAGGCGAAGTAAGGCGGGAGGAAAAAAGAAAAATGATACAACCCCAAACAAGATTAAAGGTAGCGGATAATTCGGGCGCAAAGGAGATCATGTGCATCCGCGTTCTCGGCGGCTCCTTCCGCAGGACGGGCAACATCGGCGACGTCATCGTCGCCTCCGTCAAGACGGCCACTCCCGGCGGCGCCGTGAAGAAGGGCGAAGTCGTGAAGGCGGTCATCGTAAGGACGTCAAAGGGCATCCGCCGTCCGGACGGGACGTATATCCGCTTTGACGACAATGCGGCGGTCATCATCGACGCCCAGAAACAGCCGAGGGGCACCCGTATCTTCGGACCCATCGCGAGAGAGCTCAGGGATAAAGACTACATGCGTATTATCTCCCTCGCTCCCGAGGTTCTGTAAGGAGGCTTAAGAGATGAACGTTAAACTCAATGATAATGTGCTCGTCATCACGGGCAAATACAAGGGAAAGCAGGGCAAGGTCCTGAAGTGCGATCCGAAAACGGGCAGGGTCATCGTCGAGGGCGTGAATATGGTCTTTAAGCACGAGAAGGCAAAAAAGGCCAACGAGACGAGCAGGATCGTCAACGAGGAGTCCTATATCGACGTCTCCAATGTCATGGTCGTTTGCCCCGCATGCAACAAGCCCACGCGCGTTTATTACTCCTTTGCGGACGGGAAGAAAGTGCGTGTCCACGGCGGGAGGGACGGCTGCGGCAAGCCCCTCGATACGGCCGCAACGCTGAAGAAGAGCAAGAAAGCGGCTCCCGCGGCGGAGGAAGAGGCTCCCAAGAAGCGCACGAGAAAGCGCAGCCAGAAGGCGGCGGAAACGGCCCCGGAAGAGAAAAAGGACTGAGCGGGCGGAGGAATGAATCATGGCGAAAAAAGTTGAAAAGAATGAAGCGGCGCCCGAAGCCAAAGCGCCGAACAGGGTCAAGGTCTTTTACGAGACCGAGGTCATTCCCGCACTCATCAAGAAGTTCGGCTATAAATCCGTGATGGAGGTCCCGAAGATCGACAAGATCGTCGTCAACACGGGCCTCGGCGACATCAAGGATAACCAGAAATCCATGCAGACCGTGGAGAAGGAACTCATGCAGATCACGGGGCAGAAGCCCGTCTACCGCAAGGCGACGAAGTCCGTTGCGAACTTCAAGCTCCGCGAGGGCATGAATATCGGCCTCAAAGTGACGCTCCGCGGCCAAAGAATGTATGATTTTTACGATAAGCTTGTGTCCATCGCCCTTCCCCGCGTGCGTGACTTCCGCGGCGTGTCGGACAAGGCGTTCGACGGCAGAGGCAACTATGCGCTGGGGCTCAAGGAGCAGCTTATTTTCCCCGAGATCTCATACGATCAGGTGGAAAAGATCCGCGGTATGGATGTGTGCATCGTCACCACGGCAAAGACGGACGAAGAAGCGAGAGAGCTCTTGAGACTCCTCGGAATGCCTTTCAGGAAGTGAGGAAGAAGACATGGCTAAGAAATCAATGATCAGTAAACAACAGAAGGCGCCCAAGTTCTCAACCCGCGCCTATACGCGTTGCTCTATTTGCGGAAGGCCGCACGCGGTGCTCCGCAAGTACGGGGTATGCCGTATTTGCTTCAGAAATCTTGCGTACAAGGGGCAGATCCCCGGCGTCAAGAAGTCGAGCTGGTAAGGAGGCGGAAGATGACAGATCCTATTGCAGATATGCTTACAAGAATCAGGAACGCGCTCATGGTGAAGAAGGAAACCGTCGAGATCCCTTCCTCCAACATGAAGAAGGCGATTGCCGGGATCCTTCTCGGGGAAGGCTATGTGAAAGACGTGCAGTACGTTGAGGACGGCCGTAACGGCAAGATCGTGATCACGCTCAAGTACACCGAGGCGAAACAGTCCGTCATCGGAGGGTTGCGGCGCGTCTCCAAGCCCGGCCTGCGCACATACAGCGGCGCGCAGGATATGCCCAGAGTACTCGGCGGATACGGCATCGCGATCGTCTCCACGAACAAGGGTATCATGACCGACAAGCAGGCCAAGGCCCAAAATGTGGGCGGCGAAGTGCTTTGCTATGTGTGGTAAGGAGGGGGAAAGATATGTCGAGAATCGGTAAAAAGGTCATTCCCGTTCCCGCAGGCGTTTCCGTGGACTTCACGGACGGCGTCGTCACCGTCAAGGGCCCCAAGGGGCAGCTTACCCGCGAGGTCAGGGGAAATATCGATATAAGGCACGAGGGTGCGGAAATGCACGTCGTCGCGCTCGATGAAGAGAAGGAGACCAATGCATTGCACGGGCTCTACCGCGCGCTCATTGCCAACATGGTGAAGGGCGTCTCGGAGGGGTTCACGACGTCGCTCGAGATCAAGGGCGTCGGCTGGAAGGCGCAGATGCAGGGCAATAAGCTCGTCCTGAACGTCGGCTTCTCCCATCCCGTCGAATTCAACCAGCCCGAAGGCATCACGCTTGCCTGCCCTTCCCAAACGGAAGTCACGGTCAGCGGGATAGATAAGATCAAGGTGGGGCAGGTCGCGGCAGACCTCCGTTCCATCAGAAAGCCCGAGCCCTATCACGGTTACGGCATCCGCTACAAGGGCGAGCATGTCGAGCATAAGGAAGGCAAGACTTCCGGCAAGGGTAAGAAGTAAAGGAGCGTGAATCATGATCACTAAAATTGATAAGAACGCGGTAAGGCAGCGCCGTCACGCCCGCGTCCGTAAGAATTTATCGGGAACTCCCGAATGCCCCCGCCTTTCCGTCTACAGAAGCACGAATAATATCTATGTGCAGTTTATAGACGACGTCAACGGCAAGACGCTTGCCTCCGCTTCCACGCTGGAGAAATCCGTGCGGAGCGAGACCGCAGGCAAAACGAAGACGGAGGCGGCGAAGATTGTAGGCAAGATCGCGGGCGAACGCGCGAAGAGCGCGGGAATCACCGACGTCGTGTTCGACAGAGGCGGCTATCACTACACCGGGCGCGTGCGGGCGCTCGCAGACGGCGCACGTGAAGCCGGGCTCAATTTCTGAGGGGAGGAAAAAACAAAATGGCAAGAGAAAACAGGCCTCAAAGAAGACAGGAACAGGACGACGGGCTCGTCAAAAAGACCATCGCGATCAACCGCGTCAGCAAGACGGTAAAGGGCGGCAAAAACATGCGTTTTGCGGCGATCGTCGTCGTAGGGGACGGCAACGGCAAAGTGGGCTACGGCCAAGGGAAGAGCAAGGAAGTTCCCGAGGCGATCGAGAAGGCGACGCAGGCCGCCAAGAAGAATATGATCACCGTTCCGATCGTCGGAACGACCATCCCCCACGAAATTTTAGGCCGCTTCGGCAAGGGTGCCGTTCTGATGCTTCCCGCCGCCGAAGGTACCGGCGTCATCGCGGGCGGGCCCGTCCGTGCGGTCATGGAGGCCGCGGGCATCAAGAATATCCGCACCAAGTCCCACGGCACGCAGAATCCCGGCAACTGTATCAAGGCCACCATCGCGGGCCTTGCATCCCTCAAAACGGCGGAAGAGATCGCGGCGCTCCGCGGCAAGACCGTCGGGGAAATCATATAAGGAGGCGCATGGGATGGCAAAAATCAAAGTTACGCTCGTAAAGAGTACCAACGGCCAAATCGAATCCGTGAAGGCGACTGTTGCGGCGCTCGGGCTCAGGAAGATCCGTTCGTACAACATCCTTGAAGACACGCCCGCCAACATGGGGCAGGTCAAAAAGGTGGCGCACCTTGTGAAGGTGGAGAGCGTTTAAGGAGACAAGGAATGAGAATCGATACATTATCTCCCGCAGAGGGAGCCAGAATCCCCGCGAAGCGTCTCGGGCGCGGCATCGGGTCCGGGCTCGGAAAGACGAGCGGCAAGGGCCACAAGGGCCAGTGGGCACGTTCGGGCGGCGGCGTAAGGCCGGGGTTCGAAGGCGGTCAAATGCCCATTGCCCGCAGGATCCCCAAGCGCGGTTTCAACAACAAATGGAAAAAAGAGTACGTCATCGTAAACCTTTCCGGGCTCAACGATCTTCCCGAAGGGACCGTTGTGGATTACGGTTATGTTCTTGAAAACGGTCTTGCCAAAGAAGTCAAGAACAACGCCGGGCTGAAAGTACTCGCGGGCGGAGAGCTCTCCGTCAAACTCACCGTGCGTGCGTCGAAATTTTCCGCGGCCGCAAAAGAGGCCATCGAGAAAGCGGGCGGCACGGCGGAAGTCATCGAGTGAACTTTTCGCTTGATGCAGAAAGGAGTCAACTATGTTTGAAACGATAAAAAACGCCTTTCGCAATAAAGACATCAGGAAGAAACTCTTATTGACGTTCCTTCTCCTTTTGGTGTTCCGTTTGGGGTGCTATATACCCGTTCCGGGGCTTCTGCGCTCCAGCTTCGAGACCGCCGTCACGGGGAACGACTTCCTCGCTCTCATGAGCGGTATATCGGGCGGTGCGCTTGCAAACGGCACCCTCTTTGCGCTCGGCATCGGGCCGTATATCAACGCTTCCATTATCGTCCAGCTTCTGACGGTGGGCATTCCCGCCCTCGAGAGATGGTCGAAACAGGGCGAGGAGGGCACGCGCAAGATTACCAATCTCACGCGCATCATCACGATCGTGCTCGCGGTCGTCCAGTCCGTCGGCATCATCGTCCTCTTCGGCAACAACCAGAATGCGATCCAGACGAATCTGTTCGGCGGCGAGGCCATCGGCACGACGGGCGCAATGTGGATTGCGGGAATCTTTATGACGGTGGTGTACACGGCGGGCGCATGCCTTGTCATGTGGATCGGCGAACGTATCACCGATTTAGGCGTCGGCAACGGCATTTCTCTCATTATCTTCATCGGCATCCTTTCGACGGCAGGCATCGCGATCGTCGAAAAGTTCAAGGTTGTGTTCGGCATCGGCGTTCCGCAGGATGTGAACCAGCTCTGGAACATCGCTCTCTTTATTGTGCTCGCGGTCGTCATCTTCTTTGCGGTCACGTTTGTAGACCTCGCGGAGAGGAAGGTCCCGATCAGCTATGCGAAGCAGATCCGCGGCAACAGAATGATGGCCGCGCAGTCATCCTCGATCCCCATGAAGATCACGGGCGGCGGCGTCATGCCTCTCATCTTCTCCTTCGCGATCATCTCCTTCCCGTCCATGATCATGAGCCTCGTCCCCTCGTGGAGCGACGAACTGGCGTGGTGGCAGAATTATTTCTCGGGCAGCTCGCCCCATTGGTACGGTCAGGTCATCTATGCGCTTGTTCTGGCAGTTCTCATTTTTGTCTTTGCGTTTTTCTATGCGCAGATCCAGTTTAATCCGGAGGACATTTCGAGAAGCATCCAGCAGAACGGCGGCTTCATTCAGGGCATCCGTCCCGGTAAGCCCACGGCGCAATATCTCGACAAGATCAACAAGCGCATCACGCTGTTCGGTGCAATTTTCCTGACTCTTATGGCGTTCATCCCTTCGGTGATGTTCTCTTGGGCAGGACAGGACCTTGTCAACGTCTTCTCCACGACAGGTATTCTGATCGTCGTCGAAGTTGCGTTGGAATTCCACAAACAGCTCGAAGCGCAGATTTCCATGAAGCAATACAAGGGATTCCTGAAGTAAGAAAGTTTCGGACATTTCTTTGCCCGTCCGTCCCTTGCCCGCCCCCGGGGGTGGGTGTCACGGAGTGACGGGAGGGGTATTCTCCGAAAAGAAATGATATCCGTGAAGGAGCAACCATGAAACTCATTTTACTCGGCGCGCCCGGCGCAGGAAAGGGCACGCAGGCGACAAAGATCGCAGACCGGTATGGCATCGTCCATATCTCCACGGGCGATATTTTCCGTGCCAACCTCAAAATGGGGACGGAGATCGGCCTGCTTGCAAAGTCCTATATGGACAAAGGTTTGCTCGTTCCCGATGAGGTGACCGTCGCCATCGTCAAGGACAGACTGACGTGGGACGACTGCAAAAACGGCTATCTGCTCGACGGGTTCCCCCGCAATCTGTATCAGGCCGAACAGCTCGATTCCTTTGCGAAGATCGACGGTGTTGTCAATATCAACATCGATCATAAGCTTTTGATGGACCGCCTTTGCGGCAGAAGGGTTTGCAGGGAATGCGGCGAAAGCTATCATGTTTCCACTCTGAACGGAGCAACGTCCTGCGCAAAGTGCGGCGGCGAACTCTACCAGAGAAAGGACGACAATGCCGAAACTGTCGGCGCGCGGCTCTCCGTCTACAATGAACAGACGGCGCCCCTCATTGACTATTACGGCCAAAAGGGCCTTATCTTCAACTTCACGGGCAGCGAAGCGCCCGCAGAAGTTCTCTTCGGGGAAATCGTCAAGGTCCTCGACAAGTTGCAATGACAATACAGCCCAAGACAGAACGTGAAATAGAGCTCATGCGCGAGCCCTGCCGCATCGTCAGGGATTGCCTCGCATATGTCGGTGAACATATCGGCGCGGGCATGACGGCGAAGGAAGTGGACGATCTCGTCTACCGCTTCATCAAGGCGGAGGGCGCGGAACCGAGCTGCCTCGGTTACTGCGGCTATCCCGCAAGCGCATGCGTCTCCGTCAACGAAGTCGTTGTGCACGGCATTCCCGACGGCAGAGTGTTCGAAGAGGGAGACATCGTAAGCGTTGACCTGTGCGCTTACAAGAACGGTTTCCATGGCGACGGCGCGAGGACTTTCCGCATCGGGAAGACCTGTGCGGAGAACGATAAGCTTGTCCGCGTCGCCGAGGAATGCTTTTTCAAGGGCATAGAGGGATTCAAGGCGGGCATGCCGCTCTACAATATCGGCTATCAGGTCCAGAAGCACGCCGAGAGCAACGGATTTTCCGTTATCCGCTCTTACACGGGCCACGGTATCGGGCGCGAAATGCACGAGGAGCCCTCCGTTCCCAATTACGGGAAGCGGGGCACGGGGCCGAGAATGGAAGCGGGCACGGTCATCTGCGTGGAGCCGATGATCGCCGCGGGCGGCTGGCGGGTCAGGGTGAAGGACGACGGCTGGACGGCCGTCATGGCGGACGGAAAGTGCGCGGCGCATTATGAGAATACCCTCGTCGTACGCGAGGACGGCGTCGAGATTCTGACGCTTTAACGGAGGTATTATGTCGAAGGACGACGTTATCGAAGCAGAGGGCAGGGTCATCGAGGCGCTTCCCAACGCGACATTCAGGGTGAAGCTTTCCAACGGCCACATCATCACGGCGTACATCTCCGGGAAGCTGAGAATGAATTATATCCGCATTATCGAGGGCGACGCAGTCAAGCTCGAAATGAGCCCTTACGATCTGACGAAAGGGCGTATCACGTGGAGATCGAAGAACTGAAAAACATTACGGACATTTCTTTTTTGCGAAAAGAAATATCCGTCGCGGCGGCCGTGCGCAATTTGCGGCCTTTCCGCTCCGCGGGACCGCTCTGAAGGATATGAAAGCGCGCGTGCGGCGGACCGGGGCGCCTGCGGCGGAAGCGGATTCCGCACGGGCAAGCGAAATAAAACTATACGAGGTAAACATCAATGAAAGTCAGACCTTCCGTAAAACCTATGTGCGATAAGTGCAAGGTAATCAAGAGAAACGGCAAAGTGATGGTCATTTGCTCCAAAAACAAAAGCCATAAACAAAGACAGGGCTGAAAATTGGTTGACTTGTCCGTAAAAATTTGGTATAATGAAAGAAATGCGTTCCGGAAAACGCATGGAATAGGCAATTCGGGCTGAATTTCCGCACGCCTCAGTGCGGAAAGTCGGCTTGCTTTGCGCCTTAAAAGCGGACCCGAAAATAAACGCACCCCGATAAGGCATTTTCCACTACCGAAGCGGGGAAGGCGACGCCATATAAAAACAGAAATTTTTTACCGAAAACATGGAGGTTACAGTCAATGGCACGTATTGCCGGTGTGGATTTGCCGAGAGAAAAGAGAATCGAAATCGGTCTTACCTACATTTACGGAATCGGTCTCACCACGTCGAAAAAGATCCTCGCGGAGACGGGTATCAACCCCGATACGAGAGTCAAGGATCTCGATGAAAACGACGTCTCGAAGCTCAGGGAATATATAGACCACCACTACACCGTGGAGGGCGAGCTCAGAGGTCAGGTGAGTATGAACATCAAGCGTCTGATGGAAATCGGATGCTATCGCGGCGTCCGCCACAGAAAGGGCTTGCCCGTCCGCGGGCAGAGCACCAAGCGCAACGCGAGAACCCGTAAGGGCCCGCGCCGCACCGTCGCGAACAAGAAGAAGTAAGGAGTAAAGACAAATGGCTGAGAAGAAAAAAACAGTTGCGTCGCGCAAGCGGAAAGAACTGAAAAAGGTAGACAGAGGGCAGGTCCATATCCAATCTACTTTCAATAATACCATCGTTACCTTTACGGACATGAGCGGCAATGTCATCTCGTGGGCGAGCGCGGGCTCCCTGAAATACCGCGGATCGAGAAAGGGAACTCCCTTTGCGGCGCAGATGGCAACGGAGTCGGCGGCCAAAGCCGCCAAGGAACACGGGCTCCGCTCCGTCGAGGTCTATGTGAAGGGCCCCGGCGCAGGCAGGGAATCCGCAATCCGCGCGCTTGCGAACTGCGATCTCGAAGTGACGCTTATTTCGGACGTCTCGCCCATTGCCCACAACGGATGCCGCCCGCCCAAGCGCAGAAGAGTATAACAGGAGGAAACCGATATGGCAGTATATAGAGACGCAAAATGCAAGCTCTGCAGACGCGAGGGCAACAAGCTCTTTTTAAAGGGCGAAAAATGTTATATGGAAAAATGCCCCTTCAATAAGCGCCCCCTTCCTCCCGGGCAGCACGGCGCGGGCAGGAAGAAGGTCTCCGAGTACGGGCTTCAGCTCCGCGAGAAGCAGAAGACGAAGCGCATCTACGGCGTTCAGGAGAAGCAATTCCGCAAATATTATGAGATTGCGGACCGCATGAAGGGCGTCACGGGCGAAAATATGCTCTCCCTTCTCGAACGAAGGCTCGACAATGTGGTCTACCGCATGGGCGTCGGCGTGTCGCGCACGCAGGCAAGGCAGCTTGTGAACCACGCGCACTTCACCGTCAACGGCAAGACGGTTACCGTTCCTTCATACAGCGTGAAGGCGGGGGACGTCATAGCCGTCAAGGAAACCAGAAGGAATAACAAATTCTTTGAGCAGATCAAAGGGATGAAGGTCGGGAACATGCCCAAGTGGCTTGAATTCGATCCGGAGAAGCTGGAAGGCAAAATTTTGGCACTTCCTGCCCGCGAAGATGTAGACGGCCAGATCGCGGAACATATGATCGTCGAGTTCTACTCCAAGTAACCCAAAGGAGGTAGCCCTGTGATAGAAATGGATATGCCCAGAATCGAGGTCACGGAAAACGAAGAAAAATCTTATGCGAAGATTGTCGTTGAACCGCTCGAAAAGGGTTTCGGCCTTACGATCGGCAACTGTTTGAGAAGGATCCTGCTCTCCGCCCTCCCGGGGGCCGCGGCGCAGGGAATCAGGTTTATGGACGGGACCGTAAAACACGAGTTTTCCTCCATTCCCGGCGTCAAAGAGGACGTTACCGAAATCATTCTGAATCTCAAACTTCTCGCCGTCAAGACAAGAGTGACCGATAAGGAATTTTCCAAGACTTTGCGGCTTTCCGTGGCGGGTCCCGCCGTGGTGACCGCGGCGGACATTTCGCAGGATGCGGAGATCGAAATCGTCAATACCGATCAGTATATCTGCACCGTAGATGCGGGCGGAAAGCTCGATATGGAGATCACTTTCGGGCGCGGCAGAGGGTATCATCCCGCAAAAGACAATAAACAGCCCGTGATCGACTATATTCCCATCGATTCCATTTATACGCCCGTGCAGAAGGTCAATTATCAGGTGGAACCCGCCCGCGTCGGCCAAAATATCGACTATGACAGGCTTACCCTCGAAGTCTGGACGAACGGCACTTTCTCGGGGAAGGAGATCGTATCGCTTGCCGCAAAGATCATGCAGGATCATATCGCCCTGTTCGTCAACCTTTCGGATACCATCAAAGATATGGACATTCTCGTGAAAACGGATGACGACAAGCAGCAGCAGATCCTCAACATGAAGATTGAAGACATGGACTTTTCCGTCCGTTCATACAACTGTTTGAAACGTGCAAACATTCACACCGTGGAAGACCTTATCCGCAAGACGGAAGATGAGATGCTGAAGGTGCGGAACCTCGGCAAAAAATCTCTCGACGAAGTCATGCAGAAACTCGAACAGTACGGTCTTTCGCTTGAAAAAAAGGAGGATTAAAAGATGCCCGGTAAACTTGGAAGACCCACAAAGGAGAGGCTCGCGATTTTGAGAAATCAGGCGTCCCAGCTCCTTTGGTACGGGAAAATCGAAACGACGCAGGCGAGAGCCAAGGAGCTTAAGCCCTATGTGGAAAAGCTCATCACAAAGGCCGTCAATTCCTATGACGACGTCGTGGAGGTCGAAAAAATCACAAAAGACAAGAAAGGCAAGCAGATCAAGATCAAATCCTATAAAGACGGCCCGAAGAGGCTTGCCGCCCGCCGCGCGGTCATGGCCAAGACGTATGACCTGCCCGAAGTGAAGGAATTCAATGAAAAGAAGAGCGACTTCAAAAAGCGCACGGCAGACCATCAACACCCTTTGATGGAAAAACTTTTCGATGAAATTGCGCCTAAATATGCGCAGCGGAAGGAAGAGTTGGGTCAGGGCGGCGGTTACACGAGGATTTATCTCCTCGGCGAGCGCCGCGGCGACGGCGCGGAATCCGCCATCATCGAACTTGTCTGATATTATCGCGTGAAAACACCCTGCGGGGTGTTTTTTTTTACGGCGCGGCGGAAAAAAAAGCTGTGGATAACTTTTTTGCCGAAAAAGGGAAGAAGTATAAGAAATTTTTATGAAAAAATAAAAATTTGGTGTAAAAAACGCTTGACGAGGGGGGGGGGGGGCGTGGTAGAATAGAGAGGATGGGATTGCGCCCCCCCGAAACCGCTTGTGTGGAAAAAGGGAGCCGCAAGCCGAAAAACTCAGAAAGGAGAAAAGAAAAGTGAAAAGCAAAAAACGCATTACGTTGCTTGCGGTGCTTGTGTGCCTGTTCGCTCTCGTACTCTCGCTGGGGATTTTCAGCGCGTGCGGAAATGCGGACGGCGAAACCGCCGCGGGCGGCAGCTACCTCTACGGCACCACGGCGCCTGCCGAAGACCTCGGGAACGCGGGAGATTACTATCTCGACACCGAATCGCTGAAGGCATACGTCAAGACGGCGGAAGGCGGCTGGGAGCCGACGGCGCTGTACAGCGGCGCGGGCAAGCCGGCGGATACCGAGGGCACGCAGGGCGACCTCTATCTCGACACGCAAAATCACAAGCTCTACCAAAAGGACGAAAACACGTGGAATGAAGTCCTGAAGCTGGAGGGCCGTGACGGCGTGGTATGGTTCTCGGGTAAAGGGGACCCCAATGTTTTGGAAGACGGCTCCCTCGATAATTCGATGAAGGGGGATTTCTATCTCGATATCACAACCTTCGACATTTATCAAAAGACAACCGAGGAAAAAAACAGTTGGCAAAAGCTCGGCTCGATCAAGGGCACAGACGGCAAAAACGGGGTGCATGTCTTCTACGGCACAGGCGCGCCCGACGACAATAAGGAAGTGTGGCAGGAGGATGTAGGAGAGGGCGACCTCTACTTCAGCGTTTCCGACGGGCTTGACGGCACGGGCGCGGGCACCGTTCTGTACAGGTATACAGCCGAAGGCACATGGGAAGAGCTCATGCGCGAGGAGGCGCAAGAGGACCAAATCAATATCCGCACCTTGGAGCAGTTGTTCAAATTCGCGAAAAGCGTGAATAGCGGCACCGATTATACGGGGAAGGAAGTCCACCTCAAGGCGAATATCATTTTCCCCAAAGAACCCGCCGAGGCGTCTGTTTTTGAAACGATAGAAAATACATGGACGCCGATCGGGACGAGCGATCATCCTTTCAAGGGCACGTTCGACGGCGAAGGGCACACGATTTCCAACCTGAAGGCGCAAGGCGAGAATGCGGCTCTGTTCGGCGTGACGGGCGAGACGGAAGGCGGCGTGACGATCAAGAACGTGACGCTTGCAGATGCGGAGATTACGCCGCCGGAAAGCGGCAACGCGGGCATTCTCGTGGCCGAGGCAAAGGGCAATCTCAAGCTCTCGGGCATTAAAGTGGAAAACAGCGTCATCAAAACGGGCGAAAGCACCAAAGACGCCAAAGTCGGCGCGCTCGTGGGCAGTGCCACGGGAGAAGTCACCGTTGAAGATATTAACGTGCAGTTGGCGGAGGCGGATACCGAACTCGAGGACCAAAGCCAAAAGAACCACCCGCTGATCGGTTCGGGCACGGCCAAATACGAGGGCGAGAACGAGCTTGACTTCAAGCCCTCGGAAGGCTTTGTGGAGAAGATCGTCATCAAAGAAAACGGAGACCAAGAGGCTCCGACCTATGAAATTTCCAGCGCAAACGGGCTCAAATACTTTGCAAAGACGGTGAACGGCGCCGACGAGGAAAACCTCAAACTCACCGCAAAAAACTACGCAAAACTCACCGTAAAGCTTGTAAACAATATCGACCTTAACAATGAAGAATGGACGCCTATCGGAACGAGCGCTCATTCCTTCCAAGGCACCTTCGACGGGCAGAACAAGACGATTTCCAATCTTGTGGTAACCAAGTCCACGGCAACTAATGTCGGTGATGGTAGGTACGGGTTGTTCGGACAACTTGATACCCCCGCCGATGTGAAGAATTTCACTATTGAGAATGTCAACCTCAACGGACAACAGTATGTCGGCGCCGTTGCGGGCAACAGTAATCGTGGGTCAATTTCCAATGTCACCGTGAGGGGCGTAATCAAGATTGACGGCAACTTCTCGGTTGGAGGTATCACAGGCTATGGCTGCAACGGCAACGGTGTTATTGAGAATTGCGCCGTCTTCGGCAATGCCGAAAGTTACATCATGGGCACCTATGCACAGCCCTCTAGCAGTTTGGACGGCGACAAGGTGGGTGGCATCATCGGTAACACGTATTCGAACACCAGCAGTACGGTCAAAGAAGTTATTAAAAATTGCCGCGTTTTCGGCGTCACCGTCAGCGGTACCCGCAAGGTTGGCGGCATAGTGGGTTATCTCAATGCCGGTGTGGGAGTCGTGGGGTGCGCGTTTGTGAACGGCACCGTCGAATGCAACGCGGACACAAAGTACATTAAAAATGAAGGAGAAAGTGGCGGTATCGCTATGATCGCGATCGGCGGCATCGTCGGACAGGTGTTCACCTATAGTTCGGAAAATACTCAGTACGAGAAGTACCCGAGGAGTATCAAGGACAATGCCGTGAACAACATTACAATCGAGGCGCCCAACAGCTACACCTTCGAGACGACCGTGAAGAATGACGTAAAACTTACAAGCGCCATTTTGGGCAACGCTGAAGAATGCAACACGAGTGACGGAATCGAGCGTGCCAAGAATTATATTGAGGCCACGGGCAACACTGTGGAAAACGTCAGATATCACGGTAAACTCAACGACGTTGCATATAGCTTTTGCTATGACAAGCCATATATCTCCTCCGCAACCGTTTACACCGTGGACCAGCTTAAAGGCATTAGTCAGTTGCAGGCGGACGATGAATTCCTGCGTGACTCAGCGGGGGCTAAAGGTAGTTTCTTGACGACCATCAACTTCGCGGAGAACACGACTTTCGATTTCAAGGGCAAAGAAGAGTTTGCTCCCCTGTCGGGCGCGAATTTCAACTTCGACGGCCACGGCTCCACGATAACCAATGTCAAGTTCGGGAAGACCGATGGGAATGGCTGGAGCGGCTTTGTCGGTTGGTTCGGCAACGGCACGATCCGCAACCTCACGATTAAAAACGCCACTGCGAGCGGCTCGCAGGCGGGTATCTTCGTAGGACATTGCGACGAACACACCCACCTCGAAAACGTCAATCTTGGCGGGGAAATTACCGTAACCTATGAAGGGAATGACCAAGAAGCATATCCCGGAATCGGCGCATTTACGGGTATGCTCGTCGGCAACCCCGACGCCCCCGCCAGCAGCCCCACAATCACGGGTGCCAAAGTGCTTGCAGACGCAGTTGTCACGCTTAACTTCGGTACAGAGTTCAACCCGAATGAAGCGTCGAAGTTCATGAGCTACTATGTAGGTTATGGTGCCAATGAGCCCGTCCTCACCGGTGATCCCACCAAGGAAGAGGGAGCAAAGATTGTTTTGGGCGGCAAGATTCACGTCAAGAACGGCGCGGAGTTCCTTGCGGTTCTGGGCTCGCTTCAGACATATAGAGACTGTTTGTCGGGCGCCGAAGGGAGCGGGTTCACCCTTGCCCTAGCGGCGGGCACCTACACCGCGACTGCAAACGAGCAGTTCAAACTGGAAGCCGATAATGTGCACATTGAAGGCACGGTAGAAGAAGGTGGAGAGATCAAAACCACAATCGACGCATCCACCTTTACTTGCAGCGGTCAGGCGGGCTTCGAAGTGAGCGGCAACGGATGCTCTATCGAAAACGTAAAGATTACTTGCGGCAGTGATAGTGGCGATGTCTCCGCCCTCAAGGTCACAAAACTCGACAACGAGACGGATATTGTCGAAGGTTTCACCCTGAAAAATGCCGTGATCGAAGGCAATGCGGGCCACGGTTTGAATCTGCACGGCGTGAACGATGTGACGGTCGATAACGTTACAATCACCATGCATGCAAAATGCGGCATTTCGCTTGCAAAGGCGACGAACGTTACACTTAAGAACATCACCACCACGAAGGCAGCAGAAAACGTAGGTACAATTTGGGCAGATATCGGATTTATGTATGCGGAAGGTGATGCATATAAGACCCCGTGCGAAGTCTCCATTGACTTTAAGACCTGCACGTTTGGCCAAAACGTCATCTACAGCGAGCGGCCTTCAAGCGCCCCCGAAGGAAAGGACGTCATCAAAGACAACGAAACCGTTCTTGAAAGTGGAAATACCGTAACGACAAAGGATAGTAAGACGCTTACCATGACGGATTCGGATAATGGGTGGGCTTTGGCCGTTGCAGAGGCATAAGCGGAAATTTGATTTTTCCATAATTCGGTGCCCGGAATGAGCGGGCAATACTCCTTTCTAGAGGGGCGGCCATCGGCCGCCCCTTTACTTTGAATCGTCATGGTGACCCATTCCAAATCGTCATGGTGAGCTTGCCGAACCATCACCGCAGAATAATAAGGTGACCCTTCGGCAAGCTACTTCGCCCTGCGGGCTCGTGCCGCCCTTAGTCTGCGAAAGAACGTGCGGGCGGGGCAGGGTGACG